>NZ_CALLXM010000249.1 GCF_937875265.1 uncultured Acetobacter sp. | reverse complement strand
GGGCCTCCACAGCAGGGTCACCGTGCGGCGCACCCAGCAGGTCAAACTGCGCAGGCGGGCGGCCGCGTTTTTTGGTCATGAAGAGGAAGAAGCAGCCTGTTTGTGGGAGGCTTTGCCTGCCGGGCTGGCCTCGGCGGCGCAAGTGGCGCACAGGCCAATGACCTCAATGGATGCACCCTGCATGACAAAATTCTGCTCACGGCAGATGCCGCGCAGCGTGGCCATCAGGCTGGAATCCACAATTTCCGTCACACTCTTGCAGGACCGGCAGATGAGAAACTGCGCCGTGTGCAGGCAGGTGTCATGATCATGCTCATGGCAATGGTCGTGGTTATGCGCCGGGGCGTCATGCAGCAGATGGGTGCAGGGCACAAAGGCGGAAAGCCGCTCAATGCGGTGGATCAGCCCGTGTTCCAGCAAAAAGTCCAGAGCGCGATAGACCGTAGGCGGGGCCGGGCGACGGTCTGGCGTCTTGATTTTTTCCAGCAGGTCATACGCGCCAACCGGCTTTTTTGCGTCCAGAATCAGGCCAAGAATCTCACGCCGCTGCTGCGTCATGCGGCCACCCTGACGGCTGCACAGTGCTTCCGCCCGGTCCAGCTGGGTTGCGGTGGCGGGAGAGAAATCTATCAGGATCATGCGGTCAGTACAGTGTGCGCGGCAGAAATCACGGTCAGTCTCCATTCCGGCCTTGGGAGCAAGCCTATCTTACCCCTGCCAGAGAGCGAACGCAAAACAGATCAGCCCTTCGGGTTCTGGTCAAATGCGTCATGTTATAATATCACGTTCACCCGGGTTCCGATCCGGCCTGCGCCGTCCATGTGAACAGCCGATCGATAAGGATCAGCCTGATGCGTTTTTCTGCCTGTGTTTTGTCCAGCCTGATGCTTGCTGCTCTGTGGAGCAGCAGCGTGATGGCGGCTGACGTACCCACAGTGGTCGCAGCAGAAAACACATGGGGGGATCTGGCAGCGCAGGTGGCGGAACCGGACATGCATGTCACCTCTATTTTGAACGCCCCAACTATTGACCCGCATCTGTATGAACCCACCCCGGCGGATGCCCGGCTGGTGGCGCAGGCCAGCCTCGTGGTGGCAAACGGGGCAGGGTATGATGCCTGGCTGGACCGACTGGTGCAGGCACGCGGCGGCCCTCCGGTTCCGGTGATCAAAGCAGATGGCTGGACCGGCTGGCATGAGGGCGATAACGCGCATCTGGCCTATAATCTGCCAGCCGTTGCAGCATTTGTGGGGCGGTTTACCGCGGCGTGTCAGGAGGCTGACCCGCAACATGCCAGTGCATATGAAGCACGGGGCAAAACCGTGATGACGGCCATTCAGGGCGTGCTGGATCAGATCATAACCCTGCGCGCCAAAGTGCAGGGCCTGCCTGTGGCCGCTACGGAGCCGGTTTTCACACCGCTGGCTGATAGTCTGGGTCTGGTCATGAAGGAGCAGGTGTTTCAGGTGGCTGTCATGAATGATGTGGAGCCCCCAGCCTCTGCTATTGCGCAGTTTGATGCGGATATCCGCCAGCACAAGGTGCGGTTTGTGGCGTATAATGCGCAGGCTGACCGTCCCTCCGTGCAGCGGCTGATGGCGCAGGCGCAAACCGCCGGGGTGCCGGTGCTCTCTGTGCGTGAGATCATGGCGCCTGATACCCACTGGCAGGACTGGATGCACGGCACACTTCAGCAGGTGGTACAGGCCCTCGGTCAGACGGCGCCATGACACGCACGGCAGAAAGCATCAGCCTTCAGAATGTGACACTGGCCCGTGGCGGGCGCGTGGTGCTCAGCCAGATTAGTCTGGCCATTCCGCAAGGCAGTTTTGTGGGCGTTCTGGGTGCCAATGGTGCCGGCAAGACCACATTGTTTCATGCCCTTCTGGGGCTGGAACCCGCTGTGCAGGGCACTATGCACATTAAGGGGCAGCCTGTGCGGCGTGGCTCCTGCGGCGTGGGGTATATGCCGCAAATGCGTAAACTGATTGGCGGGCAATTCAGCGGCTGGAGCATGGTGGCGTCTGCCCTGCACGGCCAGCGCTGGGGCCTGCCCTGGTATGGCCGCGCCGGACGGGCTGCGGTGGATGCCGCGCTTACGGCGGTCGATGCGCAGGATCTGGCTCATAGGCCGGTTTCTACATTGTCCGGCGGAGAGCGCCAGCGCCTTTTACTGGCGCAAACGCTGCTGGATGACCCCTCTGTTCTGCTGCTGGATGAACCTCTGGCCAGTCTGGACCCCGCCCGGATGCGGGAAACGGTTGAGCGGATTCACACCGTTGCCCAGGCCCGGAACATGACGGTGCTGTTGTCCGCCCATGACATTAATCCGCTGCTCGGCCTGATGGACCACGTTCTGTATCTGGCCCGAGGTAAAGCATTGCTCGGCACAGTGGATGAGGTGATTACCACTGAAGCTTTGACCGCCCTTTATGGCGCACCGGTTGATGTGGTGCGGGCCGGGGGGCGTGTGTTTGTGGTGGCGGAAGGGGGCGGTTCTGCCTTGCAGGCGCAGGACTGCGGAGGGTGTATCGCGCATGCTTGAGTATGATTTCATGCGCACGGCCTTTCTGGCGTCACTGCTGGTGGCGCTGGTCTGTGGCGCCGTCGGCTGGTTTCTGGTGTTGCGCGGGCAGACTTTTGCCAGTCATGCGCTGTCTCATGTCGGGTTTGCCGGGGCCACCGGTGCGCTCATGCTCGGACTGTCTCCGCTGACCGGGCTGGCAGGTGGCGCACTGGGGGCCGGGATGCTGATGGGTCTGGCGGGAGACCGCGTGGCCGGGCGCGACGTGATGATCGGCCTTGTGCTGTCTGTTGCCATGGGGGTGGGGGCGTTGTTCCTGCACCTGCTCACCCGCTCAGCCAGTGCGGCCACGGCGCTGCTGTTTGGTGATATTCTGGGGATAAGCCCCGGCATGCTGGGCTGGCTGGCCCTGCTTTCCGCCGGGTGCCTGCTGGGGCTGGGGATTATGGCCCGCCCGCTGCTTTTTGCCTCACTGCAACCGGAAATGGCGGAAGCCAGAGGCGTGCGGCTTCAGGTTCTGGACGTGCTGTTTCTCGCCCTCGTGGCTATTGCCACGGCGGAATGCGCCCAGATTACCGGTGTTTTGCTGGTTTTTACACTGATGGTGGCCCCGGCGGCTACCGTGCTGCGGCTGGGGCTGTCCCCTCTGGCGGGGCTGGCTGCTGCAGCCGGTCTGGCCTTAGCTGAAGCATGGGGCGGCCTGATCCTGTCATGGTATACCGACTGCCCGACGTCATTCTGGATCGCCCTTCTGGGCGGTGTGGGCTTTCTGCTCACAGGCCTTCTTCAGCGCCTTCTGGCGCGCTGAAATCTGGCGTTTACTGTGGCAGGGACCAGTCGAGCCAGGCCCAAAGGGCAATAAAGATCAGAATACAAACATGAATGATAATCAGAGCCCGGACGGTAATAACCGGTACGTCATCTTCATGTTCCATTTTTGGTCTGGGAGCCATTGTCAAAGTCCTGTCAGGTTAAGGCACTCTATATTAAGGTGCCCTGTGTGGCAGGGCATGGTACGCACGGTTGAAATACATAAGTCCGCCCGCTGTTTCATGCTGGCGAAGGGCTTCCACTACCCCGAACATCACACTATGCGTCCCTACCTCTACAATCTGGCTGATGCGGCAGTCAAACGTTACCACGGCTTCTTCCAGCACCGGTGCGCCGGTCGCCAGAGTTGTCCAGTGCCCGGTCGTAAAGCGTTCGGCCATGGTGTTGGGGCTGGCAAAATGGTTTGAAAGCGCCTGCTGCGTGCCGGAAAGCACGTTCACACAGAGCGGTCCACCCTGCACAAAAGCCTGCCGCGCCCGGCTGGAGCGGTTCAGGCACACCAGCAGCGTTGGGGGCGTATCTGTCACGGAGCAGACGGCAGAGGCGGTAAACCCCACCGGGTCTTCCAGCGTTCCCGTGGTCACAATGTTAACAGCTGCGCCAAGTCTGGCCATTGCATTGCGGAAGGTACTGGTTTCCAGCGCCAACATCTGCTCTCCTTCATCACACTCCAGACGCAGTGTTTTGTGCACGAATATATGAGGAAAGCAATGACCGAAGCCTCCCTTTCCGGCACTCCAATCGTCAAAACCGAGCGTGTTGGCGCTGTGGGCCGCATTCGGCTGGACCGCCCCGGCAAGCTGAACGCGGTTGATCTGGAAATGGCTGAAGGGATTGCCCGTGTGCTGGAGGCCTGGCAGGAGGATCCGGAGGTCACACTCGTTCTGCTGGACAGCACAAGCCCGCGCGCCTTTTGTTCTGGTGGAGATTTGCGTGCTTTGTGCGACGTAATCAGCCAGTACGGAGCGGAGCAGGGCTTTCAGACTCTTTCTCGTATTTATAGCGTTATGCGGCAGATTTCGGCTTACTCCAAACCGATTGTGTCTTTGCTTGATGGCATTGCCATGGGCGGCGGTATCGGGCTGGGAGGCCATGTGCGCTACCGTGTGGTGACAGAACGCTCTGTGGTAGCCATGCCGGAAACCGGGATTGGTATTACCCCGGACGCCGGTGGGTCATGGATTTTATCCCGTATTCCCGGATTTTCCGGCCTGCGGCTGGCCCTGTTAGGGGAGCGTATGGATGGAGTCCAGGCGGTTCAGTCCGGATTTGCGGACCGTATTGTGCCCTCGGATAGCCTGCCAGACCTTATTCACCTGCTGACGACCCGGCCCGTGGAGGAAGTGTTTGCCCTTATTCCGCCGTTGCCTCCGGTTCAGCATCCTCTGGAAGACTGTTATAATGCGCCCGATCTGGCGCAGGCCCTGCGTAATCTGGAGGCAGATGGCAGTGAAGCCGCCTTGCAGGATAGAGAAGCCTTCTCCCGCCTGTGCCCGTTTTCTCTTCAGGTCACATGGGCAGCGTGGCACCGGGCGCGGACTCTGAACTCACTGGATGAGGCCTTTGCGCAGGAAACGGCTCTGGTCGGCCACATGCTGCGTCGTCCGGATTTTATAGAAGGTGTGCGCGCCCGCCTGATTGATAAGGACAACGCGCCACGCTGGCAGCCCGCAACCCTTGCCGAGATCAACCCGGAGGACGTAGCCGCGTGCTTTCAGGCGTTGTGAGGTTTGACCGCCAGCAGCAGGCACACAAGGCCTGCTCCCAGCAGAGCGCACAGGCTGCCCAGCAGGAAGACTTCAGAATAACCAGTGCGGTCCGCTAAAAAACCGGCAAGCGGCCCGGTTGCGGCGTAGGCCAGATCCTGAAATGCGGAAAATCCGCCCAGTGCTGTGCTGCGCATAGGGGCTGGCACCTGATGCACCACTTCCACCCCGAGTGAGGGGTAGACCATGGAGCAGCCCGCCCCGGTCAGAAACGCGCCCAGCAGCGCAACTTCCGCAGAGGGCGCGGCCCAGATCAGCGCCAGTCCAAGGGCTTCCAGCAGCAGGGAGGGTAGGGCAACTTTCAGACCGCCAATCCGGTCAGGCAGATGCCCGCATACACAGCGCATGGCCACAAAGGCGATGCCAAAACAGGTCAGCCCCAGCCCAGCATAAGACCATCCTGCTTGCAGGAACCGCAGGGAAAGGAACGCCCCAAGGGCTGCAAACCCCACGCCCTGCAAGGCAACAGCCAGTCCCGGCCAGCGAATTTTGTTCAGAATGGACCAGAACGGTTCCCGGTGGCCTGCATGCAGCGGGGCGGCAGGCAGCGTGCTGATCAGCGCCAGCCCGACCAGCGGTAAGGTGGCACTGACGGTCATGAGCACTGCAAAACTGAAATGCTGATACACAATCAGCCCCACAGGCCCCCCGACGGCAAACGCGCCATACATGGCAGCCCCGGTCCATGCCATAACGCGTCCGGCCATGGGTTGTCCGGCCAGACCAATGCCCCAGCCCATCATGCCGACAATGCACAGGCTTTCCCCCAGCCCCAGCAGCAGCCGCCCGGCAACCAGCACGCCATACCGGCCCCAGTCAGGAAGGGCAGGCAGAGTGGAGAGAAGGCACAGCCCGCAAGCCAGCGCATACAGCATCAGCCCACGGCGCATGCAGCGATGCCCGCCGGAGGCATCGGCAATTTGTCCGGCATAATTGCGGGTCAAAATGGTGGACAGAAATGGAATGCCCACAGCAAGACCCGCCAGCACGTTGCTGAAGCCGGGCCAGGACATGACGTAAACCGGCACGGCTGTCAGAGAGAGTGCCACGCTGAGGTAAGAGAGGAAGAGCGCCAGTGTCAGTCTGGGCAGGAAGGAGCGATCGGTTTTCATGGATGCCGGAAACCGTATAGCCATGACTGATGTCTGGCTAGAGGGGTCGCTTCTCATGCAACCAGACGAGGCTTCCGGGAATATAAACTGCGCCAGGCGGCATAAAGATCAGCCTGTTCCGGGTTGGGGCAGCGGCCTTCCTGTCTGCCGTACCGGCCATAATGCACTGCACCGGAGGGGCATTCTCCGCGCTGTACCGCAATGGCCACATCCGGGTTTTGGCGCACATACCACTCTTCAGAAAATGAAGGGCCTGCACCGTCCCGTTCTTCCCAGTAGCCTTGCGTGACGTAATGCTGCTTGCCGGATTTCAGTGTGCCAGCCTGAATGGCATCAGCGACGTCTGGATTCGTATGAAGGTAATTTTCCTCATTAAAAGGCTGATGAAGCAGATAATTTTCAATCAGGAATACAAACAGAGATGAAGGTAAGGTGACAGTCTGTTCCGCGGAGTGCGTAGAAGAAAAACCAAGACTGTCTGCCAGAAAAGAATACGGGATCATGCGTTCCCCCATGCCAGAACGTAAATAATTAATTAAAATATGAGTGTTTTCCATGCGGTTCAGTGCGTCAATTTGCAATATGGTATGGCTGATACTTCCTGATGAACTATTGTCGAAAGGCTGCTAAAAGATCAGCACACCCATGAGGTATGATGAATATAAGGGGCAGATGGCGTGGACGTGGTGGATATCCGGAATCTGCACAGGGTGCCTGTGGCAGAGGTCTCTTCTCCCGCGTTTCAGCTTGCCCCGCCGCGTGTACTTAATCCGTCCTTTATTCCCCCGAATGTTCTTGAGGCCATGCGGCCCGGCTGGTTTGGCGGCACGTTTCCTGCAAGGTCCGTTTGCCTGACAAAACTGTTTGATGTGTATGTCACCATGGAAGGACTGGTGTTTACGCAGGACAAAAAGCTGGTGCAGCAAAGCATTGCCCAGCATACGCCGGAAGAATGCGCACAGGGTCTCGCGTGGATCGAGCAGGCCGAACAGGCGCAGACCGTGCAGACCATCAAACCGTCTTCTCTGTTGCTACGTAAGAGGGGGGAACAGAATTACGGGCACTGGATGGTTGAGCTGCTGCCTAAACTCTGGCTGGCTGAAGAGCATTTACCGCTTTGTTCACTCGTGGTGCCGCGTCTGTCCGGGAATTTCGCCCGCGTTCTGCGCGATAGTGTGGCCCTGAGCACATCCTTTGTGCCTCTTTTTCTGGAAATGGAGCCGCAGGACGTCGGCTTTTTCAAGGAGCTGGTTGTAGTAGACGGCCTGACAAATCATGGCGTCTACATGTCTCCGCTGGTGTTTTCCCGCACGGATGAGGTGGTGGGCCGTGTGCCTGGCACACAGGTCCGCAGGCTGTATATCATGCGTAAAAACCGGTCCAGAACGGTTCAGAATGAAGACGCTGTGATGGATTTTCTGCAGACGCAGGGCTTTGTGTGTCTGGACCCGGCAGAGCTGACGCTGCTGGAACAGATCAAGCTTTTCAAAAATGCCGAGTGCGTGGTTGGTGTGATGGGGGCTGCCATGACTAACATTATGTTCTGCGGCAAAGGCACCCGCATTATCAACCTGGCACCGGGCAACATGCCGGACACGTTCTTTTATTTCATCGCGGGTCTGCGCGGGCTGAACTATTACGAAATTCGCGGGGAACAGGAGGGGGCGACAGAAGACTGGGACAGCCCGTTTCATATCGACCCCGACCACCTTGCCCATGTGCTGGACGTCGCCTTGTCAGACGCTGCGGCCTGACAGGCGACTTTTCCTTAGTAACTAAAGTTTATGAATCCCCCAATGGTCCGGCGTGCATCGGGAGAGGTGTAGTGCAGATAACCTGCCGTTCCGTAAAGCTGGTATCCGGTTGAGAAATACTGGTTAAACATGTTCCGCACATACAGCCCTACCTGAAGGCGCTTGTTGAGCGGCAGCAGGCTGACCCGCATGTTCACCAGACTGTAAGCCGGAACTTTTGAATAATCAGGCTGTCCGGTAACGGTCCATGTTGTGCCGCGATACGCGTAGTCAAGGTGTGCCTGCACACCAAGGGTGGGTGTCAGGTCATGATGGTAGTCAATAAAGGCATTGGCAGACCAGACCGGTGCATTGGTCAGGCGGGTATTGGTGTAGTTAGCCTTCGAGTTGGCAACGTAATCTGTGAAATGTGCATCTGTGAATGAGACTGATCCAGAGAGTGTCAGATCAGGAATAGGTTTGTAAGCAACGTTTCCTTCCACACCCTGACTGACAAGGCCGCCTGCATTACCAATGGCGCTTGTCAGAATGGTGGTGCCATTCCCGGCTGGAACAGGCGTCAGCACAGTTGCCTGAAAATCGGTAAAGTCTTCACGGAAGGCATCCACATTCAGACGCAGCTTATGGCGCATCCACTCAGACTTCATGCCAACTTCGTAGGATTTGACCGTCTCTTTATGGTAGGGGTCGTAATTATTGCCAACAAAGGCAATGCCAGCAGGCTTATAGCCTGTTGAGAACGTGAAGTAGGCCATCACATTGGGGTTAAAATGGTATTCAGGCGAAATTCTGCCTGAGAAGTTCTGGCCCGTCATCTGACCCCAGGAGTAAATGGGGGCGTTATGCGTCGGTGTAAAAGTGGGGTTGTAGCCCGTTACAGCCCGTGCATCTGTATTGATAAAGCTCAGACCCTGAGAGTTTTTATCGTGGGTGTAACGGCCACTGATCGCAATATCAAAGTGGCGTGAAATATTGAACTTCAACTGGCCAAAAGCGGCCAGAGACTCATTGCGTGACTGGAAAAGAGAGGTGTTTCCGCTCTGCCCGACAGCGCCAGAGTTATTATACAAATTTGCAGCCGGAACGCCGTTTACATAAAGTGGTGCCCCCGCAGTGCCCCACTGATACTGGGTCTGGCGGGCATCCAGGCGGTTGAAGAACCCCCCGGCCAGCCATTCCAGAAAATGCCCTTTGGGAGATGAGAAACGAATTTCATCACTAAATTTCTGTGTTGTCAGGTGGCCAAAATTATAGGGATAATAAGCAGACACATCGAGCGGCACCAGATCGACCGGTGTGTTATTATTATAAAGCGATTGACGCCATGCACTGATAAAGTTGAGGTCATTCTCACCAATTTTGGTGTGAATTTTCAGCGCGGCACCGTATTCTTCTGAAACAATATTCCCGTAGACGCCATCTGCCGTATCAGCACTTTTAGAGTTTGGGTATACGCCTAAAGAGTTCAGCTCAGACGTAACAGCCGCAGTCTGGCCGCCTACGGGCGTACGCACGCTACTGTCCCAATGGTGGGCGTAATCACCCTGTAGCGTAATATCGAGGTTTTCCGTCGGTTCCACATAGAACTTGCCACGGCCACCATATTCATTGGTTGACCCAACCAGTTTGTTCAAAGTCACATTCCGGCCAAAACCATCCTGCGCATTGTCAAAACCGGAAATACGGAAAGCGGCTTTGCTTCCTACAGGGATATTGACGGTTGCATTAAGAATACGCTCATTATGCTCACCATAACTGGTGCTGGTCCGGGCTAAGAATTTGTTTAAAACCGGCTTTCCGGTCGTTACAGCAATCACGCCCGATGTGGAGTTCATACCAAAGAGAGTACCCTGTGGCCCCATCATGATATCAACGTTGTTAATATCCACCATGCCAATCATGCCGTTGGCACGCTGGGCATCCATCACAACGTCATCAACCACCACGCTAACAGATTTAGCATTTGAGAAGTCAAAAGACTCGCTGCCTACGCCACGTATCTGAAAGGCTGCGCCTTGTGTGGGGTCATACTGCACGCCCGGTGCCAGATATTGCAGGTCGGTCAGGGCAGTGTAGCCCGCGTTGGCAAGCGTTTTGCCATCAATGTGCTGAATGGAGATCGGCACATTCTGGTTGTTTTCAGCTCGGCGCTGAGCTGTCACGACCACGGACTCCAACGCGGCGTCAGAGTGTCCGGCAGGCTTTTTCTCGGCCTTGATTGTGTGAGGGGCCTTAACCTTATGGGGTGTCTGTTTCGGCGTTTGTTCTGCGTGTGTGGTGCTGTCTGTATCGGCCCATGCCTCGTAGGGAAGCGCGATGCCACAACACAAGACAAATTTGAAAAGAGTCTTTTTCATCAGGAATTTTTTCCAGGACATTTGTGGAACAGCACCAGATGACGGCGGTATGCGTTCATGTGTGTTTGCAACCTTCAGTCATCAGAATTTTGTATGGATATCCCCTTACAAAAAAATAGCGCTCTGAAAAAGAAGGATTCACTGTTGGTAATATAAGTTTCATAAATACTGATATTCTTGTGCTTTATTGGGAACAGTATAAAATAAAAATGAATTTAAATTTTTGTGTAAAAAATTACATATTAAATAAATATGACAATCTTTAAGCTCTATTTACTTCCCTATTTATTATTAGTAACCGTTGTGAATATCATGCTGCGTAAACAAAATTTCTGTTGTCTTCCTGTTTAAATCGGACCCTTCAATGAAATCTGTTTTCTGTGCTCTTCCTACAATATGCTTTGGTTTTTCTCTGCTCTCATCAACAACTAGTTTTGCTGATGACGCAGTCAAAATGAACCAGATTCAGGTTATAGGCACCCATAACAGCTACCGGCGCAGCATTTCTCCCACTACGCTTGCCTGGCTGAAAAGCCGCTCAGTTGAAATGGCGAATGCGCTGGATTATCAGCACGGTTCTCTTAAATCTCAGCTGGATGGCGGTGTGCGTCAGCTGGAAATTGATATCTACGCTGATAGCTCGGGCAAGCGTTATGCCAACCCGCGTGGTGTCATGTGGGAGAAAAAATCCGGTCTTACTCCGGATGCAGACCAGAGTGACGCGACCGATAAGCAGGGCACAGACTTCAAGGTCATGCATATTGTCGATATTGACCAGCGCTCCAGTTGTGAGCCTCTGCGCCAGTGCCTGACGATGATCAAGCAGTGGTCTGACGCGCACCCCAACCACTTGCCTGTTTATATTGATCTGGAAACCAAGCAGGATGTGCCGATTCCGGGTGGCAAGCTTTCCTTTACCCAGCCAGAAGTTTTTACCAAAGCCACATATGATAAACTGGACGCCGAACTGCTGTCTGTTTTTGGGCGTGACAATATTCTGACACCCGATGACGTGCGCGGTTCCTATGCGACTCTGGAAGAGGCCGTTTTAAAACGTGGCTGGCCCGCTCTGGCATTTGGGCGTGGTAAAGTTGTTTTCACGTTTGACCGCCCGCATGACACGGTCCGTTATGTGGACGGACACCCGGCTCTGCGTGGGCGTGTTGTCTTTACCAATGGTCGCCCCGGTGATGCTGATGCCGCGTTTACTGAAGCGAATGAAGGCTTCGTCGGGCGGGCAGGGAACGGCAGTGCTGCTGTGGATAATGCGACGGCACTTCAGAATATTCAGTCGCTTGTTAAAAAAGGCTATCTGGTCAGAACCCGTTCGGACGCCAATACGGTAGAAGCCAGACAGGGCGATGTGACGCGTCGGGAAACGGCTTTTCAGTCTGGTGCGCAAATCATCAGCACGGATTACCCTGCTTTTGAAACGGCCCCGTGGAATAATTATAACGTCTCATTCCCTGGTGGTGCTGTAGCCCGCTGCAATCCTGTTAACGCGCCAGCCGGATGTTCCGCAGCGGATGTGACCGAGTAACACCCACCGTCAGCCAGAGCAGGCGACGAACAAAACCAGCCCTGCGGCGCTGTGTGGTCATGTCACACCACTGCCGCAGGGTGGCCGCCAACTCATATCCGTTTACCCGAAGACGACATGCCGATGCGGCACAACGGCGGAAACCGGCGCGTCTGCTCCCGGCATATCGGCGGTGAGTTGCAGCGGGCCATGTCGATCAAAAAAGCCCGGTACAGAGCGAATGATATAAGCGGCCTGTTCAAGGCAGGACACCACACGGTCCCTTGCCAGCGCGGTGCCCCCGTGGTCTGGAATGGTGCTGATCTTCCGGGCGGCAAGGCTCAGGCTGGCGGCTGTTTCCAGTGGTGCGCGATGCAGGTGGCGGAAAGCGGCCAGAGCCTCTTCCAGAATGTCGTGCGTCTGGCCATCGCGCAGGGTATGGCCAGCATTCCAGCGCAGCCGCACAATCAGCCGCCCGAGGGAAAGGGCCGCAAAGGCGGCATCCGTATAACCCCGGCGGTCCACGGCGTCAGTTAAAAAGGAAAACCGCATCATCATGCGTGAGATTTTCTGAATCTGAAATCCTTCCCATGCTACCCACATCACTTTTCTGTTCTGCGGAGCAAGAGCCAGACGCTGCACACTGCGGGTGAGGGATGAAACAAGCCTGGCGGCATCCAGCCTGTGGTCTGCTGGCAAAATCACCCGGAAGACCAGCACCAGAAGAATGCAGGCCACTGCCATGGTCATCCAGTTGTTGGTCAGTGTCAGGTCATCATAGGTAATGGGGTTGTTCACGGCCAGCATCATGGTGAAAAATACGGCATAGCCAAACGCGCCAATGCTGTAGCGCGGGTGGAACTGCAACCACACCCCGGGCAACAGAAACAGGCAAATGGTCAGCCACAGCAGCGGGTATCCATCAATCTGCGGCAGGCCGAGCGTATGGCACAGAATGCTGGCAGGAATGGCCAGTGCCGTGCCAAAGGCCATCAGCGGGCTGGTTTTTGCAGCAGATGGTGTTGTGGAAAGAAGGCTGGAGGCCGCTACCACAAACAGCATCAGCATGGGGCCGGTGCTCCAGTGCAGCACGTACCACATCATCCCGGCCAGCAGCGCAATAAACATGCCGCGCGCACCGTTTCGCAGCGCCATAGGCCATTCCAGATACGGGCGCAGGGGCATGCGTGCGCGGGTCGGGCGACGGATGGTCAGGTCATGCAAAGCCTGATCAAGCTGCACCAGAACATCTCGCGTGTTGTCCAGAGAGGCCAGCACTGTTGGAGATGTTGTCTGATGTTCCAGCTGTTCCAGCGCATACAGCGTTGTGCGGATACAGGCTGAAATGGGCTGAGGGTTGTCCAGCCAGCCCGGCACGTCCGTCAGGTCCAGAATATGTGCCAGCGTGGCAGCCACCTCCTGATGCACAGCGCAGGACGCCCCGTTGGCTAGAGAAAGATTCAGCCAGTAAGGGTGATACGTGACAATCAGCCCGGTCAGGCGGCTCAGGCCAATGCGCAGCCGGTTGACGCGGGCCTGCATGTCCCGGTCATCTGCGGCGGCATATTCAATGGCGGGGCCAAGCCCGGCCATACGGGCCAGCAGGCGGCTGCGGCTGTCATAAAGCGGCTGGGGGAGGGCCCGAAAGGATGGGGCTACGGTTTCCAGGCTCTGCATCTGTTCCGCAGCATGGTCCGTGGCATCATCCGGGGTCGCGTGCTGGCTTTCTGCTGTGTGAAAGGACAAGGCATGCCGAACCGTTTCCCGAAACGCATCTCCAAGGGCTGCCAAAACCCGGCTGGGTTTGCGCGGGGAGGTCAGCATGAACACAAAGGCAGTGGTAACCACCCCGGTTGTCACAGCGGAAAGCCGCCCCATGGCCGCCAGAAAAATATGCTCAGGGTTGGCAAAAGCCGGGGCTGAAACAATAACAATAGTATACCCCACCAGAACCGCGGCGTAGGCACGGAACAGTCGCAGGAAGGTGGCAACCATACAGGCCAGCCCCACAAAAACGGAGAGTGCTGCAAAATACAGCACTGGAGACTGCACAAAGGCGGCCATAACCCCCACGCTGATGCTGGCCCCTATCACCGTGCCGATCACACGCCACACGCTTTTGGAAACCATAGCTCCCACAGTGGGGTTTGCGACAATCAGCACTGTGGTGGCTGCACTCATGGGGGACTGAAGCTGGAACATGAAGGCCAGAAACAGAGCAATGCCAATGCATAGAAAAACCCGTGCCGTATAGGCAGCGGTGCCCAGCATGGCCTGCCATCGGTCATCCTCCGTAAACAGGCCGGGCAGCAGGCGGCGGATCTGGTCTGAAAAACTGTTGGGCATGGCGCAGAATTTTCCGGGAGGGTCAGGCAGGCAGGGTGTGGGCAATGGCCAGAAGGGCATCCATGCGGGTCAGAAGGGCCTGCGTGTCCTGCGCGCTCATGCCTTTTTTCATACTCTGTTCCACCTGCGCGGAAATTTTATGGAACAGAGCGCATTGTTTTCGTCCGGCCGGGGTCAGGCTCAGGCATTTTGCCCGACGATCCTGCGCGTCGGGTATGCGGGCAATCAGCCCTTCCTTTTCCAGCAGGTCCAGCACACGCACCAGTGCGGAACAGTCCGTGTCCATCACAAGGGCCAGGTCCCGCTGTGTGGCGCCTTCAGGCATCATCATCAGATATGCCAGGGGGCGCATGACGGCTACGGTCATGCCATGCGGGCGCAGGGCACGTTCCAGCCGCGTGCGCCACACCGCCGCCAGTCTCATGACGCGGAATGTCAGTGCCATGGAACTGAACGCGGAATCATTCAGAGCGGGCAGGACGGGCTGAGTCACCTGAGAGCCTCTACTTAGTTAGGGTGAGAATATTTGACATGTAAAATATATTCACAGAAATATAACAGACGCATCAGGGTGGTCAATATGGCCGTCTTCGTAATGTTCAGAAAAGTGTAAGGCTCATCAGGCCGCCTAGCAGAACCATGCTCCACAGAAAAATCAGGATGATCCGCCGCTTGATCACATGCCGCACCAGCAGGTGCATCAGCGGGTCCACAGGGTTTGGCGTCTCCTGCGTGTCCGGCTGAATTTTTCTGTAAGGCGTTTCTGCCAGTGCAACGCCCATGGTGCCCATCAGCGTCTGGCGGAACTGGTCCAGATCTTCCTCGCGATAGCGGGTCTTGCCGTCCATGGAAATTGTGCGTGGCCCACAGGCCAGAAGCATCATGATCAGCAAGGCATTCTGCCCGATACCCAGATAGTGCGAGGCATCGGGGCGGGAGAGCACCGTACGTCCTGGGAAGGCAATCAGGGCACCAGTCGGGGGTTCAGTGGTGGTCATGGCCGGAATGATCCTGTGCGGAACCGTCTGAAACAAATCAGAGCGGGAAGTGTAAAAGCCCGGCGGGAAAAGTCCATGTTAGCAGGGGGCCAACATAGACGAGGGCGGCATTCATGTAAAAATGGCGATAATATGTATTCCGTTTGAGTATAAATCTATTTTTCGAGAAATGCCGACCCTCGATCATTTGATGCTGGAAGCTCGCCCGGTACGTCTTTATAGGATTCAACCCTGATGAAATAACAATAAGGGACCATGGCTCCTTCGGGTCGATGGTTCGTCCGTCTTGTACAACCTGTGAAAAGGACAGACCATGAAGAAAGACTGGCCCAGCGCGCCCGTCAGTCTGCAAAACGTCTCGCCAAACGCTATGCGGATGGCCAGACTGCTGCGGATGTCCCGGCGCGATATGCTGCTGACAGGCATGGGTGCCGCCGTCACCTGTAGCGTTGCAGCAGCTGCGGAAGCTCCTTCTGCTCCGGCATCTGGCACAGACTCCGTGGCTGGTCAGTTCATGGCGGTTTCCCGTTTGCTGACAGATCGCCCGACGCTGGACCTGCGTATCGGGAATGCCCTCTATGCAGGAATCGTAGAGAGTAACCCTACTCGTCAGGCGCAGATCACCGCTCTGCATGCCCTGATGGAGAAAGAGCAGTTTACCAGCGCTGCTGATTTTGCTGCTGCTGCAGAAAAGGCGGACCCGGCTTTGAAGGATGTCATGCATGATATTCTTACCGGCTGGTACCGTGGCGTGGCGGACGGCAAGGTGGTGGTTTATCGCTCCGCGCTGATGTTCGACATCACGAAGGACGCCATCTACCCCAAAACCTATGCCGCAGGCGGTCCGTTTTACTGGACCACCCAGCCCCCGGAAGTTGCGCACCCTACAGGGCATCCGGCCCTTTCACCCTCGAAATTTGTCGTAGAACCGACCTGAGAGCGGAATCATCAGCCCTATGTCTTCTGAACAGACCCTATCTGCCGATGTTGTCATTGTCGGCTCCGGTGTTGCCGGAGCGTCCATTGCCAATGAACTCGCCTGTGCCGGTATTTCCGTCATTGTGCTGGAAGCAGGCCCCCGTGTGGACCGCCAGCATTTTGTAGAAAATTTCCGGAATCTGGAAAACAAACCCTCTTATCAGGAACCGTTCCCGGCAGTGCCGTGGGCCAGACATCCGCCCAACCAGATCACGCCTAATGAATATCTGCACACCACCGGGCCGGATGCGGAAGCGTATCAGCAGGTTTATCTGCGGATGATGGGCGGCACCACATGGCACTGGGCCGGGTGCGCCTGGCGTTACCTGCCGTCTGATTTTGAGCTGAAAAGCCGCTACGGGCAGGGCCGCGACTGGGCTTTGAAGTATGAAGACCTGGAGCCGTTCTATTATCAGGCAGAAGTGATGATGGGCGTTTGCGGCCCGGACCCGGCCAAGGAAGACCTTGGTTCTCCGCGCAAGCAGCCTTACCCGATGGACGCTCTGCCCATTTCCTACGCCGCGCAGCAGTTTCGTAAACTGATTGACGAAAAAACGCCGTGGCGCGTGGTGCATGAACCGCAGGCCCGTAACACCCGCCCGTATGACAATCGCCCCACCTGTGAGGGCCATAATAACTGCATGCCCATCTGCCCCATCGGGGCGATGTATAACGGCAGTTATTCTGTGTACCATGCTGAGGCCGCTGGCGCGAAGTTTATCCCCAACGCCGTGGTGTATAAAATTGAGCGCGATAGCGCCAACAAGCGCGTGACCGGCGTGCAGTATTATGACCCGGATAAGCAGTCACACCGTGTTACCGGCAAATATTTCGTGATTGCCGCGCATTGTATTGAAACTGCAAAACTGCTTCTGGTCTCCGCAGATGAGCAGAGCCCGGATGGTGTGGCCAACAGCTCCGGCCATGTTGGCCGGAACATGATGGACCATACCGGCGTGCAGGTGACGTTCATCAGTGGTGATAAAGCCCTGTGGCCGGGCCGTGGCCCGCTGGAAACCAACGTGATTGATAACTTCCGTGATGGTGACTGGCGGAATGAACGCGGTGCGTATCTGGTCCATATGGTGGATGACAATCAGGTCGATTTCGCGACCCAGATGGCTATCTCCAAAGGGTATGTCGGGCGGGAACTGGAAGAGCAGATCCGTTATCTGGCATCGCACACCGTGCGTCTGTTCAGCCATAACGAGGCCCTGCCAGACCCGGAAAACCGGCTGACCCTGAGCAAGACCAACAAGGACATTCTGGGTATTCCGCACCCGGATGTGTATTACAAACTGCCTGAATACACCGTGAAAAGCTGTGAGCACACCCGCAAGGTGTTCAAGGAGCTGATCGGCCTGATGCACGGCACGGATGAGCAGTGGACACCGGGATACTTCCCGCAGGACCATCCCTCCGGCAGCACCATTATGGGCACGGACCCGAAGGATTCCGTGGTGGACGGCCATTGCCGGACGCATGACCACGAAAACCTCTTTATTGCCAGCTCCTCAGTTTTCTCAACCGTGGGCACAGGCAATATCACTCTGACGGTCGCAGCGCTGGCGCTGCGTGTTGCAGATACGCTGAAAAAAGAACTGCTTCATGCCTGATTTCAGAACTCTCCTGTGTTCCGCCCTTGTTGCCGGAACAGCCCTTGGTGGCATAGCGCTGGCCCCGGTCGCGCTTGCTCAGCCTGCACCGGCCCAGCCCACCGTTCCCGCTCCTGTGGCGGAACAGGGGAAGCCCGCCGCCGGGTCAGATGCCAAAACATCTGACCACACACCAACCTCTCAGGCTCCGGCTCCCGCTGGCGAGGCCGCTGCCCCCGTACAGGGTCAGGGCTCTGCTCCGGCTATCCAGTCTGATGCGTCCTCACAGGCCGCCTCCACGGCACAGCCGGATGGGGCTGATGCGGAGCTGGAGCGGGGCGCATACATCGCCACTGCGGCAGACTGCGTGGCCTGCCATACTCAGGCTGGCGGCAAGCCTTTTGCGGGTGGGATGAAAATTGCCACTCCGATGGGTGACGTGATTGCCACCAACATTACGCCCGACCCTGAGCATGGGATTGGCCGCTATACGGAAGCTGAGTTTGACAACGCCATCCGTCATGGTGTGCGGAAGGACGGATCCTATCTCTATCCGGTCATGCCATACGTCTCTTATGCCGGGATGACTGATCAGGATGTGAAAGCGCTGTATGCGTGGTTTATGCATGTGGTCAAACCTGTGTCGGAAGCACCGGCGGAGACGAACCTCTCCTTTCCGGCCAGCATGCGTTCGGCCATGGTGGCGTGGAACTTCGTGACCAGCAAGGAACAGCCGGAAACGGGGGATTCCAGCACGTATGACACGCTGCGGCGTGGCCGCTATCTGGCCAATGCGCTGGAACATTGCGGCACCTGCCACACCCCGCGTAACTTTATGCTGAGTGAAAAGCAGGACCATTATCTGGCCGGGGCCTCTCTGGGGGCATGGTACGCTCCCAACATCACCTCCAGCAAAACCGGTGGGATTGCAGACTGGAGTGAGGATGACCTGGTGGAATACCTCCGCACCGGTCGGGTCCAAGGCCGCGCGCAGGCTGCCGGGCCTATGGCGGAAGCCGTGGAGCACAGCACCAGCCACCTGAGTGAGGCGGACCTGCACGCTCTGGCTGCTTTCATCCTCAAGGTTGCTCCTATGGATGATGATGCGGACCACACCCCGCGTGATGCCTCCGGCAAACCGGTGGAGGTGCCGGATATTCGCACCAAGGGCCCGCAGCGAATTGATGATCTGGCGGAAATGGATGGCCCGCACATCTATGATGCCAACTGTTCAGCCTGCCACGGGCGGGATGGCGCAGGCACGAAGGACCATTACGTGCCTTCTCTGTTTGCTAACTCCACGGTCGGGGCCGGGCGTCCAGACAACCTGATCATGACCATCCTCAAGGGAGTGGATCGCACTGCTGGCAAAGAGCATGCCTTCATGCCAGGGTTTGATGGCCAGTCAGACGTACAGCGTCTGAGTGATGCGGAAATTGCGACACTGGTGAATTACGTGACTGCCACCTTTGGCACCGGCGACCACCAGGTCACGCCTGAACTGGTGAAAAGCCTGCGGAAAGACACTCCGGTGACTAATCCTCTGGCTAAAGACAAATAAGTAAACACCCAGACAGGCCGGGCTCTTCTTAAAGGCTCGGCCCCTGATTCGGGTATGGAAGAGGGTAGGGGTTTCCCGGTTATTCTCTTCCTCCCGTTCAATCTCCTTCCCTTCACAAAACTGTCTTATCGTGCGCAGAGCGCCCACATGGTGCTGGTAAGGCTACCGGTGCGCCGCTGCGGGGCGTTTTTTCAGCTTTTCCGCGGGTGCTGGCACAGGCAGATGAAACGGGTCATGGTTCCGTAAAACCTCCCGTTTCTACTCCTGTGTTCACGAATTGTTGCAACGGTTTTTTAGGGGGGAGATTTTTAGAAAAAATACGATATGGACACCGCCCTGATACGCTTCGAGCAAGGGTGAAAATAGTGTTCAGCACGCTTTCTGTTTCAACACGGATTGGCCTTGTCGCGCTTTGCGCGGCGACCTTTACGGCTATTACCAGTGAGCTGGCTCCCGTTGGGCTTTTGCTGGATATGTCCCGTACGTTTCACACCAGTACGGGGCATGCGGGGCTTGCTGTCAGTGCGTACGCGCTGATTGTAACCGTGGCAGCTGTACCGCTGACGGTGCTGACCGCGCGCGTTGACCGCAAACGCCTGCTGCTGGTGGCTCTGAGTGGCTATGTGCTGTCCAACCTGATTGCGGCCTGTGCCCCCACCTTCGGCGTGCTGTGTTTTGGCCGGGCCATTGGCGGTGGAGCGCATGCTCTGCTCATGTCCATGGTGTCAGCTTATGCCGCACATCTGGTTCCTAAAAAACTGACGGGCAGGGCCATCTCTTTTGTGTTTGGTGGGTCTTCCATGGGTGGGGTGCTCGGGGTGCCGGGGACGGCCGCCATCAGCCATTTTGCAGGCTGGCGCGTAGCACTGCTGGTGGTGGCGGGGCTGGCTGCTATTCTAACGGTGCTGATTGCCGTGTGCCTGCCGCCTGTTATCAAACCTGCAGGGCGTCCGTCCGGACCATATAAAGTGCCGCGTGCCTCCGTGCGGGCCTTTGCATGGGTTGTGACGGCAAACGCCATATTTTTTCTGGGGCATAACGTAGTGTACACTTACATCGCCCCCGTACTGATGGCGCATGGTCTGCCGGAATCTTCCGTCAGTGTGGCGCTCCTGATTATTGGCGTGTTCAGCCTGTCCGGCCTGTGGGCGTCCAGTCAGGTAGTGGACCGCTGGCCGCGTGCAGGTGTGCTGGGCTCCGGTGCCGCGATTTCACTGGGTATTGCGTTGCTGGGCGGTGCCCTGATGCCTGCATGGGGCAGTGTGGCTGTCGCTGCTTTGTGGTGTGCGGGCTACGCGTCCATCATTCCCTTCATGATGTCAGGGGCCATTCGCGCCCGTGCGACTACGGCGGATACGGCGGGGGCTGCCATTAACAGCACCAGCAACGTAGGTATCCTGCTTGGCTCTGCGCTGGGGGGACAACTTCTGGCGGCGCAGGGCGTGGGTATTCTGGTGCCGGTGGCACTGGGGCTCTGTTTATTATCCATGCTGGTGATCCTGCTAAGCGGGGAGACCTTCCCTACACATCTGGGTGAGCATGAGGATGAAGAGGCGGCAGAACAGATGTGTGCAGAAAGTGCCCCTCTTGCGACTTGAAAAATACCCCGGTTATGCGATGCTCTCTGGCATGATGGTGTCTCGTAAGGGATGAAAAGGGAAGAACGGTGCGCAGCTTCAGCTGCAAATCCGTCGCTGCCCCCGCAACTGTAAGTGATTGTATGGTCCGCTATGTGCCCGCCCCGTTCAACGGGCAGGCGCATGCCACCGGCCCCGGAACGGGCCGGGAAGGTTGGCAGACCCGCAGGCCGCATGGTGTACCCCACCCGGCCCTGCACGACACAAGCCAGGAGACCTGCCATCAGCCGCAGCCCCGTCGGGGCTTGTGTGCGTTTGAGGTGTCGTGTCCGGCGGGGTGCCCGGAAGGCGAGGGTGCGCCGGGCTGCGCGCATCACTCCTGCCGTCCGCAGGAGCACCATTTCTGCACTCCGTTTATGCAGTGTTCCGGCTGGAATAGTGCCTGATCGGGAATTTTATATGCCTGCGTCTGCCGTACGCTCAGTCTCCCCTCCCATTTCTCCCCCTGCTGCGGCAGAAGGTCCGGTGCTGCATGTGTGCATCACCTGCCGCCGTGGTGGCCCGGCTATGGATGCGCCTCCGGGCGCACAATTGCTGGATAGCCTGACAGCTTTGCTGGCAGCAGAGCCACAGCAGGCTTTTCCAGTCACCCTGCGTCCCGTCTCCTGTCTGGCGGCGTGTGACCGGGGCTGCACGGCCGCCATTGCCATGCCCGACCGCTGGACGTGGCTGCTGGGCCAGCTCGGCCCGGAAAAAGCGGAAGATCTTCTGGCCTACGCGCAGCTTTACGCAGCGTCTTCCGGCGGGACGGTCATGCCGTCCCGTCGCCCGGCCTCGCTTGCCAACATGGTACTTGGCCGCCTGCCCGCTGCCCTGTATCCTGCTGCCACTGTTCACGAACAGGATCCGTCATGACCAGTTTACCCGCCCGCGTTCCCGTTACCATCATCACCGGCTTCCTTGGGGCCGGAAAAACCACGCTCCTGCGCCATATTCTGCAAAAGGCGCAGGGCCACCGTATTGCTGTGGTGGTGAATGAGTTCGGCTCTTTAGGGATTGATGGAGAAACCCTGCGCGGCTGCGGTGTGGAAGGCTGCCGTGAGGACGATATTGTTGAACTCACCAATGGCTGCCTGTGCTGCACCGTGGCAGATGATTTCCTGCCCACGATGGAAGCCCTGCTGGACCGCGCCAACCCGCCCGAACATGTGGTGATTGAAACCTCCGGCCTTGCTTTGCCCAAACCGCTGCTCAAGGCTTTTGGCTGGCCCACCGTGCGCAGCCGCATGACGGTGGATGGCGTGATTACCGTGCTGGATGCCCCCGCCGTAGCCTCTGGCCGCTTTGCGGATGACCCGGAAGCCGTGGCTAAACAGCGCGAAGCTGATCCCTCACTGGACCATGACAACCCTCTGGCCGAAGTGTTTGAAGACCAGCTGAACGCGGCGGACCTGATTGTTCTGAACAAGACGGACCTGCTGGATGCCGCGCAGCTTGATGCGGTGGAGGCTGACATCAAACGCCTCTGCCCGCGCCCTGTGCGCATTATCCGCGCGCAGGATGGCAAGGTGGACCCCGCTGTGCTGCTGGGCCTTGGCGCGGAAGCCGAGGCTGACCTTCTGGCCCGCCCCTCCCACCATGATGCGGAAGATGGTGAGCACGAGCATGATGATTTTGAAAGCTTCGTTGTCACAGTGCCGGAACAGCTTTCTGTCGAACGGTTTTTGACCCTGTTGCAGGATGTCGCGGCTAAATATGACGTGCTGCGCATGAAAGGTTTTGCCACGGTGCAGGGCAAACCCATGCGTCTGGCCGTGCAGGGTGTGGGCACGCGGTTCCGGCATGAGTTTGACCGCCTGCTGACCCCGCAGGACGCCCGCACGGGCCGCATTGTGGTGATCGGCCAGAAAGGACTGGATCAAGCCGCGATTACAGCCGCTCTCGCCGCTGCTCCCGCAGCCTGAACCGGCAGCCGCTCCATGCATCTCCTTGTCCGGGAAAACAGGACACTTGATGAGCAGGATGACGCCGAGGATCTCGGCCTGCCTCCGGCTGAACTCGTGGTGCTTTCTTTTACAGAGAGTGATCTGCTTGGCCTGCTCCACGCGCAGGAGCGGCTGAAGGCGGAGGAGG
>NZ_CALLXM010000248.1 GCF_937875265.1 uncultured Acetobacter sp. | reverse complement strand
AATTTTTCCTTTGTGAACACCGCCGCCAAAGATGTGAATTCCGCACAGTATCAGTTTCCCGCTGATGAACTGGCTTATATAAAAACCCATGCCATCAAGCTGGACCATGAAGGCGAATTTACATCCAGCGCCGGGGCCTCTTACGGCTGGGCAGGCAATAAGGCCTATGTAGATTTTCTATACGGCTACGGTCTGCGATCTGGTTTTGCAAACACGGGCAAGCAGCCAAGCTACCATATTATCAATCTTGGTTACGAACACACGTTCAGGACCATACGGCCCTTCAAAGGGCTAAAACTGCGCGTAGACGTCATGAACCTGTTTGATGAACGCTACCAAATTCGCAATGGGAGTGGTCTGGGTGTTTTCATGTCGCAATATGGCCAGCGCCGGTCTGGTTATCTGACAACTGTTCTCCAGTTTTGACCCCTTACAGCAGCGTATACCTGGGGAAATCCAGCCTCTCCAATGGCTGGTTTGTCCGGTCGAAGCGTAAGGCAGCATGAGAGCCAGAGGCTTGATATTGAAGGTGCCTTTTTAATAAGACAAAATTTGTTCTGCAAATGTCCCTTACAATTTGGCCCACCAGACCCCATAACAACGCCAGAGATTTTTGTGTGGGTTCAGCCTGCGCAAAGCGCGTTCTGGAGAGAGATTGAGGCATGGATTTAGAGCACACGGAAGAGGTTTCCATCACGACGGAAGCACCGCAGCAAGAGGCGGCCCCGGCTCCTCCGGCGTTTCCTGCTCTGAAAGTCTCCCTTCAGGATGCTCTCAATGCCTCGCTCTGGGAAAACAGCGTGCCCGTGCTGCTGGAACTGGCTTTGCAGAACGAGACCGAGCAAAGCTTTGCCCGGATTGATATTACCGTCAGCAGTGAGCCACCTGTTATCCGCCCGCGCGTATGGCATCTCCAGCAAGTGGAGCCGGGGCAGTTCCGTACCCTGAAAGACCTTGATCTGAAGCTGGACGGTACGTTTCTGAGCAGCCAGACCGAAGCCTCCCGCGCGACGGTCACGTTCCTTGCAACAAACAAAGATACTGGCGAGGAACTGGCACGCGACACAACAGATGTCCGGGTTCTTGCCCGTAATGAATGGGGTGGGCTGTCTGGTATTCCAGACATTCTGGCAGCTTTCGTGCTCCCTAATGACCCGGCTATTGCCCGTATTTTACGGAACGCCACAGAGGTTTTGAAAAAGGAAGGGCTGACGTCGTCTCTGGAGGGCTATCAGGGCGATAAAACGCGCGTATGGCAGCAGGCTCAGGCAATCTGGTGTGCCATCTGCCAGCTTGATATTGCTTATATCAATCCCCCTGCATCGTTTATTGATAGCGGGCAACGTGTTCGCCTGCCCAGCCAGATTGTGGAAGAGCGTCTGGCAACCTGTCTGGATACGGCTGTGCTGTTTGCCGCATGCCTGGAAGCCGTGGGCATCCGTCCAGTTATTGTGCTGACACAAGGTCATGCCTTTACCGGCTTCTGGCTGGCCAAGCTGGATGCCGGGATTTCCGTCATGCAGGATCTGCCTGCCCTGCGGAACCGGCTGAAATTGCAGGATCTGACCGTTTTTGAAACCACACTGGTTACTGCTGGCCGCAAACCTGCATTTTCCGTGGCGTGTGAAAAAGGGGAAGCCAATCTGCGCCACGCTGGCGAGGATGAAGAGAACACCTTCCGCGAAATTATTGACATCCATCGCGCCAGACTGCGCCGCATTCACCCGCTGTCCTGCACCGTTCCTGTTCCGCCCACAGACGAGCAACCCGGCACGGAAGAACCAGAGGCCGCCCTGCCCGCTTTTGAAGCCGCTCCCACCTTGCGGGAAGACACGCAGGAAGCAGAAGAGGACAAACCCAGAACCCCGGCAGACCGGTTGCAACGCTGGTGCACCCGCCTGCTGGACATGTCGGGCCGTAATCGTCTTCTGAATCTGCCACGGTCTGACAACCAGCTCATTGTTCTGGATTGCCCCAACGCGTCCGAGCTTGAAAATCATCTGGCCGGCATGCGTGCGGGCCGACAGACCAAGCCCCTGCGGTTCAGCCCCTGGCCGGACATGATGGATGATGCTGACCCGCGTCAGGCCAGCCTGCATCATGAACGGCACCATGAAGATGCCGCACGCACCTACGAGCAGGAAGCTCTGGCACGTAATGAACTGCTGGTCTCCCGTAAGGAAAACCAGCTTCAGTCTGCCCTGACGGAACTCTATCGCCGTGCCCGTGCTGCCGAGCATGAGGGTGGCTCCAATGTGCTGTTCCTGACCATCGGGGCACTGGCATGGACAGCAGAAGGACGAGACAAGCCCTACCTTGCCCCGTTAATCCTGATCCCGGTTATTCTGGAACGGCCCAGCATTAAATCCGGCTTTGTCTTGCGGGCACACCCCGATGAAAGCCGGATTAACGCAACATTGCTGGAAATGCTTCAGGCCGATTACAGCCTTCGTTTTCCTGCTCTGGACGGTCAAACTCTGCCGGAAGATGAGTCCGGGCTGGACGTTGAACGTATTCTGGAACTCTTCCGCGTCGGGCTGCGCTCCGTTCCGGGGTGGGAGGTGCGGGACTACGTTACGCTAACCACGCTTTCTTTTGCCAAATTCCTGATGTGGAAAGACCTGCAGGAACGCAGCGATAAACTGCGGACCAGTGAAGTCGCTACACGTTTGCTGGATGGCATCACAGCAGAAGAGAATGATGCTGCCCCTCTGCCCCGCTTTTTTGAAGTGGATGGCTCTCTGGATGAGGCGCTGGTTAAAGCTGACCTCATTTGCCCGATGGAAGCGGATTCCTCTCAGCTCAAAGCTGTTGCCCGTGCTGCCTCCGGGGAAAGCTTTGTGCTTATCGGTCCACCGGGAACCGGAAAAAGCCAGACTATTGCAAATATTATTGCGAATACGCTTGCGCAAAACCGCACCATTCTTTTTGTGGCGGAAAAGCGGACGGCGCTGGAAGTGGTGCGTAACCGCCTGAAACAGATCGGGCTGGCGGAATTCTGTCTGGACCTGTTTTCCCCCAAAGCCAGCAAACTGGCTGTGCTGGGCCAGCTTGAAGCCGCCCAGACCGTGCTGGAAACCTTCAGCCCTGAAGACTGGACCCAGAGCAGGGAGCAGCTGGACCAGATCCGAACAGACCTGAACAGTTATGTTCTGGCGCTCCACCAGAGGTGGCGTAACGGCTGGACAGCGTATCGGGCCATTGGGGTCACGCTCCGCGCAGATGATGCTCAAACGCTCAGAATTCCGCTAGCCTGGCCTGATTGCAATGCTCATACCGCGCAGGACTATCAAACGCTGGCAGAGACGGCTGAAAACATTGCCAGCCTGTATGAGCGCATTGGGGATGTTGTGCAGTCCCCCATGCTGGCAGGGCTTGAACATGTTGAGTGGTCTCCCATCTGGGAAGGCCGCCTGCTGGATGCTGTAACTGCGGCTCTGGCCAGCCTGAGCCGCCTGCAACCCGCAGCGCAGGACGCCGCAAGCGCCCTTGGGCTGGACACGTCTGATTTGTCTCTGCGCCGCCTGCGCA
>NZ_CALLXM010000247.1 GCF_937875265.1 uncultured Acetobacter sp. | reverse complement strand
TGGCCTTTCACGCAGGCTTATCTCCGCTTGAAAAACGAGCGGCTTTGATGCGGTTTCGCTCAGGTGAGCCGATTGTGATTGTGGCTACCGTTGCTTTTGGGATGGGAATTGACCGCCCGGATGTGCGGGCCGTTATTCATCTGGACATGCCCGGATCTCCGGAAGCCTATTATCAGCAGATTGGCCGGGCAGGGCGTGATGGTCTGCCATCTGAAACCGTGCTGCTTTACGGCGGGGAGGATATGGCTCGTGCTCGCTACTGGCTTGATCAATCCAGTGCACCAGAGAGCGAAAAGCGGGTTATGCGCAGCCGTTTGGAAGCCATGATTGCGCTGACAGAAACCACAAGCTGCCGCACACGGGCGTTGCTGCACTGTTTTGGTGAAACGCTTGAAGGTCCATGCGGCCATTGTGATAACTGTCGCTTTCCCGTTGTCACCTTTGACGGCACTGACGCTGCCAGAAAATTTCTGTCCACGGTGTATCGCACCGGGCAGCGCTTCGGGGCTTTGCATATTATTGCCGTGCTGCGTGGAAAGCTGACAGATGCCGTTGAACGGAACCATCACGATACGCTGTCTGTCTGGGGTATCGGGAAAGACAAAAGTGAGCCGTTCTGGCGCGGGGTGGGCCGGCAACTCATTGCGCGTGGTGCCTTGCGTAGCGAGGGGCAATATAGCGGTCTGGCCCTTAATCAGGATGTTGCCAGACCTATTCTACGCGGGGAAGAAGCTGTCAGCCTGCGTGCCGATGCCACGCAGGAACTGGAAAAAGCCGCCGGACGCACACGCTCTTCTGAAACACTGGCTGATTTGCCGGAAGAAAAGCAGGCTCTGTTTGCGGCACTCCGCACCTGGCGGCTGGAAGAAGCGCGCGAGCAGGAAATTCCTCCGTATCTGATTTTTCATGACTCCGCGTTGAGGGATATAGCGCTGGAGATGCCACCCACCCTTGCAGAACTGGGTGAGGTGAAAGGCGTCGGCCGTTCCAAACTGGAACGCTACGGTGAAGCCGTTCTGGCGGTTCTGAAAACCGTACAGGGAGTGTAAATATGGCCTCCGTAGACGAAAGACGCGCCCGCATCCTGCATTTTGTGCAGCAACAGGGATACGTGGCGAACGAGGATCTGGCGAAAGCCCTGCACGTTACAGTGCAGACGGTCCGGCGTGACGTGAATACCATGGCCGCAGAAGGAGCCGTAGCGCGGCACCACGGCGGAGCCAGCGCAATCTCGTTTTCAGAGAATATCGCTTATTCGGATCGTCAGATTCTTAATCTTGCACAGAAAGACGCTATCGGGGAGCGGGCCGC
>NZ_CALLXM010000246.1 GCF_937875265.1 uncultured Acetobacter sp. | reverse complement strand
CCCAGCCCGATAATGCTGACAGAACCCGTCATCGCACGCCCTTTCTGCCGGGCACGAGTGCTAGTGAAAAATAAGGAGCCGGGCCATCACACTCGGCCAGTGGCAAACGCCGCGTATCCGCCTGCGTGCCACGCTCAACGTAAACAGCTTCAGGCAAACGCCCTGCCTGTTCCAATGCCTTGCGTAATTTTGGCATGTTCCGCCCGATCTTCATCACCACAGCCGCATCCGCTTTTTCCAGCCATTGCGCCAGATCCTGCTCC
Source organism: uncultured Acetobacter sp. (assembly GCF_937875265.1). GTDB lineage: Bacteria > Pseudomonadota > Alphaproteobacteria > Acetobacterales > Acetobacteraceae > Acetobacter. The sequence goes on along the minus strand of NZ_CALLXM010000246.1, from coordinate 5,495 downwards.
GGCATGGTGGCGGGGAGCACACACAGCACATCGTCCCCATGCGTCATGGGGAGAGCGGCCTGTGACCAGCAGCCACTCATGGCAGAAATACCCGGAACAACCTGTGCTTCAAACTGCCCATGCAGGCGGTCGAACAGATACATGGCAGAACCATAGAGAAAGGGATCACCCTCACACAGCAACGCCACATCCTGCCCCTGCTCTAGAACGACCGCAATATCCTGCGCACAGCGATCATAAAACGCATTCATGTTTGTGTGGTAAGCAGGGTCTTTGACAGAAATCTCCGTGGTAAACGGATAAGCCAGCCGCATTTCCTGTGTATTGGGAGCAATATGTGCCTGAGCAATGCGGCGTGCATGGCCCATTGTGTCATGGCGACAAAAATACGCGACCACCGGAGCAGCCTGCAAAATTTTAGCCGCCCGCAGCGTTATCAGTTCCGGGTCACCCGGCCCTACACCCACCACATGCAATGTGCCATGCACCATTACTCAGCCTCACTTGCCAGTGCGTTAACCGCCGCTGCGGCCATAGCACTTCCACCCAGCCGACCATGCACAACAAGCCAAGGCACATCATGCCTTTTTGCAAGAGCCTCCTTGGACTCAGCCGCCCCCACAAAACCCACGGGCAAACCAATAATGGCAGCGGGTTTGGGTGCGCCCGCATCCAGAAGTTCAAGCAAATGGAACAGCGCTGTGGGAGCATTCCCAATAGCGACTACCGCACCAGCCAGTCGGTCCCCCCACAAATCAAGTGCAGCGGCTGAACGGGTATTACCAATCTGCTGTGCAAGCTCCGGCGTGCGGGCATCTCGCAGGGTGCACACAACATTATTCTCGGCAGGCAGACGTGCACGAGTAATACCATGCGCGACCATCTCTGAATCACACAGAATAGAACAGGATTTTTTCAGGGATTCTCGTGCGGATGAGACAAAGTCATCCGTCATGGCGACAGACTGCGCCACATCTACCATGCCGCAGGCGTGGATAATCCGCACGACCACTTTCGCCTGTTCCGCTGAAAAGCCGCTGAAGTCTGCTTCTGCCCGAATGGTGGCGAAGGAACGCTTATAAATAGCAGCTCCATCCCGAATATACTCATAGGCCTGCATTCTAGACGCCTCCTTTAGGCAGAGCCTGCAAAAAGGCCCTTACAGATTCATAGTTCGGTATAATACGGATCGGCTCATCCCCGGCCCGGCCTTGCATGATCAGCCCATAGCCCTCTGCCCCGGCAACCAGCGTGACCTTGGCAACATCAGGATGCGCACAGCCTTTGCGGCAGCCTGAAACATGCAGATCCGTCTTTTGTGGCAGGAACGGCGCCAGAGACAGTGCATCACGCCCCACATCTCCCGCCGCCTGTGCACAGCCCGGCGCACCAATGCAGGCATATACCTGCAAACGGGCATCATCAGGATTAACAATCATTTTAGAAATTTCAGGGGTTTTCTTTAATCCTGAAAAAATAAATCCGGACCACGACGTTATGCGCAAAACGCCATCTCCCTCCTGCGCAATTCCGGCACAGGCGCGCAAGGTTGAGGCTGTGATGCGCCCCAACGGGGCCACAGAGGCATACGTAGTGCCCGTCAGATGCCCGGCACACACCGCAGGCCGCTTTCTGCCCGGTGACATTTCTGCGCGTTCGGGAACCAGTCCACTATCTGCAAACAGGTTTTCCCCTATGGAGGGAGACCGAAGAGGCCGCTTCTGTTCACCTCGCTTTATAAAAGCATTCCCCAAAGCAAGCGCTGTCTGCACAGCCTCATTTACGGCAAACGGGCCGGAACAAGCTCCGCCACACACCACACGCCACGCATGATCAGCGGTTACAGGCTCAGCTACAGCCTGAAGCATGATATCCGCCTGTAGAGATCCGGTTGGGAAAAACCCGCCACCATCCACACAGAACCCGAATTTATCTGGTAAAGCCGAAAGACGCTGGCAGTTTATCAGCGCGTCCCGCAGAGCGTAAGCGCAGGAAAGCGTGTCTGTCGCACAGGCCGCATCCACCCCTGCCAGCGGAGAGACCTGAAGGGCCAGGCGTCGTTCGACTTCCGGGTCTGGCTGACCAAGTCCCGCTTCGATCATACGCTGAGGGAAAGCCCGTGCAGCCTCCAGCTCAAATCCGCGCAGCTGAACATTTCCCCGGTTGGTCAGGCTGATCTGCCCATTTCCATCCTGCTCGGCAACCTGTGCTATCAGCAGGGCCTGTGCTGCGGTCAACCGGCCCAGAGGCGGGCGCACGCGCACCAGCCAGCCATCCGCTGCCTGCATGGGCGCAAACAGGCCGGGACACCATCCTTTGACCACTGGCGCAGAAAATGCGGCCGACATAAGCACCCTTCAGGCAACACACCGCGCAGAGCGGCATGGGGGTGCTGTTCCAAGGCCGCCCGGACAACACCAGACGGTAGCGCACAATAACGCGCCATCACGCACCGGACACCCCGCCAGGCATGACACTTCAGCAAACAGATGGCAGGTCTCCTGGCTGATGACACAAAACCCCCGTAAACCGGGGCTTTCGCGCGCTCCATACCTTCCCGAAGTTTCCTTCAGTGGCAAAACACTCGCGCTGCAGAGTGCTGGAACGTGCCTGATGTCACATACAGTTGCGGGGGCAGCGACGGTCAAGAAACAGCAAAATTCTTACCGTACTTCCCTTTTCATCCCAAAGCGGGAACCATCACGCCTTGTTAAGCAGGCTCTCTGGCGGATGTCAAAACACAGTGTACGCAGTCCTGCACCCTTGAAACAGGGCCACGCTGCCGCCAGTTCTCAAGGGGCTCACCCCCTGCCCGCCACACGCACGGAGAACAAAATCATGCAGTATCGCCAGCTCGGTCGGTCCGGCCTGCGTATTTCCGCCTTTACCCTCGGCACCATGACGTTTGGGGGCAAAGGCGCTTTTGCCAAAACCGGCAACACCGATACAGCCGGGGCCCGCCGCCTGATTGACCTGTGTCTGGATGCTGGCATCACTATGTTTGACACAGCGGACGTCTATTCCTCCGGAGAGTCTGAAACCATTCTGGGAGAAGCCCTGAAGGGGCGCTCACAGGAAACTCTGGTCACCACCAAGTCCCGTTTCCGCACGCAGGACGGGCCGAATGGAGAAGGCTCCTCCCGCCTGCATCTGATTGCCGCATGTGAAGCCAGCCTGAAGCGTCTGGGTCGTGACCATATTGATCTGTATTATCTGCACGAATGGGATGGCCTGACCCCGCTGGATGAAACACTGGAAGCGCTGGATACCCTGACCCGCGCCGGAAAAATCCGCTATACGGGCGTTTCCAACTTCTCCGCCTGGCACCTGATGAAAGCGCTCTCCGTAGCAGAACGGAACAGGCTGATCGCACCTGTCTCCCAGCAGATTTATTACTCCCTGCAGGCACGGGATGCGGAATATGAACTGCTGCCCGCCGCAGTAGATCAGGGTATTGGGGTGCAGGTGTGGAGCCCGCTGGCAGGTGGGCTGCTGTCTGGCAAATATCGACGCAACCAGCCTACACCGCAGGGCCGCCAGCTTGAAAATTTTGGTGAACCGCCGGTACATGACAAGGAAAAGCTGTTTGACGTTGTAGAAGTGCTGATTGCCGTTGGGAAAGAGCATGACGTTTCCGCCGCACAGGTCGCTCTGGCATGGACCATGCACCGCCCGGCCATTACGTCCGTCATTGTGGGTGCCCGCACGGAAGAGCAACTGAAAGACAACCTGAAAGCAGCTGAACTGGTGCTGACGGAAGACCAGTTGAACCGCCTCAATCAGGCCAGCCTGCCGCCGTTGCTCTATCCTTACTGGCATCAGGCCAGCACCGCCGCCAGCCGGTTAAGCGCTGCGGACCGGGTGCTGCTGGAACCGTTCCTGAAAACACAGTAAGACGAGCGCAGGCTGGACAGCCGCCCTCTCGGTTTATCGTGCACAGACCGTGCGGAGGCTGTCCTTCCCTTTTATTGCAAACCGGGATGCGTCATGAAGCTAGTAAGAACCAGACAGGAACTGGCCGAGATTGTCACACAGTGGCAACGTGAAGGTGAGGCAATCGGGCTGGTGCCCACCATGGGGTCTTTGCACGAAGGCCACCTGACACTGGTGCGTGCACTGGATGGCAAAGCCACCCGACGGATCGTGACGATTTTTGTCAACCCGATCCAGTTTAACAACCCAGATGATTTCCAGCTTTACCCGCGCGGGCTGGACGGTGATGAAGCGCTGCTGGCCCAAACAGGTCTGGTCGATATTTTATACGCGCCAGATGAAACGCAGATTTATCCGCCCGGCTTTTCAACCCGCATCAGTGTTTCCGGGCCAGACCGTATGCTCTGCGGCGCAGACCGCCCTGGCCATTTTGACGGTGTTGCAACCATTGTGAACAAGCTGTTCATGCAAACCCGCGCCGATATCGCAGCTTTTGGTGAAAAAGATTACCAGCAGCTTTGCGTCATCCGCCGGATGGTTACAGACCTGGATCTGCCTATTACCATTCTGCCAGTCCCCACTGTGCGGGAAGCGGACCACCTTGCCCTCTCCTCCCGCAATAAGCGACTAACTCCAGCTCAACGCGAGCAGGCCACGCATCTGCCACAGGCCCTAATGAACTGCCTTACTGCTCTGAAAGCTGGAAAGCCGGCTTCTGTAAGTCTGGAACAGTGTGCACAGACTCTGAAAGAAGCCGGGTTTACGGTTCATTATCTGGAGCTTCGGTCTGAAAAGTCTCTTGCCCCGGTTCAAAAAGCAAAAGCTAACACACGGCTTTTTGTGGCTGCCAGTCTGGGAGATATCCGGCTGATTGATAACATGCCAGTCGCCTGAAACAGGTTTCAAAACACAGGAGAAAAATATGAGCATTCTACGTCTTGAGCCAGAAGAACGCCTGACGGGCGCAGTTATTTACAACGGGCTTGTGCATCTGGCTGGTCAGGTAGCTGACGATGCCTCTCTGGATGCGGAAGGCCAGATGGCGGATATTCTGAAGCAGGTTGATGCCCTTCTTGCCAAAGCTGGCACTGATAAAAGCCGCCTGATTTCCGTGCAAATTTTTCTGGCCGACATGAACGATATGGCTGGCATGAACAGAGCATGGGATGCGTGGCTGGACCGGGACAACAAACCCGCCCGCGCCACGGTAGAAGCAAAACTCGCCAACCCGGACTGGCGCGTTGAACTGACAGGGATTGCCGCCCTGCGCTGAAGGCTGAGGCTGAGGCTGAGGCTGAGGCTGACAAAAAGGGCTATTCTTTTCCTTTGCAAACAGGAAAAGAACGGCCTTTTTTATTTTTCTATCTTTCTAAAAACTGTTTTTCATCACAGGAAATATGTTGATATTTACTGGATTTATAACGAAAAATAATACGCTATTTCATAGAATTCTGTGATTTTACTCCGACAACCGGTGCAATTATGCGATTTGGATAAAAAGCGGCTGTGATTTGATTTTTTGGATCTTGTAAGTCTGCCTATACCGCTCATCCGAGGACTAG
>NZ_CALLXM010000245.1 GCF_937875265.1 uncultured Acetobacter sp. | reverse complement strand
TTGCAGCGGGGAATAACGTGGTCAAACGTCAGATCGTGTGTGGGAAGTTTGTCCCCGCAATACTGGCAGGAAAAATTGTCACGCAGGAAAACATTAAAGCGGGTGAAGGCAGGTTTGCGTGCGGAGTGCACGTAGTCTTTTAGTGCAATTACGCTGGGCAGGCGGAATGTCTGGTGGGGGGAATGCACTTCCGCATCATATTCGCTGAGCACTGAAACCCGGTCGAGGCAAACTGCCTTGATGGTATCCTGCCAGGACCATAACGAGAGGGGAAAGTAGGAGAGTGGACGAAAATCCGCGTTTAACACCAAAGCCGGGAAATTCAGCATACTGCCGTCAGCCAAGACGCGCCTCCTTTGGTGCAGGTGAGGGCGCAACTTCAAAGCTGGCGTAAAAAACTCGTAACAAAACGCCGGCGGAAGTGCGTCGTCGAGATCAATGTTGTGACGAGTATTGCAGATTGATCAGTTTGTCGCAAGAAATGGCATAAGTATTTAATAAAATAGTATTATTATCTTTTTGCGAGAGTTTTAATGAGTGTTGTCAGCGCAAGGTGGGCCCCATGACGCAGTCCTCATGGATAACCCGTTTTGCTCCAAGCCCAACGGGCTTTTTGCATTTGGGGCATGTTGCGTCAGCTTTGTCAGGCTGGACGCATAAAGGGCCGCACGGAGGCTGGCTGGTGCGGATGGAAGACATTGACCCGCAACGGTGCCGGAAAAGCTACGCCTCAGCCCTGCTGGATGATCTGGCATGGCTGGGTTTGTACTCTACCCGGCCTGTCATGCGGCAATCCGCTAATATGGCTGCGTATCGTGCAACACTGGAGTGGCTTGATCAGCTGGGTGTGCTGTATCCCTGTTTCTGTACCCGGTCCGATATTGCGCGGGAATTTTCCGGCATGATGTCCGCCCCGCATGCTGCACCAGATGGCAGCTTGCGTTATCCCGGCACCTGCCGCGCTATGTCACCACAGGCGCGGGTTAAAGCGCTGGCGCAGGGCAAGCCGCATGTATTGCGGCTGGATATGACGCGGGCGATGGGGCTGGTGCAGTCGCTTACATACGCAGACCTTGAGCGCGGCACAGTCCGGTGTCAGCCGGAACTGTTTGGAGATGTAGTTATGGCCAGACGGGATGTGCCTGCCTCTTATCATTTATGTGTCACGCATGATGATGCCGCACAGGGTGTCACACTGGTAACGCGTGGGGAGGATTTGCGGCCCGCGACGGATCTGCACCGCCTGATACAGGCTCTTATGGGCTGGCCCACGCCAGCGTATCTGTTTCATCCGCTGTTATGTGATACTGAAGGGCGGCGTCTTTCAAAGCGTGATGGAGCCAAAGCGGTGCGGACTATGCGTGAGGCAGGCCTGACGCCGGAAGATGTACGGCGTGCTTCTGGGTATCCGGGCGTTTTTGGATGAAAACTTCACAGCTTTTTCATGAAATTTGAAACAGGAAGAGCTTTCTCCGGTTCCGCCTGAGGCAGAAGCGCACTAATGTGCTGGCCCTTGCCGGTTTTTCATATCATCAGGCCATGTTCCGGCAGCATAAGGTGAGTCTGATGGCATAGTGTGTCAGGAAGTGTTGGGATTATGAGCATTGTTGCTGACCGTCTGAACAGGATTAGCCCGAGCCAGACGATTGTTATTTCGACCAAAGCGCGTGAACTTAAGGCGCAGGGGCGAAATATCATTAGTCTTTCAGCTGGTGAGCCGGATTTTCGCACACCTGACAATATTGCCCGCGCCGCCATGAAGGCGATTGAAGACGGCCAGACCCGCTATACCGATGTGGCTGGCACGCCTGTGCTGCGCAAAGCTGTGGCGGAACGTTTCCGGCTGGATAGCGGTCTGGATTACACGCCTGAAGAAATCATTGTGTCCACCGGCGGCAAGCAGGTGATCTACAATGCCATGATGGCGTCCCTCAACCCGGGCGATGAAGCCATTATTCCCGCCCCGTGCTGGGTGTCTTACCCTGATATTGTGACGCTGGCCGAAGGCGTGCCGGTTATTGTTCCGTGCCGCCGGGAAAATGGGTTCAAGCTGACAGCAGCAGAGCTGGAAGCTGCCATTACGCCGCGTACCAAATGGGTTTTTCTGAACTCCCCCTGTAACCCCACCGGTGCAGCTTACTCTGCGGAAGACCTGCGGCCACTGTGTGATGTGCTTCTGCGCCACCCGCATGTCTGGGTATTTACGGACGATATTTACGC
>NZ_CALLXM010000244.1 GCF_937875265.1 uncultured Acetobacter sp. | reverse complement strand
GCCACGGCCTTTGCCAGCAACGCCCCCAGCTTTTGCGCTTCGGGCACACCAAACTGGAACCGCCCGTTAGAGCCCCCCACCAGCCCTGCAATAAGCGGGCGCGGCAGGGCCGCAAAACGTGGCATCCAAAGCTGGCGCGCCTGCTCTAGCACTTCTGGCGTCAGGCCATGCAGGGCTGTGCGCCCCAGCAGCACATTGGGGCCGGAAATCTCATCATGCTGGCACGCAACAATCAGATCAAACCGCTCCAGAGACTGGCGCGGGTTTTGAATCTGCACCACAGGGCGCCCCGGCGCACGCAGGGCCGCACCGACCGCCCCACCTTTGCCACCAATGCTGATCACCACGTTCGCCTGTGCCAGATCGGGCGAACCAGGAAGCGCCGCACCAGAAACCGTGCGCAGAAAAGGCCGGGCCAGCAGAGCAGGTCCAGCCAGCGCCAGACGGGCCAGCCGAGAGGGGCTTACAGCCTGAAAACTGCTCTTCCACCCGGCCCGACTTGCCAGCCCCAGAGCCTGAGAGCGCATTCCGGCAAAATCTTCTCCCACCACCAGAGTGGAGACAGTGTTTGAACCCAGCACCTTTCCGGCATATACGTCTTCAGCCATCAGGCTTCCCCTGCTTTTCATGCGCTGTTCCTGCCCGTCTTTGTGTCCGAAAGCGAGGCCGGGCACAAAACAGCACTATGCGAGGCATCGTTTCACACCCGGTCAGGACGGATACCACACAGCATGTCCAACAGCTTTGAGGCAATGGGCCTTCTGCCGTCTTTATGCACATGGGCTGCACAGGCTGGCATGGAAGACCCAACGCCCATCCAGCACGCCGCCATTCCCGCAGCCCTTGCGCAGAAAGATATTCTTGCCATTGCCCCAACCGGTACAGGCAAGACGGCCGCCTATGCCCTACCCATGCTGCACCAGCTTCTGGAAAGCAAACGTGCACAGGATGTTCTGGTGCTGGTTCCTACCCGTGAGCTGGCGCTGCAAACCGGGCGCGTTTTCAGAACATGTCTGGGCCAGAAAGCCGATAACTCCCGCCATAAAGCGGGCAGTGTTGCAATCATTTCGCTGTATGGCGGGGCAGATCGGGCGCATCAGGCCGAGCGCCTGCTGCATGATGGCCCTCGTGTGCTGATTGCCACGCCCGGTCGGCTGCTGGATTTTGCTGATGGCGGGGAAATTATGCTCACCTCCTGCACCCGGGTCGTGCTGGATGAAGGTGACCGCCTGTTTTCCCCCGAGTTTTTTGAAGAAAGTGCGGCCATTATCAGCCAGCTGCCGGCTGTAAGACAGACCCTGTTTTTCTCCGCAACGCTGCCCGCATCCCTTAAACAGACCGTGCAGCAACTGCTGCGGCGGCCTGAAGAGATCCGCGTTACGCATAACCCTGAAAAACGCGGCCCTATCCGTCAGGCCGCCCTGTTTGTGGAACCGGCTCAGAAAACCGGGTTTCTGCGGCAGTTTTTCATGCGGGACCGTACCAACCGTGCGATTATTTTTGTCAGAACCAAAGCCGAAGCCGATCAGCTTGCCTTAACGCTCAAAAAAGCGAAAGTTCAGGCCGCCCCCCTGCATGCTGACCTTTCTCAGGCCATACGCAACGCAACGGTTGCCAACTTTACGGCGGGCAAAACTCTGGTGCTGGTCGCAACAGATATCGCCGCACGCGGGCTGGACCTGCCCTCCGTGAAAAACGTGATCAATTATGACCCGCCAGATCAGCCTGAAGCCTACCTGCACCGCATTGGCCGTACAGGCCGTGCTGGCCAGACAGGATCCGCGCTGACGCTGTGTGCGGGGGCTGAGCGTAAAAAACTTCGGCAGATTGAACTGGGGGCTTCTGTGCGCCTGCGCATTCTCTCGCAGGAACAAGCTCTGCCTGATGCGCCTGCCGCCAAAGAGACCTCTCCCGCGCCTCGCAGGGGAAAACCCGCATCCCGCCGCCCTTCTGCCTCTTGAACACAGGCGGAAAAGGGTGGACCATAGTTTTCCCATGATTTGCATAAAGAACACCCGATGAGCATGCCCCAGACCCGCCTTGGCCCTGTCCATATTTATGTCTGTCACCATGCTGCGGGTTTTACGTTTGAGGATGCGGTTTTCCACCCCATTCAGGTCGGGCGCGCTTTGGCGACAACGCGCTTGCCGATGCAGGGGGATGATACCGGGGATAATATTTCCGACAAAAACCGGGAATATTGTGAACTGACGGCTCTGTACTGGGCCTGGAAAAATGACCCCGATGCGGCATGGATTGGGTTCATGCACTATCGGCGGTTTCTGGATTTTGCCTGCACAGGCCGCAAGACTGACCGATTTGGCTGCATTCCCGTACCGGAGATGACGAAACAGACCCTGACGGGAATGGGCCTGAACGCCACCAGCGTAAGAAAAACCATTGAGACCACGCCATCTGCCTGCGCCATTCTTCCGGAAAAATGGTCTGTGCGGAATGTCGGCTTTACGTCTTTCTACCAGCATTATGTTGAGGCCGACCACCACTTCGCGCACGATCTGGCCCTGACCCGCGCCGTCATTGCTGACCTGTATCCGGATGATTTGCCTGCCTTCGATACCGTCATGGCCGCAGATGACGGGTATTTCACCAACGTCTTCGTCTTCCGGCGCGACCTGTTTGATACCTATTGCGCATGGCTGTTCTCCATTCTGTCAGCCGTGGAACAGAAAGCCGATCTGACTAATTACTCCGCTCAGGCCCGCCGGATTTATGGCTATCTGGGGGAACGACTGTTCAATGTGTTCATGGCCTCGCCCCATGTGCCCAAAGAAGGTGTGCTTGAGCGCGCCCGCTGCTTTTTTGAAAATACAAAAAACGGGACCACGGTGCCGCTGCCCAATAGCCCCCCGGCTCCGGTCGCTGATGCTGTAACTATTGTTACGGCTGCGGATGAAAACTTTGTTCCGCATCTGGCTGCACTGCTTGAATCCATCAAGGCTTCGTTCAACCCGGACCGCTTTCTGGACCTGATTGTGCTGGATGGCGGCATTCCAGCCTTCAAGCAAAGCGTTCTGAAGCGCCAGTTTTATAGTGATCTGCCTGCCAGCAAGGGCCGCCTGACGTTTCTGGACTGTCAGCATATGTATCGTGGCATCAGCACGCATATGCATTTTTCTCCGGCCACGTTCTACCGGCTCTCTATTGGCCAGATCCTTCCGCACCATAAGCGCGCACTCTATATTGATTGTGACACCATTGTTCTGGCTGATCTGTGCCGCCTGTGGGATACCCCGCTGAACGGTGCGGTTATCGGGGCAACACCAGACCTGATCATGAAGAATTTTGTGAACGCAGGCATCCGCTCCATGGAAGAAACCGGTGCGCTGCCCGCCTCACGCTATCTGAGCGAGTATGTAGGCCTGCAAGGCCGGGGCGATGAGTATTTTCAGGCAGGGGTAATCCTGTTTGACCTTGAAGCTTTCCGTGCCGCCAATATTTCCGATGCCGCCATCAAAGACCTGAGCAGCAGGCGCTACTGGTTCCTTGATCAGGATATTCTGAACAAATATCTGATCGGCAAAGTCAAAATGCTGGATACCTCATGGAACTGCGTGAACAGTATCCGTGATATTTTCCCGCACCTGAATGCGGAATGGCGTGCCAAGGTTCTGGAAGACCTTAAAGACCCCAAAATCGTGCATTATGCAGGGTATGAAGCCAAACCCTGGAACAACCGTAACGCCCCCCTGAGCTTTTTCTACTGGTTCTTCCTCCGCAAAACCTTCTGGTATGAAGCCATTTTCCATGGCTGCGTGGCACCGGGAGATGAACCCCCACCCTATCAGCACGGCCTGTTGCGCCGTGTGCTGACCCGTGGCTGGCACCTACTGCCACGCCCCCTGCGTCGACCTTTGTCCAGGGTCGCCTCTCGTCTTAAGCAAACCCTGTAGGCCCCTATGCCACCGCAACTTGCCCCATCAGCCGGACAAACTTCCCCAAGGGTGACAGCCGTTATTGTCACCTGTAACAGGCTGAGCATGCTGAAAACGGTTCTGGAGCACACGCTCGCACAGCCCTTTTCAGCGGTCGTGGTGGTCAACAATGCCAGTCAGGATGGCACACAGGACTGGCTGAAAACCCAGACTGACCCGCGCCTGCACTGTGTGCATGAAACGGTAAACAGTGGTGGCGCTGGCGGGTTTGCTCGCGGCATGGCCTTTGCTGCGCACCAGACTGAATGTGACTGGCTTGTCTGTTTTGATGATGATGCGTGGCCGCAACCGCAGGCCCTCAGCACATTTCAGTCCATGACACTGCCGCCCGCCATAGGTGGCGTAGCTGCTGCGGTCTATTTCCCTAACGGGACCGTGTGTGACATGAACCGCCCCGGCATTAACCCTTTTGCCAGTATCGGGAATTTTATCCGACTTGTAAAAAGCCGGAAGCGCACCTTTGCCATAAACCCCGCCACCTACAAGCAGAACCGGCCGGTAGCCGTCGATTATGCATCTTTTGTCGGCTTTTTTGTGCGGGCTGATCTGGTGCGCGGCCCGCTGGGCCTGCCGCAGACAGACCTGTTTATCTACGCAGATGATACACTCTACACTTGGAAATTACGGTGTCTGGGCCTGAAAATTCTCTTTATGCCGAGCGTTCGTTTTTATCACGACTGCAAAACCACGGTCAGCTTTGCGAGCAACCGATGGAAAATCTATTACATCGTCAGGAACAGAATTCTTTTTTACAAAAAAATTTCCGGCCTGCTGTTTCTGCCCTTCGCGCCGCTACTGTTGCTCAGCACCCTGAAGCTTTACTGCAAGAACAACAAAATCCCGCATATCCGCACGCTTGTGCTGACAGGACTAAGGGATGGTTTGCGCAATGATACCACCCGCACACATACCAGCATCATAGCGCTTGCCAGCAAGTCCTGACGCAGATGGGATTGCAGCATAAGCCCGGGGGGATAATACTTTTCCCCGTCATGTTGTGTCCTCCCTCCTCCTCTGGCGAAACCGCCGCCCTGCCGCCCTGTTGCGCTGCCCGAATCCAGCAGGGTTCCGCTCAGGATGCGCGCTGCGCATACGGAAGTTCCGGCAGTACGACGGACTGGATATCCTCATGAGTTGCGCGTCCCGTCGCCAGGCCACGCAACAGGGACGCATCCGTCTTCGTACCCTTTCTGAAACACTTCCCCCGCCACAGCTCCCGCTACCGCATTTTGATATTGCGTTGCCGCCACCGGACCTCAGCCCCTGGCAGGATGGAAATTGTGGCGTTCCGGGCGCGTATCACTTTGAAGCACCGCTCCCTGGCCCCCATGTGGCCATTACGGCACTGATGCACGGCAATGAATATACCGGAGCCTATGCTCTAGCCCATTTGCTGACACATGAGGTCCGCCCGGAGCGAGGCCGACTCAGCCTGATTTTTCTTAATCCGGAAGCATTTGCGCGGTTCGACCCGGCACGCCCCACCCTCTCGCGTTTTATTGAAGAGGATATGAACCGCCTCTGGATGCCAGAATTAATGGCGTCCTCTCACACATCGTTCGAGATGGAACGTGTGCGGGCTGTCGCTCCGATTATCGATACGGTTGATGTCCTTCTGGACCTGCATTCCATGCTCTGGCCTGCGGACCCGCTTTTTCTGAGCAGCATGACGGAGAAAAGCTGCGTGCTTGCTACTACACTAGCTTCTCTCCAGACTCAGACGCCCCTGATCGTGCAGGATAGCGGCCATCAGGACGGACCTCGGCTGATTGATTACGTGCGCTTTGCCTCCAACCGCACAACCGCAAAAGCCTGCCTTCTGGAAGCGGGGCAGCACTGGCAGCCTGAAGCAGCGGATCTGGCCCTAAGCGTCTGCCTGACGTTTCTGGAGCAGATGGGCACAATCCCCGCCGGTGGCAACCGCACCGTCAGCCCGAAGAAAGTGCGGCAGATTACAGTAACAGACAACGTGCTGGCCCTTACCTCACGTTTTGTGTTCGTCAAAACGTTCCGCAGTGGAGACGTGATTAAAAAAGCGGGAACTTTACTGGCATTTGATGGGTCTGAAGAAATCAGAACCCCTTATGATTACTGCCTGCTGGTCATGCCCAACCTCAGGCCAATGCGCGGACATACAGCCGTCAGGCTGGCCCGCTGCACCTGAAAAAATCAGCCTGAAGCCTGAGCCGAAGCCCATGCCTCAGGCATCCTTTTTTATCGGGTATAAATCGGGAAACGCGCGCAAAGTTCGCGCACACGGACATGCACAGCATTTTCAACTGCGGCATCGCCTTCCCCGCCAGACGCGGCAAGAGCGGTCAGCACTTCGTCAATCATTTCACCAATCTGGCGGAACTCTGCTTCACGGAAACCACGAGCCGTTGCTGCCGGGCTGCCCAGACGCACACCAGAGGTGATGGCAGGCTTTTCCGGGTCAAACGGAATGGCGTTTTTGTTGGCCGTAATACCGGCGCGTTCCAGAGCGTGCTCGGCAGCTTTACCGGTCACTTTCTTGGGGCGCAGATCAACCAGCAGCAGATGAGAGTCCGTACCGCCCGTCACGATATCAAAGCCGCGCTCCACCAGAACTTCAGCCAGAACATTGGCGTTTTTCTGGACGGCTTTCTGGTATTCCTTGAATTCCGGCTGAAGAGCTTCACCAAATGCAACGGCCTTACCGGCAATCACATGCATCAGCGGGCCACCCTGCAGGCCGGGGAAAACTGCGGAGTTAATTTTTTTGGCCAGAGCTTCATCATTGGTCAGGATCAGACCACCGCGCGGGCCACGGAGCGTTTTATGTGTGGTGGATGTCACCACATGCGCATGCTCCACCGGATTGGGGTACAGACCAGCAGCCACCAGACCCGCAAAATGGGCCATATCGACCATCAGGAACGCACCAACTTCATCAGCAATGCGACGGAAGCGAGCGAAGTCAATGATGCGCGGATAGGCCGAACCGCCGGCCACAATCAGGGTCGGTTTGGTCTCGCGGGCCAGACGCTCCATTTCCTCATAGTCCAGCAAGCCATCTTCTTTCCGCACGCCATACTGAATAGCGTTGAACCACTTACCGGAATAGTTCGGGGCTGCACCGTGCGTCAGGTGCCCACCGGCTGCCAGGCTCATGCCCAGAATGGTGTCACCCGGCTTGGACAACGCCATGAAAGCAGCCTGATTGGCGTTGGCACCGGAGTGAGGCTGCACGTTGGCAAAACCTGCGCCAAACAGGGTTTTCACACGCTCAATGGCCAGAACTTCGACTTTATCGACCTCGGAGCACCCACCATAATAGCGGCGGCCCGGATAGCCTTCAGCGTATTTGTTGGTCAGCACACTGCCCTGAGCCTCCAACACGGCCTGAGACACCATGTTTTCGCTGGCGATCAGTTCAATGCCGTCCTGCTGCCGCGTCAGCTCACTGGCGAGCGCTGCGGCAACATCCGGATCCGTCTTTGTAACCGGCGCATGAAAAAAACGATCCAGATCCGTCTGACTCATCAGGAACTCCTTATTTATCTCGTTTAACCAGCCTGTGCACTGTCCTGTAATGGTGCCAGGCCGTTCATTACGTTTAAAACACATCTTGCTAAGAGAGATACACTAGCCTCTCTATGAGACGAAGACCACCAATTGCTCTATACGTCGTTTTCTTCACGGTCGAGACAGGAGAGAAAAGTCTATGACGCAAAGGCCTGCACCTTCCGCAGCGTCATTCCTTACGCGCTGCATGCCTTTGGACAAACTGGAATCCTCGCAGGGGCTCAAGCGCGTTCTTGGGCCGGGCAGTCTTGTTGCCCTTGGGGTAGGAGCCACCATCGGCGCTGGCCTTTTCTCCCTGACAGGCATAGCCGCTTCAGAAAATGCCGGACCTGCGGTCATCCTCTCTTTCCTGATCGCGGCCATTGCCTGTGGATTCGCAGGGCTGTGCTATAGCGAACTTGCCAGCATGATCCCCATTGCGGGTAGCGCTTACACCTACGCCTATGTCACACTGGGTGAACTGATGGCATGGATCATCGGATGGGATCTGGTGCTGGAATACGCGGTGGGGGCCGCCACGGTGGCGGTCAGCTGGTCGCGCTATGTGGTCTCACTGCTGGATTCGTGGGGTCTTGTTCTGCCCCCGCGCCTGACAGCTTCTCCTTTTGAAACCGTGCAGATGCCAGATGGCAGCCTGACAGTTGGGCTGATGAACCTGCCTGCGGTGTTTATCATCGCGATGGTCTCCATGATTCTCATCCGGGGCATTTCGCAGTCCGCGCGCGTCAATGCTGTGATCGTCATTATCAAGCTGCTGGTGATTGTTGCCTTTATCGGGTTCGGCATTTCCTACATTCATCCGGGCAACTACCACCCCTTCATTCCGCAGAATGATGGGACGTTCGGGCATTACGGCTTTTCCGGCATTATGCGTGCAGCAGGCACCATCTTCTTTGCCTATGTCGGGTTTGATGCAGTCTCCACCACTGCGCAGGAAACAAAAAACCCGGCACGGGATATGCCTATTGGCATTCTGGGCAGCCTTCTGGTCTGTTCACTGGCCTATATTGCCTTCTCCTTCGTCATGACCGGTCTGGTCAATTACAAGGACATGCTGGGGGATGCGGCACCTGTCGCCACTGCCATTAACCACACGCCGTATCACTGGCTGCAACTCGCTGTAAAAATCGGCATTATATGCGGATTCACCTCCGTGCTCATGGGCATGCTGCTGGGCCAGAGCCGGGTGTTTTTTGCTATGTCACGGGATGGCCTGCTGCCGCCCATGTTCAGCCGCACGCACCCGAAATTTCAGACGCCCTGGCTGTCCAACATCTTCTTCATGATCATTACCTGCCTGCTCAGCGCCTTCCTGCCCATTTCCGACCTTGGACATATGACATCCATCGGCACGCTTCTGGCCTTTGTGCTGGTGTGCGCCGGGGTGATGATACTGCGCCGGAAAGCACCCGATGCCCCCCGTGCCTTCCGTGTATGGGGTGGGGATCTCATTCCGGTTCTGGGCATTCTCAGCTGCTCTGCCGTCATGGTCTCACTGGACAAACTGACATGGATCCGGCTGGTGGTTTGGCTGGCAATCGGCATGGCAATCTATCTGGGTTATGGCCGTTATCGCAGCGTTCTTGCGCGGTCCTGACCCCCACGCACATGGGGTTGCATAACGCGGGAAGCAGCGCATACTCGCTTCCCGCTGTTCACCCCCGTCGGGTTTCTGCCTGATCTGGCCTCGCATGCCCGGCCCCTCAGGCTTGCCCGACATGCAATGGAGATCCCGCCCATGCTGGCTGGTCGCTTCCCTCAGGCCCGCCCTCGCCGTAACCGGTTTGATGATTTCACGCGCAGACTGGTCGCTGAATCCTCTCTGGGCATCAACAATCTGATCTGGCCGATTTTCTTCATGGAGGGTACCAACTCCGTGACAGAAGTCTCCTCCATGCCCGGCGTGCATCGCGTCACGCTGGATAGGCTTGCGGCCCATGTTGAACCTGCTGCCAAGCTGGGTATCCCGGCTCTGGCTCTGTTCCCCATCACGCCGTCTGACGCACGGAATGAAACAGGTTCTGAAGCTCTGAACCCGGACAACCTGATGTGCCGGGCTGCCCGCCTCCTGAAAAAAGAATTCCCCAATGTCGGCCTTATCGGGGATGTAGCGCTGGACCCCTACACCAGCCACGGTCATGACGGCATTATCCGTGATGGCTATGTGGTGAATGATGAGTCCGTCACCATTCTTTCCCAGCAGGCCGTCAATCAGGCCGCTGCCGGGGTGGATATCCTCGCCCCGTCCGACATGATGGACGGGCGCATTGGTAGCTTCCGGAAAGATCTGGACAAGAACGGGTTTGTTGATACCCGCATCATGTCCTACGCCGCCAAATATGCCAGCGCCTTCTACGGCCCGTTCCGTGATGCTCTGGGCTCGGGTGATCTGCTGAAAGGTGACAAGAAGACCTACCAGATGGACCCTGCCAACAGTGATGAAGCTCTGCGCGAAGTAGAGATGGATATTGCTGAAGGTGCGGACATGGTCATGGTCAAGCCAGGCATGCCGTATCTGGATATCATCCGCCGTGTGCGGGACACATTTGCCGTGCCGACCTACGCTTATCAGGTGTCTGGTGAGTACGCGATGCTGATGGCGGCCATCCAGAATGGCTGGCTGGACCATGAACGCGCCGTGATGGAAAGCCTGCTGGCCTTCCGTCGTGCCGGGGCTAATGGTGTGCTGACGTATTTTGCAGTCGAAGCTGCTGAGCGCATTAAGCAGACTTACGGCGTCTGAACAGCACCCGAAGCCCCGCTTCGGCCACCGCCTGCCCGCATAGCTTTTCTGTAAATCTCTGGTTTTACTGAAAGCGGGTGCGTTAAGGGCGGCGGTGCTGTTACAGTCAGGCAGGCTGTTTTTTCTGAACAGCCTGCCCACCCCTTTCCCGGACAGGACGTATGGTTTCCACACTGCGGCACGCGCAGTTTTTCTACACAACAGCGCCTCAGCCCTGCCCCTATCTGCCGGGGCAGATGGAACGGAAAGTCATTGCGGATCTGGCCGTCCCCAACGCGGACGCCTTGCATAACCGCCTCTCCCGTGCGGGGTTCCGGCGCAGTCACACACTTGCCTACGCGCCGGTTTGCGCCACCTGCTCAGCCTGCACCCCCATTCGCGTTCCTGTGGCGCGCTTCAGGCCAGACCGCACTCAGCGGCGGATCCTGCGCTACAATACTGATCTGCACGCCAAATGCCTGCCGCCGCTGACAACGCCAGAACAATATGCCCTTTTCCGCCGCTACCAGCTGGCACGGCATAGGGACGGCGATATGGCAACGATGACAGCGGACGAATACCGCAGCATGGTGGAAGACTCACCGGTTGAAACCATGCTGTTTGAATTTCGGACAGATTTGGGTGAGTTGATGATTGTCAGCCTGATTGACAGGCTAGAGGACGGGCTTTCCGCCGTTTACAGTTTTTATAACCCGGACCTGCCCCGCCGCTCATTGGGCAGTCTGGCCGTTTTATACCTTATTCAGGAAACGGAGCGGCTTAACCTGCCGCATTTGTATCTGGGCTACTGGATTCAAAATAGCAGGAAGATGTCCTACAAATCCCGCTTCCAGCCTGCGGAAATCCTGACTCACGGGATGTGGCACACGCTGGACACTGCCCCGCAGTCGGATGGAGCGGAAGCCAACATCATGCTTCCGCCCCTTGCATAACCCGGCACTCAATCTGCCCAGTATGTACCTGTGTTGATCCTCAGCCTTTTTTGAGCGCCCAGGACGGGGCTTCCTTACCCACCGATGCGCGCTTACCAACCCATGATTGCAAGTCTGACAATGGACGCAACCGCACATTGCCGGGCCACAGAAGGCCAGCCTCCGCTTTAAAGACCACGGCCTGCTTCAGAGCATCACTGGCTTTGGCATATTTCTGCATGCCAACACCCAGACCACGGCCCATAACAGGTAGCTGTTCCAGCGGGAAAATCAGGAAACGACGGTTACTGCCCAGCACTGCCACCTGATCCCCTTCCGCAGGCACACAGATCTGCGCACTTTCCTCACCTTTCAGGTTAAGAACCTGACGACCGGAACGCTTTTCCGCCACCATGCTCTCTTCTTCCACAAGCATGCCGCGCCCGGCACTTGAGGCCACCAGACGGCGCGCACCGGCCTGCACCGGGAACACTGCAATCACGTCCTCATCGTTTGGAAGGTCAAACATCAGACGCACCGGCTGACCATCCCCACGCCCGCGCGGCAGATCAGCCCCTTTCACGGTAAACGCACGTCCGTCCGTGCCAAAGAAACACAATTTATCCGTGCTCTGGCAGGGAACCGCCAGACGCAGCGCGTCGCCTTCCTTGAATTTCTGATTTTCCAGATCAACAGCGTGACCTTTTATAGCCCGCACCCAGCCCTTTTGAGACAGAATGAGGGTTAGCGGCTCACGCTCCACGGTTTCGATCACAGAAATATCAATGGGGGCCGGAGCGGAATGAAGCGTGCTGCGACGCTTACCCAACGCCCCTTCCCCGAATTTTTTAACCATGCCGTCCAGTTCCCGCCCGATGCGGGACCAGCGCTTCTTTTCATCCCCTAGCAGCGTTTCCAGCTCAGCCTTCTCCGCTGAGAGCGCATCATGCTCCTTACGGATTTCCATTTCTTCCAGCCGGCGCAGGCTCCGCAGGCGCATGTTCAGCACAGACTCGGCCTGCAAGTCTGTCAGTGTAAACGTGGCCATCAGGCTGGCCTTGGCGTCGTCCTCTTCCCGAATAATCCGGATTACTTCATCCAGATTAAGGTAAACCGCCAGAAAACCAGCCAGAATTTCCAGCCGCCGCAGCACAGCTGCCAGACGATAGCGGCTGCGGCGCTCAAGCACCTCATGCCTGTGGTTCAGCCACGCTTGCAGCACATCTTTCAGGCCCATAACGCCCGGTGCACGGTCAGCACTCAGCACGTTCATGTTCAGCGGGAAGCGGCTTTCCAGCGTTGTGGCCCGGAACAGGGTTTCCATCAGCACTTCTGGTTCAATACCGCGCGTTTTAGGCTCCAGCACCAGACGAATTTCGTCCGAGCTTTCATCCCGAATATCGCCCAGCAGCGGCAGTTTTTTCTGCTCCAGCAGGTCCGCAATCTGCTCAATCAGGCGGGATTTTTGCACCTGATACGGAATTTCGGTCACAATAATCTGCCAGGTACCAAAGCGGCCCTGTTCAAGTTCCCAGCGCGCCCGCATGCGGAACCCGCCACGGCCTGTCTCGTAAGCACGCAGAATGGCATCTGAATCTTCAACAATCAGACCGCCGGTTGGAAAGTCAGGCCCTGGCATCAAAGCCAGCAGCTCAGCAGTGGTACTCTCCGGCTTGCGCACCAGCAAAGCCGCGGCGGCACAGACTTCTCCCGCGTTATGCGGTGGGATGCTCGTCGCCATCCCCACAGCAATCCCGGCAGCCCCATTGGCCAGCAGATTCGGAAAGGCGGCCGGCATAACCACCGGCTCCTGCTCTTCCCCATCATAGGTAGGGCGGAAGTCAACTGCGTCGTCTTCAATGCCGTCCAGCAGAGCCTTGGCGACTTCCGTCAGGCGGGCTTCGGTGTACCGCATGGCGGCGGCGTTATCACCGTCAATGGAGCCAAAGTTGCCCTGCCCTTCTACCAGCGGGTAGCGGGCGGCAAATTCCTGCGCCAGACGCACAAGCGCCTCATAGACCGAGGCATCACCATGCGGATGGAATTTACCAATAACATCACCCACCACACGGGCGCATTTCTTGAAGCCGGAGGACGGGTCCAGCTTGAGCTGGTGCATGGCATAAACAAGCCTGCGATGCACCGGCTTGAGGCCATCCCGTACGTCGGGCAACGAACGGGACATGATGGTGGACAGCGCATAAGCCAGATACCGTTCACTGAGCGCATCCGCCAGCTTGGTATCCTCAATATGGCCTTCAAATGTCTCGCTCATTTCCTGCTCCCAGACCCAATGCCGGCTTTTATTCAGCCTGAGACATAACCCTGTGACGCGTTTTGTTCCAGTCTCCTTATTCGTCAGGAGCCTCATCAGGTTGTCCGGCCAGACGCGCCACACGGTCTGCCAGACGCTCCCGCGCTGCTGGCAGTGGGCGATGCCGCTGCCCGAACGCATCTCGCGCCAGAAAATGACCAGTCAACCGTAAACCGGCCAGCCAGTCTTCCGGTGTACCTGCTTCATCGTCCGACAGCAGGAAAGAGGGTAGCTGTAACAGCCGGTCTTTCCATTCTCCGGCTCCCTCTTCAGAAACCGCTTTGCCTGTTTTGGGGGACACATAAGCGAGGCCTGTGGTGGCCCCGGTCACGGCACAGGAAGAAAAATCCAGCCCGAAACCAAGTTCTGTCAGCAAGGCGCATTCCCAGCGCACAACATCTGGCAGCCCTTCCAGCTCAGATACGACGGGATCAAAACCCAGAAAACTAAGGAGTTGCACAGTCTGGGCAAAGAGCGCCGGACAGGGCTCACCCTCAGGCAAGGCCGCATCGGCCAGCACACAGACCGACTGCACCATGGACAGCGTTAAAGGCGCATCCAGTAGCCGGAAACCACAACCATACAGTAATTCACCGGAAAGCCGGAGCATGCCTCCAGCAGAGCGCGCCTGAAAACGGGTTTTGACCAGATTTCCCGGCTGCCATAACGCACTACCTGCGCGGGAACGGGCCCCATAGGCCACACCGCGCACCAGCCCGTTTGCTTCTGTCAGCACATGCACGCGGGCATTATTTTCGCCCAGCAGTGCGGCAGAAAGCACAAGGGCGGGAGCCTCCCTGTCGAGGGAAGTCCCGCCCTGTTGCATCATCGTGCAGAAACGCCCGACTTAGACGCCGGAAACCTTGGCCACTTCAGCAGCAAAGTCATCGACTTCTTTTTCAATGCCTTCGCCCAACTGGAAGCGGTCAAAGCCAACCAGCTTCACGCCAGCCTTCTCCAGAACCTTCTTCACGCGGCTTTCACCGTCATGCACCCACACCTGCTCCAGAAGAACAACTTCTTCATAGAACTTGCGGATACGGCCTTCGACCATCTTTTCGATGATGGCTTCCGGCTTACCAGATTCGCGGGACTGTTCGATCAGCACGGTGCGTTCACGCTCAACTTCAGCCTGATCAAGGCTGGTCACATCCAGAGCGGACGGACGCGTTGCTGCAACGTGCATGCCAATCTGGCGGCCAAGCTGGTTGATGGCGTCAGAAGCAGACGGCGCTTCCAGAGCAGCCAGAACACCAATCTTGCCCACACCCGGACGCAGGGCACCATGCACGTAGGTTGCCACAACACCAGACGGCACCGTGAACACACGGGCGCGGCGCAGGGACATGTTTTCACCAATGGTGGCAATCAGGTGCGTCAGCTCATCAGCCACGGTGCGGCCTGTGTCGAGCGTTGCTGCCTTGATAGCTTCCAGATCATCCCCAACCTTCAGGGCGACGTGGGCAACGGATTCAACAAAGTTCTGGAACGCTTCGTTACGAGCCACAAAGTCCGTCTCGGCGTTCACTTCAACCATGGCAGCTTTTTTGTCTTCGGATGCAACAGCAACCAGACCTTCAGCAGCAACGCGGCCAGACTTTTTAGCAGCAGCGGCAAGACCCTTGGTGCGCAGCCAGTCAATGGCACCTTCAATTTCGCCGTTGGACTCGTTGAGAGCCTTTTTGCAGTCCATCATGCCCGCGCCTGTCTTTTCGCGCAGTTCTTTCACCAGTGCAGCGGTAATGGCCGCCATAGTTCATCTCCTTAAAAACCGGAATGCGCCCGTGAGGGGGCGCGCACAGGGCTGTCATGCCTCTATGCAGGCAGCTACTATATCTGAAAAACCGGCCCGGCAGATCATGCGCAGGCCGGTCAGCAAAGTTTTAGTTTGCAGCCGGAGCGGCTTCAGCAGCGGGAGCAGCTTCAACAGGTGCTGCAGCAGCAGGAACTTCTGCTTCCAGAGCCGGGTCGATCGGCAGTTCTTCAGCAGCACCGAAGTCCTGACCAGACGCACCGAGTTCAGCAGAAATCCCGTCCAGAACGGAAGAGGAAACCAGATCGCAATACAGGGTGATAGCGCGGATGGCGTCATCATTACCCGGAACCGGGAAGGTCACACCCTTGGGGTCGGAATTGCTGTCCAGAATCGCCACAACCGGGATACCCAGCTTGGTTGCTTCTTCAACAGCCAGCTTTTCCTTGTTGGTGTCGATGATGAACAGGATGTCGGGCAGACCGCCCATTTCCTTGATCCCGCCGAGGGAGCGTTCGAGCTTGTCACGTGCGCGGGTCAGCTCAAGAATTTCTTTCTTGGTCAGACCGGACGTGCCGCCGTCGAGTGTTTCTTCAATCTGGCGCAGACGCTTGATGGAACCCGTAATGGTCTTCCAGTTCGTCAGCATGCCACCCAGCCAGCGGTGGTTGACGTAATACTGACCGCAGCGCTTTGCAGCTTCAGCAATCGGTTCTGCAGCGGCGCGCTTGGTGCCAACGAACAGAACGCGGCCACCACCGGCAACCGTGTTACGGATAGCCTGAAGAGCGCGGTCAAGCAGGCCAACGGTCTGCTGAAGATCAATGATGTGGACCTGGTTACGCACACCGAAGAGGTATGGCTCCATCCGCGGGTTCCAGCGGCGAGTGTGGTGACCAAAGTGAACACCAGCTTCGAGCAGCTGGCGGAGTGTGAAATCTGGCATCGCCATGGGGCGTGTTCCTACCTTATCTGGTTAATCCTCCGCGAAGCACGGCCCCTTTGTGTTCAGGGCACCAGAAGGTGTATGGCTCCGCGTGCGTAGTCCCGGCCTGGGCCAAGCGATGCCGATATGGCGGTTTTCGCTGGTCCATGCAAGGCAAAAATGAGGGATATCAGCCCTTCCTGAACGGTCTGGCGTTTGTATTTGGCACTCCACTCCGGGCCAGCAGGGCACGCAAGGCCTTTACAACAGGGAAGACTTCAATGTTGTGGTCGCCACCCTGCTCACGCCAGGCCTTCTGTTCCAACTCCACAATTTCCCGGTCTTCTTCAAAAATCCGATGCGTGAACAGCCCCAGCGCAGGCCATGCCAGATCCAGCAGAAAAGCCCATTTAGGTTTTTTGACAGAGAGCAGGCCAAATGTCTGCGTGCCCAGTTGGTCGGACCCAAGCGGCACGTAAGCCACCCATAGGCTCATCACCAGATCTCCATCCTTATCGTGAATTTTCAGAGTCTGGTAAGGGTAGGTCGTGCGGATGGAGACAATTTCCTCCACCGGCTGCTCTTGCCCTTCAATATCGTGGTGCTTACCAAAAATCAGAGCTTCAGCCAGCGGCTGATTACCGCCCTTGCGGGCAAAGCTGTAACGGGCTTCCAGAAAATTCTCGCCCTTGTCCTGCCCCATGAAGCGGGCCGTAATGGAGCCCATCTGCCGACGGTGCAGGAACTGATGATTCATGTCCATCAGGTTTTCATGCATGAAGGTGTAGTGGCACTTCAGGCGCGGATCGAACCGGCGCGTCTTGAATTCCGGATTTTCCACCTCTGCAACCTCTGGCAATGGCATGCTGTCAGCCAGTGTCGGGTCACCCGGGAAAACAAAAATCAGGCCGCTTTTTTCCCGGCAAGGGTAAGATTTAACCGGGCGCCCGACTCCCTCCTTGTTCAGGTAAGGTACCGTGACGCATTTACCGGCACGGTCAAACGCCCATCCATGGTAGCAGCATTTAATGCAGTCGCCTTCTACAGTGCCTTTGCTCAAAGGTACCTGCCGATGGGCGCATCGATCTTCCAACGCATAGACCGGCCCGTTTTCCGGACGAATTAAAGCAATGGGGTGGCCAGCATACCGGGCGGGAAACACTTTACCGCTGCGCACTTTATGCGACCACGCGATGGGGTACCAGAAATTCGGATCACAATCGATCTGCCGCAGATCATACTCCGGAGCAGAGACCTGTTCAGCCGCTTTTTCTTTGACTGCTTCTACCAACATGGCGTCACCTTTCAGAGTAACCAGAGGCAGATGCAAAAAAACGGCATCACCTCACCGGGTCATGCCGCCTACGATTGGTCGTTCCCAAAAGATCAGACAAGCCCCACCGCTGCATGCCAGATTAGCAAGCAGGGAGAGGTAAAGCGCTGTGAATGCGCATCGCCTCTCCTACAAGCACAAGCACTACAGCTTTACGATCTTAAGTGTTTTTGGGCGTATGGGCCGTCGTGTGTAAATGCTTCCGCCCTTTATGCTGATGAGTAGACTGCTCAGTTTTGGGGCCAGACGTTGTGCTGCTGTCCTGCCCATTACCACCATTTGACGGCGGCTGCGTGCCGGGCTGCTCAGCCTCTGTGCGCGGGTTGTTCCACAGTTTATGGGACGGTTCGACCCGGTTCCCGTTCTGGTCCTGTGCAGCCTGCGGCACTTTACCAACCTGAGAGGCTGCGGAATTTGCTGTCGGAGCACCGGGAGCCGGGATGCTTTCTGTTGCCTGGGCCAGCGCAATAGTCGGCGCAACTAGCATGGAAACAGCCAAAGTCATGGAATATAATTTTGAAGGCATGATACCCTCCCGTTTAAAATATAAGGATCATCTCCTGCCTCTAACGATGTCTTTCCGAAAAGGTTGCCGACCCGTTTTGCATACTGCATCAGCCTTCACGACAGGACCGGATCCAGATGCCCCTTACTCCGGGGGTGTCATATCCAAAGCCGCACAAAGCCTGACCAACCCGACGCGGCAATTCCCCATTGGTTGACCATCCACAGTATGGACAGTGCGCACACTCAGGCTGTTCACCAGATAGAGCGCTTCTGCGTCTTTCAGGCGCGCCAGAGAGATAGACTCCTCCCGCACCAACTCCGCTTGTAACAGCACAGCGCGCGCGACTCCCGGTAAAGCCCCTTCCGCAACTGGAGGTGTGAGGAAGCTCCCCTTTTCCTGAAGAACCACCGTGCTGATTGTAGTTTCTGCCACCCGCCCGCACAGGTTCAGCAACAGTGCTTCATCACACCCGGCCTGAGCGGCTTCCTGCCGCGCCAGAATATTGGGCAGATAGTTCAGGCTTTTAAGACTGTTCAGTGGGGACTGTTCATCCCGCCTGATAGTGTGACTGGTCATAAGAGAAACAGACGAGACCTTCGCCTGCCCTTCCGTAACCGTCATGAAAACGGTCGGGACACCTTGCTGTGGCGGCAAAAGACCACGCGGGGCCACGCCCCGCGTTACAGTCAAACGCGCAGATCCGTTTTGTACGCCAGTTGCTTCCAGAAGCGTCCGCACCGCATCAGCGACGGCTTCGATAGACGGAACACTCAACCCAAGCACACACCCCCCATGCTGCAAACGCTGCATATGTAAATCCAGATGCAGCACGCTGCCGTTCTGCACGCGAAGTGTTTCAAACAAACCATCACCCAGCGTCAGACCACGGTCAGCCAGACTGACATGCGCCTGCCCTGCTTCACACAACCGACCATTCAACCATACAAAACTCATGCCACACCACCAAAAAGAGAAAAGAAGGGGGCCAGCTTCAGACGCATTTCCTCATATTCTTTCTCAGCATCAGATAAGATGGTAATCCCGCCTCCTGCGGCAAGCGTCAGAGAGCTGTTTTTACGGATAATAGTCCGAATAATAACGGAACTTTCCATACTACCATCCACACCAATACAAAACACACTCCCACAATATGCACCGCGTGGAGAGGCTTCCAGTTCTTCAATAATTTCCATAGCCCGATGCTTTGGTGCCCCCGTAACAGACCCCGGTGGCAGCGTTGCCTGCAACAGGTCAAACACATCCCGTCCGGCTTCCAGCTCACCCCGCACTTCAGACACCAGATGATGCACATGGGCAAAGCGTTCAACGTTTAAAAACTCCGACACGCTCATGCTCCCAATTCGCGCCACACGCCCGATATCGTGACGCATGAGATCCACAATCATCAGGTTTTCAGCACGCTCTTTCTCATCTGTCTTTAAGCGCGCAGCAAAGGCTTCATCTTCTTTGGGTGTCTGCCCACGCGGGGCCGTCCCTTTAATGGGCCGTGAAGTCACAACGCCCTGTGCATCACACAGCAAAAACCGTTCCGGTGATGTGGAGTGCAAGGCATATCCTTCCCCGCAAGACAGATACGCGCCAAACGGTGCCGGAGCATGTCGGCGCAAGGACAGATAAAGTGCTACATTTGAAAACTCTTTAGGTAAATCAGCAGAATATCGACCAGTTATATTCACCTGAAAAATATCACCTGCGGCAATATAGGCCTTTGCGCGCTCTATTGCCCGACAATATGACGCACGGGACTGATCGGGGATGAACCGCAATTTTGGCAGATCAGGCTGCTCCGGCACACATTCAGGAAGAGTGTTCCATGCAGCTTCATGTTCAGTATGAAGCGTGCCTCCTGCGGTATCGTTTTGCTTATCCAAAACCAAACCGGTGACAAAAGCCCGTTTTGAAAGGCGATCCCATATAAAAGCGTGATCATAAAAACCAACTGCAAAGTCAGGTTCATTCTGCGCGGAGCAACGCGGTAAAACCTGCTCCAGATGCTGTCCAAGCCCGTATCCTACAAACCCAATCAGGCCGCCATAAAATGGAAGTTGTTTATCCTTTAGGGCATCTCTTTCCGCCACATCAGACGGTATAAACTGCCTTAACCGGGAAAACAGTGCCTCTGGCGTAAAGGGCACGGGGAAAGCGGCATCATCAAAAATCTGTCCGTCACGCACCACAAGATAATGGCGCGGTGCCCGACAAAAAATCTGCCAGCGGCTACGGTCCTCTACAGGGCCACCACTATCCAGAAACGCACACCACGGTGCATTACCCCACGCTGCAAACACAGCATCCGGCTCACGCCAGGACAGTTCATGCATCCAGACGCGTGCAACGGCCATAATGCTTTCAGGCCTCCGCCTTAAACCTGCTCAACACGCGAGATGCCTTCAAGCATTTTCAGCCTTTGCCCAAGTAGAGGTGTCACCCGATAACCACCCCGCAAACGGATTTCAACATCACAGGTTTCCGCAACCCCCGGCAACAGAACAATCTGACTGGAACCACCTTTCTGTTCGGTCAGAATTTCATTCAGCCGTGGCAGCACACCTTCCTGCTCTACCCAGATCCGTAGTTCACTTCGGGCCTGTGCCGCAGCCTGTTCAAGCTCCACAACATCAACGCCTGTAATGCGCATCGCCTCGCCTTCCAGCTTTAGGTCCGCCGTCACCAGAACCGCTGTGCCTGCCGTAAGACTTTCCCGCACACGGGTTAAAACTTCGGAAAACAAGGTAACCTCACAGCTACCAGAGGAATCTGATAGCTGAACCCATGCCATTTTATTCCCTGTCCGGGTTGGGCGTTCCTTGCGGTCCACCACACACCCGGCAATGCGCACACGCCCCACTCCAGCTTCTGCCGCAGAAAGCAGGCCGGAGCACCGCGTAACATCCAGCCGGCGCAGCACCATGCCGTAGGAATCAAGCGGATGAGCTGTCATGTGGAAGCCAATGGCTTCAGCTTCCATGGCCAGACGCTCAAACTCTGGCCAGTCCTGACATTTTGCAAGGCGCAACGGCTCTACATGACCGCCCCCGCCAAACAGACCAATCTGGCCGGATGCTGCCTCCTGCGCCTGACTTTGCGCACGCCGTAAAATGGCATCTGCCGAATGGAAGGCCAGCGCTCTGTTTTTATCCAGACATTCAAAGGCCCCGGCTTTTGCCAGATTTTCCATTTGCATACGGTTGATCTGCTTGGGGTCAACCCGCATGGCAAAATCGGCCAGATCCTTAAACGGCGTGTCTCCGCGTGTGGCCACGAGGGCTTCCATCGCGCTGAACCCAACTTTTTTGATCGCTGCCAGCGCGTAGCGAATGCCCTGCTTCCCATCAGGCAACGTCTCTACCGAGAAATCGGCTTCGGACTTGTTCACATCAGGCGGCAGGACCTTAATCCCCATGCGCTTGGCTTCCTGCCGAAGTGCTGCCAGCTTTTCCGTCCGTTCCCGCGCCAGCGACATACAGCCCGCCAGAAACGCCACGGGATAGTTCGCCTTCATCCATGCTGTCTGATACGAAACAAGCGCATACGCTGCTGCATGGGATTTATTAAAGCCATAGTCAGCAAATTTTGCCATGAGGTCAAACACCTCAACGGCCTTGTCACGTTCAATGCCGTGTTTGACAGCACCTTCCGTGAAAATTTCGCGCTGGGTATCCATTTCCGCACGAATTTTCTTACCCATGGCACGCCGCAGCAAATCAGCCCCGCCAAGGCTGTAGCCCGCCATTTTCTGGGCAATCTGCATCACCTGTTCCTGATAGACCATAATCCCATAGGTCTCTTCAAGAATTTCACGAATTTCCTCGTGCGGCGGCTCCCACGCCTCCCCGTGTTTTCTACGGCAATAATCAGGAATGTTCGCCATGGGGCCAGGGCGATACAGCGCCACAGCCGCAATCAGATCTTCCAGCCGGGTTGGACGCATCTGTTTAAGAACATCCCGCATTCCAGCACCTTCAAACTGGAACACGCCTGCGGTATCCCCGCGGCTAAGCATTTCGTAGGTTGCAGGGTCATCCAGCGGGATACGACTGAGATCAACCTCAATCCCCATTTTTTTAACGAAGCCAACGCCTCTTTGCAAAATGGTGAGTGTTGTCAGCCCAAGAAAATCGAACTTGACCAGCCCGGCCTGCTCAACAAACTTCATGTTATACTGCGTGACCAGCATGTCACTTTTCGGGTCTCGGTAGAGCGGCACCAACTCGACCAGAGGTCTGTCCCCAATCACCAGGCCTGCAGCATGGGTACTGGCATGGCGGAACAGCCCTTCAATCTGCTGACCAATTTCCAGCAGGCGGCGCAACGCTTCATCGTTGTCGCGCATTTCCTGAAGTTTGGGCTCGCCGGCAATTGCTTCCTTCAAAGTGGTGGGCTTGGCCGGATTGTTCGGAATAAGTTCCGCCACCCGGTTGACCATGCCATACGGCAGCCCCAGCACACGCCCTACATCGCGCACCGCAGCACGAGCCTGCAATTTTCCGAAAGTGATAATCTGCGCCACGCGATCCGGCCCGTATTCACGGCGCACATAGGCAATCACTTCGTCTCGCCGGTCCTGACAGAAGTCGATATCAAAGTCAGGCATGGACACACGTTCGGGGTTCAAAAACCGTTCGAACAGAAGATTAAAGGGGATCGGGTCGATATCCGTAATGGTCAGCGCCCATGCGGCCAGTGAGCCTGCACCTGAGCCACGCCCCGGCCCCACCGGAATCCCATGCGCCTTACCCCACTGGATAAAGTCCGCAACGATCATGAAGTAACCGGGGAACCCCATACCGGAAATAATATCGAGTTCAAAAGTCAGTCGGTCTCTATATTTCTTGCGGGTTTCTTCATCCATGGACATGCCTGAAAGGCGCTTTTCCAGCCCTTCCCACGCCATGGCACGCAGGGTCTGGTCTTCTGTCGAGCCTTCATGCACTTTTGGACAAACAGGAAGAAGCGGCTTGCGGGTTTCCACTTTTACTGCACAACGCCGGGCTATTTCCAGCGTATTGTCACAAGCGTCTGGCAGGTCAGCAAACAAGGCGCGCATCATTTCCGGCGGCTTAAACCAGTGCTCCGGCGTTACGCGCCAGCGGTCACGCTCCGCCATGGTGCGGCCCTGTGCAATACAGATCAGCGCATCATGCGCCTCGTACATTTCCGGGCGCGGGAAAAAGCATTCATTGGTGGCCACCAGCGGTAAACCAAACTGGTTGGCCAGCCCCAGCACACCCGGCTCCACTGCCTTTTCCACCAGCAGGTTGTGGCGATGCAATTCCACTATCAGCCGGTCATCAAAGGCTTCTTTCGCCTGCGCCAGCCAGCGCTCGGCTTCGTCTTTCTGCCCTTCGGCCAGCATCTGAAAAACCGGGCCACGCGTGCCCCCCGTAAGCAGCAGCAACCCCTCCGACCGCTCACACAGAACATTCATACTGATGACTGGATCAGCCGGATCCGACTCCCGAAACCCCGTGGAGGACAGATATTGCAGGTTCGCCAGCCCGACCGGATTTTGCGCCAGCAGCACAATTGGCTCTGAGGGGGCACCCGGTTTGTCATTACGGGACGGCAGGCCAAGCTGACACCCGATAATGGGCTGAATTCCGGCCTTGCTGGTATATTGTGAGAACTCCAGCGCCCCGAACAGATTGCCCGAATCCGCAATAGCAACGGCGGGCATCCGCATCTCTTTGGCCAGAGAAACCATTTCCGGAACACGGATGGCACCCTGACTGAGGGAGTAGGCGGAATGGACACGGAGATGAACGAAATCGGCGTAGGACATTCTCCTTTCTATCACACCCACAGCGGCCTGCGTCACCTTACAAATGGTTATCTGGATACCGCTCTGCACCCGGATGCTTTACAAGCGCCCTATGGAGCACACTGGAACAGAATTGCGCCGGGGCTGGACCACGGGAAGCTGTGCGACGGCCGCAGCAAAAGCCGCATGGCTGATGCTGCTGGGGCAGGCCCCTCCGGCCAGCGTGAGCATTACGCTACCCGGCGGCCAGCAGCCCGCTTTTGCCATCTGCCGCACGGGGCTGGAGCATGGTCACCCTTTTGCAGAGGTGGTGAAAGATGCCGGGGATGACCCGGACATTACGCACGGAGCCGTTATACGCGCGACAGTCCGACGTCTGCCTGCCGGGTCTGGGGTGCAGTTTTGTGCCGGGCCGGGGGTTGGTATGGTTACGCGCCCCGGTTTACCCATCCCCCCCGGTGAGCCTGCCATTAACCCCACCCCGCGCGCCATGATCCGCACAGCCCTGACCGAAGCCAACGGCACCTTGCCTGATGCGGAAGTCACACTTTCCATTGAGAACGGGGCTAAGCTAGCGCAGCGCACCCTCAACAGTCGTCTGGGTATTACGGGAGGCTTGTCTGTTCTGGGCACCACCGGTATTGTGGTACCTTTTTCCTGTGCTGCATGGATTGACAGCATTCATCGCGGGATTGATGTCGCCCGCGCAGAGGGCCTGACGCATCTTGCTGGTTCTACCGGCAATGTTTCAGAAAAAGCTGTGCAGAAATTTTATACTCTGCCCGATACAGCGCTGATTGAAATGGGCGATTTTGTTGGTGGCATGCTGAAATATATGCGCCGCCACCCGGTGCCTCGCCTGACTATTGCCGGGGGTATTGCCAAAATGACCAAGCTTGGTCAGGGCAAGCTGGACCTGCATTCCAAACGCGGACAGGCTGATATGGCCGCCCTGGCGCAGCTTGCCGCAACAGGCGGCGCACCACGCGCCATAACGGAGGCAATCGCTGCCAGCCCCACTGTGGCGGAAGCTTTTCTGGTGGCTCGTGCCGCGCATATCCCGTTAGGCACTCTGATTGCGCACTCTGCCCTGCATACGGTTCTGGAAACACTTGCCCCCGCTCCATGTGTGGTCGACGTCATGGTGTTTGACCGTGCCGGACAGTGCGTTGGACAGGCCGGACCGCCTCACCCGCGCACAGGACTCAGCTTCTGAAACGCCGCCTGTAATCCGGGTCATACAAAGCGCTTTCCCGAAAGTCTTTTTCCGCCAGAGCAGGCCCCACCAGAACAAGGGCTGTGCGTTCCACCGGGTTTTGTGCCAGCTCGGCTTCAATTGTGCTGAGCGTGCCACGCAGCACAAGCTGGTCCGGCCATGTGGCCCGCGCCACAATGGCAACCGGGCACTCTACTCCGTAAAAGGGAGTCAGTTCCTGCACGATTTTTTCCAGACCATGTATTGCCAGATGAATGGCCAGAGTGGCCCCGGTTGCCGCAAAAGCCGCCAGTGTTTCACGCTCAGGCATCGCGGAGGCCCGGCCTGTCATGCGGGTCAGCACAAGGCTTTGCGCTACACCCGGCACTGTCAGTTCCTGCCCCAGAACAGATGCCGCAGCCGCAAACGCAGGCACACCCGGCGTCATGCTCCACGGAATTCCCAGCCGGTCCAGCCGCCGGGTCTGTTCCGCAACGGCACTGTAAATTGACAAGTCACCTGAATGCAGGCGGGCAACATCCTGCTCCTGTTCATGCGCCCTGACATATTCTGCTTCAATTTCATCCAGAGAGAGCGGGGCCGTATCCACCAGCCGAGCACCCTCCGGGCAAAACTTCAGCATATCCGGTGGCACGATAGACCCTGCGTACAGGCACACCGGGCAACGTTCCAGCAAGTCTCGCCCACGGAGCGTCAACAAATCCGCAGCCCCCGGCCCAGCCCCGATAAAGTAAACAGTCATCTCGTTCCCTCTCCTTCCGCCACTGCGCACGTTATGCCCTCATGCACTTGCTTAGGCATGAGCAACCGCGCCCCCGGCCCTACTACGGCAAGCGCACACCCTTCGGCCACAGCGGCAAAACCCGTTTCCTGCAAAGATTTTTCTGAAAATGTCTGGCAAGAGGCCTGCGCTGCCTGCAATGCGTCCTCCGTAACCCATATCAGTGGCACGCCAAGCAAAGCAGCCACTTTTTCCGGTAACTCTTCGCCCTGTCGAAAGTGCGGCACAGCCAGACACGCCAGAGGCGTTGCCTCGCTACGGTGCAACATCTGGCGTACAAACGCTGCGGTCTCAGGCGCGCTGGCCGCTTTACACCACCCCAGCCCCACAACGCTCATAAAGGCGTGTCCGCTTTCCAGACCACCCACTGCGTTACAGTCATGGACGGACGGAAACCGTGCATCTGCCCAACCCCTTCCATACGGGACACGGCCAGACGGGTTAGTGTGCCACCCCACTCCTGCACGGCCTGCATCAGCCGCATTTCTGTTTCTATGGCAATCGCATTTGCCACCAGCCTGCCACCAGGCTTGAGCGCCTCCCATGCCTCTTCCAGAACACCGGGACGGCTCCCGCCTCCACCAATAAAAATAGCATCCGGGCGTTCAAGATTTTTAAAACCTTGCGGCGCACGGGCCTCCACAATCTGTAAATCCGGCACACCCAGATGCAGTGCATTTCGGGCAATTCGCGCAGCCCGTTCCGGCACGGGTTCCAGTGTTATGGTGCGGCAGGACGGGTCTGCCAGCATCCACTCAATCCCGACAGAGCCGGACCCACCGCCGACATCCCACAGCAACTCCCCCGCGCGCGGGGCAAGAAACGAGAGCGTGACGGCACGAACTTCGCGCTTGGTCATTTGCCCGTCATGCTCAAAACAGGAATCCGGCAAACCAGATGTGCGTGACAGGCTACAGGCCCGACTATCCGGCACGACCTTCAGCGCAAGAAGTGTCAGCGGCCCCGGTGCCACGGGCACGCCGTTCTGTGCCTCAAAAGTATACTGGCGCTCATCCGGGCCACCTAAAGCTTCCAGACCGTAGCAGCGCGTGCGCCCAAAACCTGTTTCTGTCAGCCATGCCGCAACCTGAGCCGGAGAGTGTTCATCGGCGCACAGCACAAGCAGGCGTGCATTGGGCTGCAAAAGCGGCATTATCCGGCGCAGGTTGCGCCCGCATAAGGAGACAATCCGGCAATCCTGCATGGCCCACCCCAGACGCGCACAGGCCAGAGACATGGAGGACGGCGCAGGCAGACACAGCATTTCTTCTGGCGCAACGTGCCGCGCCAGCGTTGCGCCAACACCATAAAAAAACGGGTCCCCCGATGCCAGCACAACAACAGGGGTTCCGCGCCGCACCAGAACGGCATCCACTCCATTTTTAAAAGGAAAAGGCCAGACCAGCGTTTCTCCCTGCACAAGGCTTTCCGCCA
Organism: uncultured Acetobacter sp.; assembly: GCF_937875265.1. GTDB lineage: Bacteria > Pseudomonadota > Alphaproteobacteria > Acetobacterales > Acetobacteraceae > Acetobacter. The sequence continues at coordinate 1,812 of NZ_CALLXM010000244.1, read as the reverse complement.
AGGCCAGATGTCTGGCACCCCCAACAACATACTGCGCTTGGGATAACAGCGTGCGCGCTGCGGCACTCAGGCCATCCACGCCATCTTCGCCAATCCCGACCAGTGTCAGCCAGACTTCAGGCATTCCATGCCCCCCGTTTGCTTCGTCATACATCGTATGTGCCACCGCATTCATCTGCTACGCGGCTTGCAGACACCCAGCACCCCTCGCTATGGAAAGAGGCACTCGGTCCTTCAGGATACAGCACGCCATGCCCTTTTCTGCCGCCCTCAGTCCTTTGCCCGTGCTGATTCTGGGCGGCACGACCGAAGCCTCCGGCCTGTGCCATCTGCTGGAGCAGGCACCTGCTTTTGCTCCCACCCTCTCTCTGGCTGGGGTGACTAAAAACCCTCATCTTCCGGATATACCGGTGCGGCAAGGCGGCTTTGGTGGCGTGGAGGGCCTGAAAGACTGGCTGCGTAATAATACCATTCGAGCTGTTATTGACGCGACACACCCGTTTGCCGCCACCATGAGCCAGCATGCCGCCAAAGCGTGTGCCGAACTGGCACTCCCCTTGCTGCGGCTGGAACGCCCCGTCTGGCACCCCACGGCTGAAGACAACTGGCAAAGCGTACCCAACCTGACCGCAGCCGCCAGCCTGCTGGCCGACCCGACCGGTTACGGCAAACATCCTTTGCGGGTTTTTCTGACAACCGGACGCAAGGAGGTCGCGCCGTTCTGCGCTGCGCCGCACCATTTCTATCTGTTGCGCTCGATTGACGCACCGGACCCGGTCACCCTTCCTCCGCAGACCATGTGCCTGTCCGCGCGCGGGCCGTTTGATTATGCCGCTGAACTGGCGATGATGCAGGCGCATCATATTGACGTTCTCATCACCAAAAACTCTGGTGGATACGCAACATTCCCTAAACTGGAAGCCGCCCGTGCCCTGCACTGCCCGGTTATTATGGTTGAGCGCCCTCCCCACCCCATCTGCGCGAGGGTAGAAACGCCGGAAGAGGCCATGGTCTGGCTGCAAGCGCATCAGGCTGCCTCAACCTTGCGGGACGTATAAAACCAGGGCAGCTGGCCATCGGGCCGCGATATCAGATGGCTTTCCACGCAGCCTATCAACACCAGCGTGCTCATATCCGCCCATGTCGCATCCGCCTCGGACAGGGCACATAGGCGTACCGCCTCATCCGGTCGCCCAATGGCGCGCGCAAAGGCAACAGGAACTGATCCCGGCAAGCTGCCCCGCAAATGGTCCAGAGCCTCCCCCAGCTGGGTTGGGCGCGCTTTGGAGCGGGGATTATACAGAGCAATGACAAACCCGGCCTCTGCGGCGAGAGACAACCTGCGCAAAACAACTTCCCACGGCTTCAGATTATCGGAAAGAGACATCACACAGAAGTCCCCCCCCAGCGGCGCCCCTAGCCGCGCCGCAGCAGCCAGAACCGCGCTCACACCCGGAACAACTGTAATCTCCAGCGCACGCCAGACCTGTGGGCCATGCTCCACGGCTTCAAACACAGCGCTGGCCATACCAAACACCCCGGCATCCCCACCGGAGACAACGGCAACATGGCGTCCCTGCATCGCCATTTCCAGTGCGTGGCGGGCCCGGTCCAGTTCCTCACGGTTATCTGAACCATGCCGCACGACAGACGCAGGGGCCTCAACCCGCTGCACATAGGGGCCATATCCCACCAGATCCGTCGCACGGGCGAGAGCCTGATCGGCTTGCGGCGTGCGCTGAAGCACATTGCCCGGCCCCAGCCCGATAATGCTGACAGAACCCGTCATCGCACGCCCTTTCTGCCGGGCAC
>NZ_CALLXM010000243.1 GCF_937875265.1 uncultured Acetobacter sp. | reverse complement strand
TTGCATGCCGCCCGCGCATGGCTCCCCCCCGGCTTTGGCGCTCACGGATTTTACTGTCCTGCCCACAGCGCCCCCCCTCGCCCTGCGCCTGCCCATGGGGCGTTGCATTGCCTTGCTGGGAATCGGCGCCAATACGCAGGACCTGACAGCTCTGACCGAAGCGCTGGCCGGGCGGCGGCCCGCATCAGGGCAGATATGTGTGCATGGAATGGAGGTTGGGCATAAGCCGCAGGGTGCGCGCCAGATCGCCACGATGGGGGTGCACGCCCCCCTTTTCCCGCAGTTGAGTGTTACGGACAACATCCTCTTTCCCCTCCGTGTGACAGGCCTGCTCCCCAAGGCGGAAATCAGCCGCCGACGCGATGAGGTCCTGGCCCTGTGCGGGCTGGACGCGGTGCGCGCCCTTTCCCCCCGAGCGCTGTCAACCGAACAGGTTTTCCGGGTGGCGCTGGCGCGCGCACTGGTGGTCTCCCCGGAAGTGGTGGTGCTGAACCAGCCGATGGAGGGCATGCCTCCACCAGCGCTCAGGCGCTGCATGATGTTTTTGGAACGACTCCGGCAGGCCATTGGCCTGACATCCCTGTTCCTCACCCGCGACCGTATGGAGGCGTTCATGGCGGCCAGCACCATTGGCGTGCTGGATGACGGGCATCTGCTGCAACTGGCAGACGCCCCGACCCTGCTCAACCGCCCGGCCAGCCCTGCCGTGGCATATGCGCTGGGGGAGGCCAATATCCTGACCGGCAAGGTCCTGCGCATTGATGATGATGTCGCCGAACTCCGCCTGCCTTCGGGCGAAACAGTGGAAGCCATGGCCGATACGGACCTTGCGGAGCATGACCTGGCGCATATCTGCATTTTGCCAGACCGTCTTTCCGTTCTGTTCCCGCGCGCAGGAGAGGCCGATATCAGTGCCGAAGCGGACGACCTGCCCTGCACCTTGGTGTCGGCCCATCATCTTGGTCACACCATCATCATGCGCATGCGCCTGCGGGACGGGACCGAAATCACCGTCATTCGCCCCCCCGTGCATACCCAGCGGGAATTGACCGCAGGCCGCCCGGCCCTGCTTGCATGGCAAACACGCAATGCCACAGCCTTTCCGATGGATAAAAAAGCCAGCTGGCTTTAGTCTGGCGCCGTCAATCAATGATAACGATGCATGAGGTTCACCCTGTTCTCTCTCCCTTTCCTGAACATACCCAACAGGCAGGCCATGTCCTCCCGGGAACAGGGGCAGGATTCCTCCCTTCACGCCTTGTCTCGGCGGCGTGCATTGCTGGCAGGTCTTGGGTGCCTGGCTCCCCTGCTCCCGGCCACGGCTTCGGCTTCGGCTTCGGCTTCGGCCCGCCATGCGCAAAGACAGGCAAGGACCGATAAAAGCCTGCACATTCTCACCTTTGCCGGCTGCATCGCCCAGACCCAGGGTAAGGTCCTGTTCAAACCCTACGAACGCCTGACACACCAGAACATTGTGCCGCACGGCTGGAATGGACAGCTCGCGGATTTGCAGCATTTCGCCAACCTGACACACCATGCCCTGGCCGCAGCAATGATGGAGGGCAGCAGCCTGCGTATTGGCTGCAATCTCAAGCTCCTCTCCCGCCACCAGACAGACACGTCCTCAAGCAATTGCGGCCTGCCCTGCGCCTCCATCGACTATGCCATGGCATGGGACAAGGCGCGGTTTGAAACCGCACCCGGCTGGTCCGACTTTTGGGACGTCGCCCGCCATCCCGGCCGCCGCAGTCTCAGACGGGACCCGCGCATCACACTGGAAATCGCCCTGCTGGCCGATGGCATACCCGCCAACGCGCTTTACCATATGCTGGGCACCCCAGAGGGCGTTGACCGCGCTTTTCTCAAGCTGGAACAGTTACGACCCTATATCGCATGGTGGTCCACACCGGAGGAAGCAGGGCAGATTCTCACCTCTGGCGGCGCGCTCATGGGATGTGTGCCCACAGGAGAAATTCTGGGCGGCGCCGAAACCGACCGCCAGCGTTTTGGCCTGTACTGGCAACAGCGCCTTGTTGTGCAGTATGGCTGGGGCGTACTTGCAACTGCTGCCAAAAACCCGGCTGCCCTGGCCTTTGTCTCCTGGCTGGAGCAGGCGGTTCAGCAGCAGGCGTTTGCCAATGCCTGGCCATCCCTTCCTTCCATGACCGAGCTCAACGCCCTTGCCCCAGGACTTGGCCACATCCCTCCCGCCATAACTGTGGACGATACATTTTGGGAAAATAACCTGGAAAAACTGGGCGAACGCTTTCAGCAATGGGTACGGCGTACATGATTCCGTACTTCCTGGCCAATACACCCCTGCATACGGCGGTCTTCTGTGGCGCTCTCATGGCGGCAACCAGTCTGCTGGGCACAGCCGTGCTTTTAATGCTGACCTTTGCCCTTCGCGCGGAACGGCACCTGTACACGCTCTCCCTTTCTCTCCTGCTGCCAGGCACCGGTCTTTCCGTGCTTCTCCCTCTCCTTACATATTCTGCAATGACCCCATTTTTTCAAGGGATTTTACTTTTACCTCTTCTTTTATGTCCGCTATCCCTGCCACTCAGGACGTTGCAGCGTAACTGGGCCACGACAGCCCAGGAACTGGGAGCGCACAAAATGGCAAGAATCCGTTTTTTCTGGTGGCCTCTTTTGCAAAAACCGACTGCCCTGACACTTTCTCTCTCAATCCTCTTCAGCATTGTACAATGACATCCAAATCCCCCCTCCCCTTTTGGCAAACCACACCTCTTGAAGATATGACAACCGCGCAATGGGAATCCCTGTGTGATGGGTGCGGGCGCTGCTGCTTGCATAAAATGCGTGATGATGACACGGAAGAACTATATTATACATCTGTTGCTTGCCGGTTGCTGGATGTCAAAACTTGCCAGTGCACGGACTACCCCAAACGCCACCGCAAAGTGCAGGACTGTGTGACATTAACACCCGCCATGATTCCCGGCCTGGACTGGTTGCCGCCCGATTGCGCTTACAAAAGACTTTCAGACGGGAATGACCTGCCATCCTGGCATCCGCTGATCACGGGGGACCACAAAACAGTTATCACCTCCGGCGCATCCGCCGCGGGACGTTGCATTAGTGAAAGACGCGCAGGCGCTCTGGAGGATTACGTTGTTGACTGGCCCGCAAAACCCGCAACAACTCCCAGCGGAAATTAAGGCTAGCACCGCAGAGCCTGTGCAGGTCGTTTGGAAACAATCCTTACGAGCCCGTCGTCTTTCCCTGCGCATTGCACCTTACGAACAAAAACTGGTTGTTACGTTACCGCCAGAATGTACTCCCGCACAAGCGCTCGCATTTGTAAAAGCAAATCATGCATGGATTAATGAACGCCTGCAAAGACTTGAAAAAACACCATCATTTTCGGCCAATAATATCATTCCCATAGAGGGGAAGCCGTATCTTATCATGCACGCTCCCAAACAATTGGGAGGAGCATGGCTTGAAAACAATCACCTTATGGTCAGTGGAGACCCGGTATTCATCAACAGACGCGTTGCCGATTTTTTACGCACCCATGCCGCCAGCGCACTCAAACGGGAAGTACAGGAACTGGCCCTGAATACCGGCCTGCATCCTTCTCGCATTGATATCCGGGATACGTCCAGCCGCTGGGGAAGCTGCTCTACCTCAGGCCGGATCATGCTGTCCTGGCGTGTCATTATGGCACCGGACATGGTGCGCCATTACCTCATCGCCCATGAGTTGAGCCACCTCAAATATATGAACCATGGCCCGCTTTTCTGGCAACACGTGGCCAAAATCACACCGTACAAGCAACAGGCTGAAACATGGTTACGTCAAAAAGGAATACTTCTTTTGCATGCCAAGTAAACACCACCGTTTGCACAACAACTGAAGCATGCTAAGGAACGGCCCTCAATGGTTCATAAACCATGCGCGAACTTGGCGGAATGGTAGACGCAGGAGACTTAAAATCTCCAGCCCGAATGGGCGTGCGGGTTCGAGTCCCGCAGTTCGCACCACAGATAACATATTGATTTAATTGACTTTTATGGTCTTTCCACAACCATAAAAGCCGAACCTTCTACAATCGGCTTCTACAATGTGAGCCGTCTGTATGTTGATTCGTCTCCAATCCGGGTATCATTTCCGCAGGGCCGTGCCTTCACATATCCGTGATATTGTGGGCAAAAAGGAGCTATGGCTCTCCCTTGGCACTAACAAACGCGAGGTTGCCAAACCATATGCGTGTGCAGTTTTCGCAGAGACCGAAAGGCTGTTCCGTTCCGTAATGCACCTCAAGACAGAACTCAGCGAAGACGAAAACTTTATCAGGAATGAACTGCCTGAAGAGGTGCAGGAACTCTTTGACCTGCTTATTCAGGACTACCAGCACAGGATTGCATTCTTACAGACGCAATATGACCATCAGAAACTCAGACATTCCATGGAAAGTCTGGAACAGGTGGAAAAACTGGAGAAAGCCAAAAATCTGACTGGCAAAAGTGTGCATCTGCTGGAGCGCACTGTCACAGACCTGAAAAAGACCAAAGCCACCCTTCCGGCCCTGACGGATATCCAAAGCCAGATTAAGGACATGAAAGCCTTTCTGGCTCCGAAGGAGAAACCTTCTCCCCTCTTTTCAGAAGCGACTAAAATTTTCCTGGAAAGCAAGGACACCACAGTCAAATCCACTGTGGTCAAATCCTACGAACGCACCTTCAAACGCTTTCTGGAAGTCTGTGGGGATAAACCCATGCGAGATTATACCGGAGCAGACGTTGGGCATTTCAAAGCCCTGATGGAACAGCTACCGGAGAGTTATGGCAAACAGCGCAACGACACCCGGACAGTCCAAGAATTTGTGGCAGATGCGAAGAAACGCAAACTGGCCCGTATCTCCGGGAAATCAGTCAAAAACCATTTCACCAAGCTTTCCGGGCTTTGGAAGCATTTCCTCCTGCGTGACCTTGTGGACCGTAATGTGTTCACTGGTGGCTGGCAGTTTGACACCAAGTCCAAGACCAATCGTGTGCGTTGGAGTGACAGCGACTTAAAAGCCATTACAGGCCAGCCCTGGCAGTTTGGCACCATCAGCCACAAGACAGCCTCCATGATTGTGGGGATTGCGTCTTACACAGGGATGCGACTGGAAGAAATCTGTCGTCTGAGACCACAGGACATTCAGGAGATACAAGGGATTCCCTGCATTCTGGTGCAGGACCACCCTGCCCTGAAAGGAAAACCCTGGATGGAATGGAGCGCGAAGACCGAAGCAGGAAGACGTGTTGTTCCTATCTGCACGGCCTTGCAGGAAGCCGGATTGCTGGACCTTGCCAAAAGAGCCACGAACCAGAAACGTCATTACCTGTTCCATGACATTGATTTTAAGGGGCAAGACAACAAGCGTTCTGCTCACTTCCAGAGAGACTTCAGCAAGTTCAAATCACGTCTGGGCATTGGCAAGAGCGTGGTGTTCCATTCGTTCCGGCATAACGTCTCCACCAAACTCAGGAACATTCATGAACATGGAGAGGGTGGCTTACGTGAATCCTGGATTGATGACTTTCTTGGACATGAAAGCACCGACAAGTCAGTCGGAAGCACAGTTTACTTTGATGATGTGGATATTGTGAACCTGAAGAAGGTTGCGGAAAGCGTGAAATATCCTGAGTTTTGGGATATTAACGAATTATTTATGAAGAAAGGCTCATAAAATGAAAGAGGAAGCAGAATTATTTTCAGATTATGGTATTTTCTCCATAAAAAATTCTCGCAAAAAAATTTATGGGAAAATATGTATTAATTCCGAGGGGCTTGCCAAAACAACTCTTATGGAACGATTGGTCCCCTACAGAAATCAGAGTGAAATCGGAAAATATGAAGATATAGCAGAAAATTACCATGTGTTTATAAATACGAAAGACCAAAGAAAGTCTATTTTACTACAAAAAAGTTGCCTTGAGTATCATAATTTATTCAAAAATACCCAAATTTTAAATACAACGTTATGCATTATATTCGACAATAAAATCTCCATGTATAATAGCCTTTATGAGAAAAAAAGTGTTTTTTCCTTAGAACTTGACGTGAGTAAATATCATAAATGGTTTGATTTGTTACCCATGAATAATGGAGAGATTCTATCATGGGACACTCATATAGGATCAATAAAAATAGATAGACAAAAAAATACAGACATAAAATTATTCATATATTTCAAAAAACCACACAGTACAGAAGAATGTGCAGAAATATACACTAATATTTACAGATTTTTTTTAACATTCATTAATCACACAAAGGAAATTCCACATCCAAGATTGGTGTTTAAAAATGGTGAAAAAGCACTTTTGATAAACCATAAAATGAAAAATTTCTACATAAATGAAAAGGATGGATTTTCTTCCAATATAATACATCCTGATATATTCAAAGGTGAGTTAGGGAATTGTTTATCAACTTATCTTTTAAATTATAAAATCTACAACCAAGCATATTACCTATACACATGCCGATATTTCCAAAAATTATATATAGAACACTTAATAGCTTCTTTATTTTGGGGGTTTGAACATATAATAAACGTCAATTATAAAAATATTTTCGCAAAAATTGAGAAATCAAAATATAAAAAAGAAGATGTTGAAGCGTGGGTCAATTTTCTGCACGAAAATGAAAAAATAAACAGTAGAGGTAAACGTTCTCTTTTAAAAAAAATCATGCAAGAAAACTATCTTAGCTTAGGGGCTAAAATTGAAATAGCTATACAAGATATATATCCAGATTTTGATAAAAAAACGATTTCAACATTCGTAAACTCTCTGGTACAAATAAGAAATGATATTTCGCATCGTGGCGGATTACGCCCAGAAGTGGAAAAAGCAAATTACCAGAACATGCGTCTTTTTTTAAATTGTCTTGATTTTTTCTACCGTTCCCTATTAATGAAAGTATCTGGAATACCCAGAGAAAATATTAAATTAATGCTACAAACGAAATATCATATACACAATGCCCATTACATGAGCATCGAATGCCTCCGCGACTTAGGATTCAAAATATAGTAGCTCGTATCAAAGCCCAATATCTCTGGTATGCGCCATTACATCACGCCTTCGTTATTACCATACACCTTCTGACCAGAGTGATCGCTTTTCGCTTCATTCTGTCAGGAGGTTCAATTCCCATTCCCTGAAGACGTTCCAGCAAAGCCAGAACAGCAGAGGCATCCTCTGCACTGACAGCAGGTTTCCCATTGGAAGACACTAGGGCTTTCCCTGCATTTCTGTCCTGTCTGATTTTTTCCAGAATAGCCAGTGTCAGCCATTCTCCGGCTTTCATGCCCTGCTTCTGGCTCTGTGTAATCACAGCTTGCCGGACATCAGCAGAAATTCCCCTGATACCCCATGTTTTCGTGTTGTCTTCCATATGTTTCCTTCCCTGTTGAACAGACCTGTCCAACCAGTATGACAAAGAAACAAGCAAGGAAGGCAGGCTATTGCATGGAATGGCTCAACTAGCAGTTTGACAAAGAATGTCCAAAAAGATGTTTATCAGAAATTGGATAACAAACATGCAATTCTTGATAGGTTTTTATGTGATATACAAATACAGTTTATATTTTACTTGCATAAATTAACATTTCATGCTTTAATAATTGAAAAAGCCAGATGCGAGAAACATCTGACTTTAACAAATGCGATGGAGAAGATGCCACCGAGAACAAAACAACCACGTTTTATGATTTTGATTATGTAGTATTTAAATGAATTAGTCAAGTAAAAAATGTAGTTCTCGTAATTTTTTCTTCATCCTGATTAAAGGAGAAGAATTTTATGGGATTAGCATTTAAAAAACCTGAAGTAGCACTCGACAGATATCCATACGATTGGAGGATGAAAAGGTTCATGCCTTACAATCCAAATCTGTTTTTCATCATTGGTCAGAAATTAAAACAACCTGATGCAAAAGGCAGAACATGGTGGGATAAACCTTACCATATCTCGGAATACGAAACCGTTTTTGACATGGCCCAGGACATTGAAGATTCCTATATCTCCATGAACTGGTTTTACAAATGCAGTCGCAGGGGTGAGTTTGTCGCGGTTTTTGACCATATCTGCATAGACCTTGATTGCTACAAATATGAAACCAACCCCACCATTCAATATCACGAGCTTGGGGAAAATTATGAAATCCTGCTCAAGTTCTGCGATGACAACAAAATTCCCCGTCCTTCCAATATCCTCAGTTCCGGCAGGGGCATTTATCTGCATTATACGTTTGAATGTCCTGTTCCAGCACGATGCAAGGGACGTTTTCAGGCTACCCACAGAGAACTGTTAAAAAAATTCATCCCATGGGGAGCAGACCAGGCGACCTATGATTTTTCACGTGTCTTTCGTCTTCCTGGGAGTGTGAACTCTCAGCATCCAAGGCGTCATCGATGCGAGTTCCTTGATTACAGAGGTCAGTTCTATGACTTCTCGACCCTGTGCGACATGGTTCTTCCAAAGAAATACGAGGATTACAAAAAGCAGAAGATAGCCAGGCAGGAGAGACGTGAAAAAGCCAGGGTTGAATATCTGGCTCGCAGGAAAACCAATGAACTTGTTCCCGATGAACGTGGAGCCCAGGGTTTCAAGGGATGGGCCTCATGGGCCAAGAAAGGATTGTATGACCTGAAAACGCTTGGTTTCATGCGCTACAAGGGGCCAGTCAGAAAAGGGGAATGTGATATTTTCTGCCATGAAGCTGGTATTCTTCTGGCGCAGATATCCAACCCTGACAATCTTCCCTCCAATCTGGAACAATGGGCTGAAGGTGTGATTGATGAGGGATATCTTGCCAAACATATGCACAATGCCATGCAGACCCTCTACAAGAAAGCCGGTCAGGACTATTCAGCCAAAAAGCGACATAAGGGCTACACGACTGGCACAAAGACCATTATTCAGAAATTAGGCATTACCCGCGAAGAAATGAAGCATATGAGCGTGCTCATTGACCACGAGGAAAGATTGCTCAGAAAACGCACCAAACGCCAGACTGAAGGACGTAAGGAAAGACCAACCAGTCAGGGACAGACCAGAGAAGCATGGCTTACGGAAAATAATCTGTCAGTTTCCAAACCATGGGAAGCCCTGAACATTTCCAGAGCGACTTATTACAGAATGAAAAAATCAGGGACTTTGTAAGGTTCTGGTTTTGTTTTTGACGTGAGACAGGTGGGGACGGATAACTATGGATTATGAAATCCACCCATACTTCTTTTTTTCTTTTTTTCTTTTGGTTCTTTTCTTTTTCCATATCACTTTCAGATTAATCAGCCCCGTTTTTCTGTTTCTTGTGATTCACTCTATCAGGTTCATTCCATACCTATCTGTAAATCTCCAGAATTGACCCGTGGAGGCGATTTTCCCCCTTTCAGGGAAGATTATACCCTTCGTTCCTGTTTCGTGTCTGTGTGTGTCTTATTTCGCGTTTTATCTGTTTCACCAGATTCATCTGGAAAATCTGTTTCTGGTTTCAAAGGTCACTACAGATTTTTTTTCTTTGTAGTGAACTTCCGGTTTTCTCCATAAATGAACCATAGAAGCAGGGTTTACCTTCAAAGGGTATAATCTTCCCTGACAGTCTGTTTTGTTTCTCTCCATGGCTTATTTCGCATTGGAACAGCATGTCTGATGCTTTCCCATCCGGGTTATTCCAGAAAATCTGTTCGTGGCTGATATCCTGGGTATTTCGTTCATTCCTGATATTTTTGTCATATAGTCGCACAGGTTTCCTGTTGAACCTTGCTGTGTTTTTTCTCTCACCAGTCAACAGAAAACCCTGTTGACCATTTCATGCAAAACAAGCAACTGAAACAACAAACAAACCCGTTGATTGTTTCCATTAATATTATAGATATTTGATATATTTATTTATGAACACATATAAATATTGCAATTAATATAAATATAGTTTATAAATAACGTATATTTAAGGAGCTATTGAATGGAGTAATATTATGATAAATTACAGCACTGTTTTTTCCCTGCTCTCTGAAGGCATCAGAATCCCTGATAATCGTTCCTGTCCCCTGGCAGGACGTTACCTGCGTTGTTTTTCTGATGAACGAAAGGTGGGACGTTCAACGGTTTTTTATATCCGTGATTTTGTCATGGTGAACGCACCAAGAACATCTGTTGCGGATAAAGTGGAAGAGACTGGATATGACATTCTGGGTCTATTTCCAAACTTCATAGACGTTCCTGCAAACGTCAAGGACAAGGCTGGTTATAAGCGTAAAGTTCTGGAACAACTGGTTCAGCCATATCTTCAGCCTTTCATCACCAAAAAACGTATGGATTTTGGGTATGAAAGGATGCTGATGCCTGCTCTTGGGCAATTAAGGAACTGCTTCTCTCAGGTTCAGAAAACCATCCTGAAAGACATCTGGGAAGGGTTGAAACCGGCAGAAATTTCCATGCTGTGGTGGAACAATGATTTTTCCCGTCTCATGACCAGTCTGGACACCGACAAGGCAATAAAAGCCCTGTTGAGACAGATAGAAAGACCGGAAAAACTGGCTCAGTGTCCGATTTCAGAAAAGAAGAAAATTCCTGCAAAAGCGTATCTTGTCCTGAATGTTGAAACGACTGGCAGGGAAGACCATGATCAGGTGCTTCAGATTACGATAACCAACCATAAGGGTAATTTGCTGTATAATCGTTTCTGTCAGCCTTCTGTGTCCATTCAGAAGGAAGCCAGCGACTACCATCACATGACGAAGGATATTTTGACACGTGCAACACTCATGGGAAACCAGAGTGTTACGACATGGCAGGAGATTTACCCTGAAGTGGTCAAACATCTGTCTGGAAGGACTGTCTATGCGTTTAATGTGGCGTTTGATGCTCAGATGGTTCTGAACACCTGCAAGGCTTTTAATCTTGATACAGACTGGATGAAGACGTGCCATTGGGTGGATCTGAAGCTGTTCATGAACTCAGCCACTAATATCGGCAGAAATTTATCGAGTGAACTGGTTGGAAAATTCGGGAAAACCATGGATGAACCGGCTCAGGTTATTCCCTTCCCGGCTCATCGTTGGCAACAGTTTGCACAGCAAGACGCCGTGCGTGTTTAAACCTCTTAATTCTCCAGAATATCCAAAGCCGGAAGGTTGTGTACAATCTTCATGGTTTCAAGGCTGATGGTGATAACCCGCAAAAACAGTTCCAATGGATAGCGTGGGTTGTGCATGGTCTCGATAGCCCAATCATTGGCATCATTCACAATTCCACTGGCTTTGTCTGTTTTGACGCATTGACGTTCAACCACCCAATCCAATGCGGGCTTGCCATTCACCACGTAATCATAAGCTTCAAGGGGAATGCCTGACACTGTAATGCGTTCATTATAGTGCAGGATGGTTTTATCCTTTCCTTTGCCATATTTCATCTGTGTTACGCGATAATCGTCAGATGTCAGGCTCTTGTTTCCTGTATCAATTTCCACACCCTGATAAATGGGTTGTGTATCAAAATTGACGTGCATCTCCCCAAGCCTTCTGCCAGCGTCAGAGAATGCTTTGAAAGCTTCATATGTCTTCACGCGGGGAATGCGTGGCAGTTCTTTTCTTAGAGTATCAGCATAACGTTCCCGATACTCAGGGGAATGCAGAAGGCCATAGACATAATAGAATAGGTCTTCCTTGGTGATAACCTGCCCCGGATAAGCATCATGGAAATGCTTCAGACCTTCATCAGTAATGGCATCTTTTCGAGTCTGACCTGTTTGTTTTGTGTTGTTTAACAAATCTGGATGTTCTGAACTCGTTTTGTATTCTTGATATATATAAAGTGGAAATGCTTGATAACCACCCATGGCAGGTGAAAGATTAAAGTCAATAATATGATTAGTCATAAGAGCAGAGAAACCTTTATCTCCACCAAATCCAGGGACACAAATAATTAGATTACTAGCCTGAGCACTTGGGAACAGAAGAGGCATCTTAGAAACAACTTCATTCAAAAATCTATTAAAATATAACCATTGAGATGTGAATGGTCTATAAGTTGCCCGTATAAAAGAACCAGACGAATAATTAATTGCGTTGTTCCGCACAACCTCTTGTCGTAATCCGCGTGTCCAGCTTATTTTTTTAGTATCAGAAACAACAAAAGCACCAACTGATTCTTCTTTTTCTTTTTTTGTGCTCCCTTGAAAGTATTTATTAAATCGTATTCGCTCAGAATTATATACATTAATACAGTTTTTTAGATTAACATCCATCGTTTCCGGAGAAAAATTCCAACACCACGCATCTCTGGCGGTTACAACCCCCAGAGAAAAATTTGAAAATAATGGTGTCTCAATACCTTTTTTTGACCCTATAGGCATAAAATTCCTGAAACGATCATCTCTTTGTCTAAGCCAATCTCCGTGTTTGTCAGGCAAAATACTCTGCCATAGGTTCGCTTGAGTTAGACCATTGATACTCTTTAAAGTATCAATATATTTTAGTTTCTGTTCACGACTTAGATAGTCTCCAATATCATGAAACAGGATACGCCCCTGTTCTTGTGAATCAGGGTTCTTAACCATGATGGAAATCGCTATAGGAGCTCGACTTCCTGAATCAAAAATCTTCCCTCCTTCTTTACGCGAAGTTTCTCCTGCCGTCCTCTGATTTCCCCGAAGGTGAAACACATGAATAGATGAAAATTCTTCTGCCAAACATTTACGTAGACCATCGGCTGATGTCGTATCTAGAAAACCTGCATTAGTAACAAAACCTATAACTCCACAATTTCTGATACGATCAGAAGCCCATCGTATGGCACGAATATAACTGTCATACATAGTTCTTAAAGATGTCATAGCTGACTGTTTCGCATAAGTTTCTGCGATACGCGCGTCCAGAGCAGGATAAGAAACATTCTGGTTGTTATCGTTTCCGCTTTCCTGCCCCACAGAATAAGGAGGATTTCCCATAATAACCCGAATATCGAGCTTCTTCTGTTTCCTGATACGTTTGTTGTTATCTTCAAGCGTGGAGCCAATCAGGTCATGGGGTTCACTGAGCCGGAACGTATCTGTCAGACATATCCCTTCAAAGGGTTCATATTTCCCATCCATCAAATCTGCAAAGGTTGCTTCGATATTGATAGAAGCAATGTAATAAGCCAGCAGAACAATTTCGTTCGCATGGAGTTCATGTTTGTATTTATGGAGCAACTGCTCCTTGGTAATCAGCCCACTTTGCAACAGTCGGGTGATAAATGTGCCCGTGCCAGTAAAGGGGTCCATGATATGAACACCCTCACTTCCCAGGGTCTGACCAAACTCATTTTCCAGAACGTCATTGATGGAACGGATAATAAAATCCACAACTTCCAGAGGTGTGTAAACAATCCCAAGACGGTCTTTCAGACGTGGAAAAGCCTGCTGGAAAAATCCATCATACAATTCCTTGATGACCTTCTGGCGACCATAGGCTGTATCAATCCCTGAAGCCCTTTCCCTGACACTGGTGTAAAAGGATTCAAGCCTGTCTGTTTCCTTATGCAGACTGTGTTTGTCCAGCGCATCCAGAACAGACTGCATGGCTTTGGACATGGGATTGTCAGACACAAAACTATGTCCTGAAAACAGAGCCTCGAACACAGGCCGGGTAATCAGGTGTTGTGCCAGCATCTCGATGATTTCATCCTGTGTGATGCTGTCATTGAGTTCAGAGCGTAAATCGGTAGCGAACTGGTCAAAGGCTTCGCGGGCCTGAACATTCTCAGGGTTATCCAGAATGGTAGTAATGCGGGTAATGTGGGTCTGGGCTATCTTGGCAATATCACCTGCCCAATCCTCCCAATGGTGTCTGTTGCCCACTTTCTTGACGATTTTGGCGTAAATGGCTCGTTCAATTTCCCCCACTTTAAACGGGAGCGGGTCCTGCCGGTCATCTGTTTGAGGGGTAGAATTTTTCCCAAGGCTATAGGAGGAATGAGCCTTCTGAGCTGTTCCTGTCGTCAGGGCTTTGGTTTTTGGGGCAATCTTTTTGGTGACAGCAATCACTTCCATGCGTGACGTGTCAGGCTTGGCTTGCAGGTCCATTTTATTGACCATGCTGTCAAAGCGGTCATCATGGGACCGGAGAGCCTGAAGAACCTGCCATACGACCTGATAGGTTGAATTGTTATCCAATGCCTTGTCTGGCTCAATACCAGCCGGAATAACCACTGGAAGAACCACATAGCCCCGTTTCTTGCCTGGTGCGACACGCATCACACGCCCCACAGACTGCACCACATCCACCTGGGAATTTCTGGGGGTCAGAAACAACACAGCATCCAGAGCCGGAACGTCCACACCTTCAGACAGACAACGCACGTTGGAGAGGACACGACAGGTATTTTCTGGAGGTTCTTCCTTCAGCCATGCCAGCTTGCCTTCCTTTTCACTGGCATTCATCCCCCCATCCACATGTTCAGCTTCACATGTCAGACGGGCTTGCTGTTCAATATCTTCACCATCCTGATATTCCTCCACTACTTTCTGGAACATCTCGGAAATCTGGATGGAACTGACCTTGTGTGTTCTTCCCTTGTAATTGGGGGAAATCACCTGACAGAATGCCACAGCCCTTTTCATGGGTTCTGGGGCATCCAGGTCATCCAGTGTCAGCCCAACCTTGGAGAGAGCCTTCCAGCACCCAACAATTTTGGAGGCATCAGAAACAGTCAGACCATTATCCGGGTCATCCAGAAGTTTCTGGACACTCCTGCTGACAGTATCCTCATCCACAGCCAGAACAATGACCTTGTAATCCACCAGCAGTTTACGTCTGACAGCCTCGGAAAAGGTGATGACATGGAACTCAGGACCATAAATGTCCTCATTGTTCATGCCATAAACAATAGCCCCTTCCTTGATGGCTTTGTCCTGAGCCACATCGCCATAAATTCTTGGCGTGGCTGTCATGTAGAGACGATGCTTACCCTTCAGAAACTCCTGATTATGGACTTTGACAAAAGCACTGTCATTGTCTTCTCCCCCAAACGTCACCCCTGTTGTTCTATGGGCTTCATCGCAGACAATCAGGTCAAACTCTGGAAAGCCAAACTCTTTCTGGGCATCACTGATGACCTTGATGGAATGGTAGGTGGAGAACACCACAGTCATGTGGCTGTTATCGTGACGTTTCAGATATTCTTTTGTCAGACGTTCCGCACTGGTGGTTGCCGGGTAGCGTAACTCGTGAATTTTGATTTTAATTTCGTCATCATCGGACGCTTTCTTTTTTCCCACATCACTATCTGAACAGACTGCAAAACTATGCAGGGGAACATGACTTTCCTGTGTCCATTCTGTAAGGGTCTGGGAAAGCAAGGACAGACTTGGGACAAGAAAAAGCACCAATCCACCTTTTCCAACCTGCTGTTCCGCAATTTTCAGACTGGTGAAGGTTTTCCCTGTGCCACAGGCCATGATGAGACGACCCCGTTCATGCGTCTTAAATCCTGCCTGAACGTTATGAATGGCTGTGACCTGATGTTCCCTTGGTGTCTTCTTCTCCCGCAGGACAGGAGCTTTGTTGGGCTTGTATTGTGACCAGTCAATCAGGCTGTTCTCAAGGTCGAGCAGGTCAATCTTGCTGACAGGTGGGTTCTGGTCAGACAGTGTATCTTCTGCGTTGCTGTTCCAGTGATTGGTGGTGGCAACAATGATACGCCGGGAGAAATGTTTTTTCCCTGAAGCCGAGAAAAAGGTGTCGATATCTTTTTTGCTGATTTTATGGTCAGGAGCATAGAACTTGCACTGGATAGCATGGAACTCCTGCGTTCCCCGTGTTCTGGCCACCAGGTCAATCCCTGTATCCTTGACAGGATGACCATGCTCCCTTGCCCATTCCTTGTAGGTGCAGACCTGGTCATAAATATCCGCATAACTTGGCTCTGTCCGCAGGTAACAGACAATAAGTTCTTCAAAATAGGTGCCTTTCTCGCTCTCACTCACAGCAGAATCACGAAGGGAATCAAGCAGTTCAGACAGAGCGGACATCAGGACACACACCTTGAATGGGTCAGATAAAAATTTATCCTGCCATTATAGCTTCTGGTGCGAAGATGAGAAGCACCCCTCTCCATGACCTGATGAGCCATTCCATGGTGCCTCTATCATGTTGACCATCAGTATAAAATAATAATTCCAATATATTTGAAATACTGTTTATTATTTACTTATAATTATATTTGAACGTCACATTCATAAAATGTTGACCATTTATTTTATAAGGAGATTTTACCATGCAATTTAGATTATTAGACAACAAAGGCACACCCAAATGGGAAATCAGTCGTTGGACCTACAGCCCTGAAAAGAAGCGAGCCATCAAGGAAACCCTTGGGTCTTTCCCCTGCTACTATTCGATGGTTTCCCGTGACATTCTGGATAAATGCACCACGCAGGAAAAAGCTGAAGTGCTGGAATGGTGGCGTGTCACCAGTGAAGCCGTAAACAGGGAACGTGTCAGAAGACAGATAACGACCCTTTCAGACACCTTCAAAGACCTTGTCACCTTACTGGATGTTATCCAGGATAGTCCCGAAGACCTCGCAGAACTCAAAAACCATGCCTATGCGTTCAAGGATGCTGTCAGCAAGGTTGTTCGCAGGAAGTCACGCCAACAAAAAACTGCCAACAGTCTGGAAAATTGACTTGCTTGTGAGTTTTTCTTTCTAAAGATTATAAAAATATATTTTAGTGGAGCTGAATCGTGGCACAAACAAGAAAACAGAAGCGTGAAACTTTTTTTCAAAAACATCCAAGCTGTTATATTTGTGGAGATATTGCTAGAGAAATCGATCATATGCCTCCACGAATACTTTTCCTTCGTAAGGAGGCTCCCGTGGATTATGAGTTTCCTGTGTGTCACAGGTGTAATCATAATACGAGTAAAGATGAGCAGGCTGCAGCTTTCTTATTTTATCAAGAATCAACTGACATAAAAAATGACATAGATGAAAACAAAAGGATAAAAAAATTAATAGATGGAATTAAAAATAACAACCCAGAATTAGTAAATGAATTAACTGCCCATAGCAGTGTCGTATTTCAGAAAAAAACATTCAGAGAAACCTTTGGGGAAAATGGCGACATTTTAAGGCATCAAGGATACTATATGGCTTTTTTAGGGAAAGAATGCCAGCATGTAATGTTTACTTTTGCTTACAAAATGCTTCATGCTATATATTATAAAATAACTGGAATTCGTTTCAGTGGCTATATATTTTGTCGAATAGCTGATTTAAAAAATGAAAAAGAGTTTCATATTATAAAAGACATTACAGAATCTATGAAATATAAAGAAGATGTAATTCATAGATTTAAGAGTCAACAGAACTTTTTCTACAAATACAATATTTCATTAGAAAATGATGCTTTTTCCTTGTCCTTATTTTTTGGTGGACAGTTCATTATTTTATTATATGGATTTTTTAAAAAATTTATTAACGGAAAATTACCGCATCTAATAGAAAAAATGAGAAACGAAAAAATATTTAAACATATAACCTTTGAAGAATGCATACTTAAGAAGGAATGATGGAACTAATGTAACACATTTTATGTAAAGCACCTGCATTATACCCGTAAAATACCTTTTCTTTTTATTGTCTGTTTTCTCATCTTGTTTGCCATCTCCTTTGTTATCTTTTGATTATAGCCAGGCATACCGAGTATCCGCGTTGCTCCACTCGGTAATCTGGCAAGGGGGAAAATGCTTTTCCCCCGTTGACCCCCATTTAAGCAGGAGACCCATTTCATGAGTGAAAAAAGAAAACTGAACCATTCCCTTTTAGTCCGTTTGGATGATGACCTGTATGGCAGGATAACAGAACAGGCCAGACAGCAGGATGTGACTGCAAACAGTCTTGTTCGTCGCACGATGGCTGACACATTATCCTACCCATTGCCTCCAAAGCAGAGCGTTAAAGCCTTTGCTCCCCCCAAGCCGGAATACATCAAGGAGCTTTACAGGCTCAGGGAAAGCACGGCTGAACTATGTGGAGCATTGGTGCAATATGCCATCAAATCCCGTCAGGAGGGTCATGTCATGGCTCATGCTGAAGCAGAATCCCTCATCCCTGATGTGCGTGAAGCCGTGCGTAATCTGGACAGGCTCCGCAAGAAGCTTGAAGGAAAATAATGATTAGCGGGGCTACACGTGGCAAGGGTGGCTCAGGACTATGGCGTCACCTTCTGGACTATAAGCGTCAGAATGATGCTGTCATGGTGGGTGCATCACGTGGGTTGATTGAAACGGGCACCAAAGACCAGATTAAGGAACTGACCCATATTGGCAGTTATGCCAGCCATTCCAAACCTCTCCACCATGTTCATGCAGACCCCGCACACGACTGGACATCAGACCAATGGGCTGATTTCTGGCAGGATTACGAAAATGAATTTTCTCTCCAGAAACAGCCCTTCACTGAAGTTGTGCATGTCAAACATGGCCGGGAACACAAGCACAGGGTGTATTCCCTTCTGTTGCCATCGGGTTCCTGTATCCGAATGGATAATGATTTCATCAGACGTGAGAAGCTGAACCGACTGGCAGAAATACGCACAGGAGAACCTATCCTGTCCGGCAGACATAATGATGCTGTTATCAAGGCTCTGGAAGCCGAAGGGAAAACAGCCCAAGCCCAGATACTCAGGGATGCAGGACTGGAAGGAACACGCACCAGAGGGAAACTGAAGCCCCAGGAACGTGCCCAACAGGAACGCACCCATATCGATAAAGCTGGTCTGGCTGTAATCGTTCTCAAGGGCTGGAAGGGCTATAACCCGGATGTTCTCAAGGAGCAGTTAAAGGCTCATGGTTGTCATCTGGCTATGGGGGATAAGGGGCCGGTTGTCATAGACCAGACTGGCAATGTTCATGCTTTGAACAGGCTGGTCAACATGGCTTCCAAGGCAGAGGGAAAACCTCTGAAAATCACAGCAAAACAGGCTGTGGACTACGTCAGGGGGTATGACCTCCCATTTTATGCAGACATTCAAAAGAAAGGAAAAATTAATGACAGAACACTTCCAGAACTCGGAACAGGCCAAGAGAATTTCTTTATACCGGCAGACCTACCAGGAAGCCTATGGAGCGAACAAGAACACACAAAACATTCTCGACCTGATGAGCAACCAGACAGGAGACAAACCCTCACCCATCGACCAGATACAGCAGTTGCTCGAAACCATCGCACAGCAACAGGTTCAAATCCTGTCAGCACAAAGCCAGATATTAAAAAGATTGTCTGCACTGGAACACTGAACAGACGCATCACCCATGTTGTCAGTCTGTCCCATATTGTTCTGATAACCCCGGATTATATCAGGGACATCAAAGCCCGATTGAAACAGGCAAAACAGGAAGACTGGTATTTTTATCGCAGAGCCTATCAGAACCTTAATGACCAGGAATACTGGCTTGACCAATGGAACAACAGCATTGACAGCAACATTCTGCTTTTGCTGGTGGAACTGTTCCTGAGCCTGTTTTTTGGTGGGTCTGTGACCATCAGGAACAAGCCTTATCCTGTTGCCATTAATTTTGGGCTTCCTGCTCCCATCAGTGATGCGACATGGAACATGATGTCAGAAGACCAGCAGGAAGATATCCTGTTTCAGAGCTACCTTTTATACAAATCGTCCTACAAAAATTATCAGAAGCTTCATGCCCAACAGAACGGGAATTCTGTCACGTTTGAGTCTTTCCTGAACCTACATGGAAAGGATATTCTGACACAGATGATTTCCAAAAACGTGGGCTATCTGGAAAACAGGAAGATGGACGCGGAAATTGCGAAAACTCTTAAGGAAACAAATGAAACCATGGCATTGATGCGACAGCAGAATTCAGACGTTGAACACCATGGAAACACTTTGAAAATGTGATGTGATACCCATAAAAAAAGGAACCTCGAAAGGTTCCCCCGTGAAAGCCATAGATTACTGGTTTTCCGTCTTTAGTTTCCTGTAGGTGCATTCATCCCCAGTGTAATATTGTTACCAGAAGTTCCGCTAGTTGGTTTAAATTCATAAAATGATGCATTGCTCGATGAAATATCCGAATATGAGAATATAGTACCATTGCTTGTTGTCATGGTTGCCTTGGTAAAATCTGGAATATAAACGTTGTCGGAAAGGTTATTGTTAACATCTTGATCTATGGCCACCTCTGCTTGGAGTGTCGAGGTTCCTGGGGTTTTATAGATATTTGCCAAGGTATTATAATCATCAGCAGAAACACCAAGTGCTTCGGCATACTCTTGTGGTGTTGTTATTTCATTGCCATTGGCATCATAAAAACCACTCAAACTTTGCACATCAGAAATGGCAAAATTTTGCAGTGAGGGTTCCTTGTATTCATTTGCCAGTGTATAACTATTAGATGCGTCACATATGTGAGCTAATGAAGAACTATCACATGTGGTTCCTGCACTTGTTCCTGCACCGGTTCCTGCACCGGTTCCAGTACCATTACTGGGCGAAGACGTAGCAGAGCAACCGGATGCTGTGGCTCCTGCTCCAACAGCCTGGCTTAATTGATTGGCTATGGTGCAATAGGTTGTCCCAAGGTTTGTTCCTGTTGCCTGTAGGGATAAAATCGTCACAACAGCAATCAGGGCAGAAAGTATGCCATATTCGACAGCGGTTGCTCCAACATCCTGCTGTATTTTCTTTTTATAATAAATCATATTTGAAATCCTCCATTGTATATATACATATTTATTGTAATATATATTCAGGAATAACTTCAATTATATCGAACTATTTGAGAAAATTCTTCCAGATTGTAGACATAAAAAAAGGAACCCCGAAAGGTTCCCCATAACGTATGACGCTTGCTTCTGTAGATTAACCAGCAGAAGCAGTAGTACCAGTACCAGAGTTAGCAGATGAAATACTTGATGAAACTGTACTGAATGTAGCTGTCAAGCTCTTACCAAGACTGCCGACTGTTCCGATAATTGCAACTGAAATCAAGGCAGCAATCAGACCATATTCGATAGCGGTTGCTCCAACCTTGTTTTTAAATGTTTTAACTAAAATTTTCATATGAAAATCCTCCAAATATTAATATTGGACACCATATTATTATGATGCCTTAAATATATAATAATAAATGTATTTGCTAATATGCAAGAAAATCGAACTTTTTTAAATTATTTTCTTGACATTATCATTTTATTGTTAAATAATAATTTTATGTTGTAGCGACATGTGACCATCAGACCCCCTCCTAAAACGGTCTGGTGGTTTTTTATTGCCTACTTACGTTTTTTGGCAACCTCATAAGTCATCAAGACTAATCCGGACTATCTGCGGGTTTTGCTTTCTTTCTCGGATGAGAAGCTAGGGGTTTTCCATGCAGGAACGCCACCCGGATAAAGTGGCATTCCATCACCTGCTATCAGGCTACCTTCCAGTGAGTCATCTGGTCTTTCATAATGACTTCAACATACTGACGCATGGAACGCAGGTCTTTGGTGCAGTAGCGTTGCACCAGTTCCTCTTCTTCCTGGCTCAGGATGAACCATTGCGGGAGCAGGTCACGTTCCCTCGCAATTTCAGCCATAATCCTACGTGCCAGAAGGATGACATCCTGACCCTGTGGCTGTTCAACATGCACAATCCGACATCTGGAACGAAGAGGTTCTGACACCTGTGCAAGGTCATTGGCTGTCAGCACCCAACGCACATAACCCGCATTGACTGGCAGGTTCAGATACACGTCATTGAATGACCCGGCTTCCATCCCTTCAAGGAACTGAAGCATGACATCCTGCACATTCCCATGCTGTCCACCCCTTGGGGCTTTGTCGATTTCATCCAGGATGATGCAGGGATTAGCCAGTTCCGTGCCTGCCATCCATTCCGTGACCAGAGAAGGCTTGGCTTCCCCAAAACTCTGATGCACCCCCATCAGGGACAGGGCATCTGTCATGCCGGATACATTGATGGTTTTGACAGGGTAGCCAGCCATTTCATGGTAAAGCCTTGCCACTGTGGACTTGCCACACCCCGGAGGCCCAAACAGAAGCACGGGACGCATGGGAACTACCTTTCCCCATTCAGCCCATTCCTCATCGCTGGAAGCCAGCACCTCGACAGCCTGTGGAGCATGTGGGCACGCTTCCATGACCCTTGCCTTCAGGGTGGAAAAGTTGCGTGGGGTATGGAGTTTGACAGGGTTTTCCAGCCTTCTGACGCTGGCAAAACGGTCAGTCCGTCTTGAGGGAGAATGTTCAGGAAAACTATGGTCTTCGGGAAGAACCTTCAGGCTGGTAAAGCCAGACCGTTCCTCACCAACAGGGTTTTCCTTATCCGGGACAATGCCCAGGAGTTCTTCAAGAAACGCTTCGGAAGAAAGAGAGTCTGTCTGTGTATCGGGAGTATTGCTTTGGGTCATCTGCCTGTTCCTGTTGTTTGAGAAGGGAAGAAATGCAGAGTGACGGTCGTATGGTCATAGTCTACCTCCAGAAATTGAACGCACCTGTCCTGTCAGAATGAAAAACAGAACAGTTAATAAGGAAGGATGAGGAACAGACAGCCAAAGCTGTCAGGGAATAATCTGGAAGAATATTCGCCGGTTCATCATGGGAAGAATTATACCACAGAAACCATGCGCTGAGAGCCGGGACAGAAAAATTTTCTTTCAGAAGTCCATTTTAGGTAATGGCAAAAATACTTAAATATAGACTGTTTCAAAAACTTGACTTTTTGAATACATATACCTTATTATGTAAATACAAAGGGAAAATCGTATTCAATATTGTATATTCAAAAGTATTTTAGAAAATAATCCCTGATTAACAATTTAAGGAGACATTTTATGAGTGAAATTACATTTCGCACGAAAAACCTGACCGTCCATCATATTTTTTCACCTGTTGAGGGGTTCGATGACATCGCACCAGGATATGTGAAAGACTACAGAAAATTCCTGCAATCATCTAAAATTACAAAGACAATGCAGGAAGCCTATATTTCCGCATTGCGTGAATTCCCGGTATATCCCAAAAGCAACAAGCTTGAAGGCACGATAGAAGACCAAGCCTATAAATTATTGGATTTATATCATTCTGATACCATCCAGAATATTCTGGACGTGCTCGCTCCTCAGATTGCTAAAAAGTATGGAAAAGACCAGTTATCCGTTTTCATAGTGGCTTTTCTGGAAGGTGTTTTAAGGGATATTGAAATCATAAAGGGGGATGGCAAAAATCGCCTGTCCTATTTCAATCGTGACCTTGATTGTAGCTGTGCTTCTGTCCTGAAGAGCTACTTTCCTGATGATTATGCATTGGGAGATTATCTGGCCCGCTATTTCCTTGCGGACAGAGTGACAGCCCTGCACGTCTTTGGAGGTGTGCAATGATTTATGGTTACGCACGTGTCAGCACCAGAGACCAGTCGACTGATATGCAGGTCAGTCGATTACTGGAAGCCGGGATTCCAAAAGAAAGAATTTTTATGGATGTCATTTCCGGTGCAACAGAAGACAGGCCACAGTTAAACAGTTTGCTGAACCTGTTGAACAAGGGGGATGTTCTGACAGTCTGGAAGGTGGACAGGCTTGGAAGACGAACAGCCCATCTGGCAAGGCTTTTGGAAGAGTTCGACCAGAAAGGAATAACAGTCAGAAGTCTGACAGAGGGTGTGGATACGTCAGACAGGTCAAGCCGTGTCAGTTATCTGCTGATGTCTGTCATTGCCCAGAATGAACGTGAGACCATTAATGAGCGCATTAGAAGTGGCATAGACCATGCTCAGAAATACGGAACGAAAACAGGTCGTCCCATAGGAAGGCCCAAAGCCAGTTCTGCAAAGGTGCAACATGCTCTGGACCTTTTAGCATCAGGGAAAAGCTACAGACATGCGTCTTCCATTGCGGGTGTATCTTTAGCCACATTGGTCAGACGTGTTCAGGCTATGCAACAGCAAAACCAGTTCACACGCCAGAGCAGTATTTTTGAAACCCTCAAGCAGGAAGCCTCCTGACAGAAAGGTCTTGATTTTCTACGAAGGTCTTCTACAATTTCCTTCACCTCAGGATTATAAAAGTCTTTAATATCAGTATGTTATTTAGTAGACTGCGGGATTCTTGACTTTCGAGTCCCGCAGTTCGCACCAATAACTCATTGGTTTCATTGAGTTTTGGGAATTTTGACCTCGCTTTCCCAATTTGGGAAAGTTTACATGCTCAGAAGCATACCCTCGCGCCGCGACGGGCAGACCAGATATCACTTCCGACGCGGGATGCCTGCTTGCCTCCAGCCCATCCTGGGTAAGCGTGAAATTTCTCTCGCTCTGCATACGTCTGATAAACTTGTTGCCCGTGAGCGTGCAGCCCTGCTGTATGCCCGAACAGGACAGCTTTTTCAGGCAGGCAGGATGAAGAACCCCAGCAAGGACGACCTGATCGCTCTGTATGAGAAGATCATCGCGGAATATGAGGCGCTGCGTCAGGTCGACAAGCAACGCAACGAGGCTGTGCGCAATGCCGAACGCGCCCGCTTGCTGTTCGAACAGATGGAACTTGTCACCCGTCAGACCCAGTTTCTGAACGACATTACCCCCCCATGCAGGCAATTGTCGCAGGCATACAGGAACTCCGCCACAAGCTTGACAAGCAGGACGCCGTTACAGCCGCAGACAAGAAGGGGTTGCGCGATCAGATTGATAATCTCAATCAGCTTGTCGTCACCTGCGCCACCAAAACAGCCAACCTTGCACTTGCCGCGCCAGAAAAGAAAAAGCCCAAAGCGCCAAAGCTGTCACAGATGGCTGAACGCTTTGTCTATGAAGACAAAGCCAAGAGTGCTGGCACGATCAGAGATACAGGCAAGACAGTTCAGCTTTTCATTGAAGCGTTCGGTGACCTTCCAGTGGATCAGATCGACGGGCAGATTGCAGGCGAATTTCGTGACCTGCTTTTTGGGCTGCCAACATTGCACGGCAAGAACCACAAGCCCCTCCCCATCAGAGACGCAGTCGAACAAGCCGCTGAGCTTGAACTGGATACCGTATCTGGCAAGACCGTGAAGAACCACTTTTCGCGCCTGTCCTCCATCTGGACGCATCTTGTCCAACGCGAGATCGCCCCACGTAACCCTTGGGCTGCATGGAAGTTCGACATTACAAAGAAGATAGAACGCCGCGCATGGTCTGATGACGAGCTGGCCTTGCTGTTGCGCGCTCCGTGGACACGCAAGGCCCTCTCCGAGCGCACATACAAGGGGATTATCCAGACTGCACTGTATACAGGGATGCGCCTGGGTGAAATCTGCAACCTGCGCAACAAGGACGTCAAGGTTATCGACGGTGTGCTATGCTTTCACATCCAGCCATACACCGAGGTCGTGAACGGCAAACAACGCGACTGGTCACCCAAGACCGCCGCAGGCACACGCATTGTCCCGATACATAGCACGCTGCTCGAAGCCGGGATCATGGACTTCAAGAACTCCGGTCTCTACTTCTTTGATGAGTTGACGATTGCCCGGAATGGCATTCGCGGCAACGACTTCGCACAGGCATTTTCCAAATTCAAACGCGGACTGGAGATTCCAGAAGAGGTGACATTCCACTCCTTCCGCCATCTGGTCTCGACCAAGCTACGCAATCAGGAGAACGATATCCGTGAACTCTGGATTGATGCGCTCCTGGGTCATGAAGCAACACACCGCTCACAGGGTACGACAAATTATATGTCAGGCATTGAGGTGCGAAACCTGCAACGCGTAGTCGAAGCCCTGACCTACTGAACAGTCCACACCAGAACGACAGAAAAACGACGACACCCAATAAAGCATGACCCTGACGCAGGATTTGCATCCGCATTCGCTATAACGCCGTAGGCCCCGCTCTTTTTGTCGTCAGACAAAAAGGGTTAGCGGGTGATCCCTTTTTAAGGGGTCACCCGCGGGCACAGTTTTTTTAAGGAGCAACCGCGTCATGGTCAAACATCTGGTCGCCGGGTCTGTCCGCAACGCCGTGCTCAATCGTAATGGACTTGCCTGCCAACTCAAGCACGAACTCAGGCAGGATTTCAAGGGACGGTTGCGCACAATCAATAACGCGCCCCCACTCATTTACAAACCTGCGGGATCATCTGCACCGGACATGGTGTCTGCCTATGATGAATGGTCAGCAGGATGCCGCAGAAATAAAGCAGCGGCGGACAAGCTCGCACTCCACGCGATGGTGCATTTTCCATCGCAACTGATTCCACTGAATGGAACGCCCGAGCAGATTGCCAAGACAGAGCAGCTCATGCTCACCCATGCCGTGCGCTTCATCAATGAACGAAATGGAGGCGATGCGGTCTTCTGGGCGCGGCTCGATCGGGACGAAGAGGGAAGGCACAATGTCGATGTGTTCTATGCCCCCCGCTATGTGAAACATACCAAGAGCAAGGGTGCCGAGCGCTGGATTTCCCTCACGAAATTCGACAAGGAAAAAGCGCTGGAGCGTTACGCTCAGGTTCCCAAGCTCGACGTCAGGAAAGATGCCAAGGGCAGAAAAACCGTTACCCCTGCACAAGACAAGGACGGTAAGCAGATCATGATTCCTGCCACCTCCCTGTTCTGGCGGGGCAAAGCGCTACAGACCGATTTTTATGAATACCTACGTGACGTAGCCAAAATCAGGGGTGTCCAGCGTGGAGAGGAAAAACATACGCACGGCAAAGACTGGAAATCGGTTGAAGATTATAAAGCCAGCAAGGAACTTGAGAAGGTAAAATGCAAACTTGAGGGGACAAAACGCCAATTAGCGATACAGACGCCGATTGCTGAAAGGCAAAACCGCGAAATCAAGGCGTTCAAGGCGTCCTTTTGGGGCTTTACAGCTCAGGCCAAACATATGGACATCGATGCGGCAACCAAAGCAGGCAAAGAGGCTGAATACAACCGTCTTCGTAAATATTACGCGCCCATCGTGGCAGAGAACAAAGCGCAGAAAACCACCATTTTGGGGTTGAAAGCTGACTTAAACGGTCGAAAGACACAAATCGCTACTCTCAATAGTAACCTACTGGCCTCACAATACACTGCCTCCGCAATGGATGTCTTACTGTCAGAAGCTATCCCGCTGCTTCCTGTGCCATTAGCAGCCGTCATCCGGGAAATTCTGGAAGAGCAGAAGATCGGAGACAAAGCTTTGGAAGCCGCAAAGAAGCATGTCCCAGTCGCTGGGGTTTCCACTGATGTCCCAATATTTGTGTGGGATGATGCCGCCACCAAAACCTTGAAGAAAGCGATAAAGCAGGAAAACGAAACAAATGCGCGCAATACTGGTCAAACGGGACCACAAAATCCGTAATGGCATGCACAAAATGACCTCCGTCACATTGCCTTCAGTCCCGAACTCCTCATGACTGATCGGGAACTGGAAGCCTTCGCCATACGTCTCTGCACTGAACTGCATGCAAATCCCTAGACATGCACACTGGTCATCCACGTCAAGAACGGCAAATCCCACTCCCCTGCTTTATGAAGAACGTAAACCCGATCTCGATGTGAATGATCGCGCCATTGATGCCTGGTTTGAACGCATCACGCTGGGTCTGACCGAGGATCAGATCACGGACCTCAAAAAGCGCTTTGAAGGAGCACAATCATGGCCCGGCATTCTGGGTTCTTCTGGAACGCGTGATGGCAGACTGGGCAAGCCATAAGATACGGCTGGATGGGATGGCGGAAATGATGCTGCAAAAATAGTGCTCTTTGACGGCAATGGGGGGAGAGCGGTCAGGCTGCTTTGGAGCGCCCAGCCGACGTTTCCTGCCGTTCATTCAATTGCGTGTAACGGCTACTGTGCGTCCAATTCGGACATTATCAGCATGCGAGAGACCACCCGAAGGCAGACGTCGGAGAACTTGAAAAAGTAGCAAAGCCCCAATCCCGTTTATTGGGGGCTTGAATTCGGCTATTGTTTGCCTGAAGCTGACCCGCGAAGATATAAGCATCATAGAAGGAATGTTGCAAATTGGCTCAAGTAGACGATGACAAGAAGAGGCTGATTTTAAGTCGAACAATTTCAACCCTGCAGAGCCTGCTTATCTTTGCGACTGAGGTAAAAATACAAAAATATTTGTCCCTGAAGAATGCTATGAATTTTCGGGATTTTGAAGCAGAGATTGCTGCGAAGGGGGATGACTCCTCTATTAAGGGCACAGGAGTGTTGGCGACCCGCTCAGAAATTGAAAAGTCATTGCCGCGCTACAAGCAAGATTTTTTACATGATGACGTCGACGTCGGGGCCCATGAACTGGGAGCATATATAGATACATTTCCGCTAGCGGCAGCATCTGCATCGCATGTTTTTACCCTAATAGAAGTGTTTGGCGATGACGTAGCCGAGATAATAAATTCTGGAGGAATTGCTCAAAACAAAGCTTGGCATGAGGATGTTAGAGGATTGGCTGATCTAAGAGACCCTGTTCAGTTGCAAAGGGCGCAGCAAGGTTTTGGAAAACACTTTGGGGTCTCGGCGAGCGATGTGCCGGAAATCGCCGCACGACGAATGGTGGAAATAAAGAAGATTAGAAATGATTATTCGCATGAAGCAAATGCCTCTGTGAATTTCCAAGAATTCTTTCAGGATGCCGTTGCAATTGTGTGCCACATTGCATTTCTTACAACTGAAGTAGATAGAATATCCGTCTATCCTTGGGAAGATTATCTTGACACATTCGAACCGCAATCGAAAGTTTGAAACAACTGTACGCTACCAACCAGTCAGCCGCCCACAATTTAATTCGTCGCTGAGCGCGGGGCAGATTATAACATATCGTCCGTGGTCAATCGTCTCGAGAGCACTAGAGATATTCACTGTGCGGCGGCCTATACATGCTTCGACAGTCTTACCCGAGGTAATCCAGCATAAGCCGGTTCAAATGTTCGCTATTCAGGCTAAGTTCTAAAAAGCCGACAGTTAGTTTCTGGCCCAACTCGCCCGCAAGAGGTCGTGCTGCTCATGTCCAAAAGGAGGGCGATTGTCGCCTGCCCGCTAAGACCGGGAAAACGAACAATCCTCTGTCGAACGCCCGGACGAAAAGCGATCGATATGGGAAGCAGTGTGTCTCGGCAGTCTCAACCCGGTGCAGGTGTGTCCTCAGTCATCGCCGAGAGAACGAATGACTCCCGCCGGATTTCCTCCTACAAGGCAGTTCCGGGGAACGTCCTTCGTGACGACAGAACCTGCGGCTACAACCGAGTTTTCGCCAACCGTCACCCCGCCAATGATCGTTACGCCGGCTGCAATCCAGACGTTTCTCTCGATCACGATGGGTTTTGC
>NZ_CALLXM010000242.1 GCF_937875265.1 uncultured Acetobacter sp. | reverse complement strand
GGGATGATGGTGCGGGCAACAGTTTTGTCGGCCTCAGACAGCCATACGGTGGGGAGCGGAGGCGGAGAGAGGCGCAGAAGCTGACCAAGATGATTCAGCCGCAGGCCGGGGCGACGCCCCCCGCGCATGATCAGGCGTTTGGGCGTGCGCAAAAAAAACGTGGATGCGGACCCACGGAGGTCAATCGCGAGGTCCCATTTCTGGCCGATACAGGCTTTCCATAAATCCAGCCAGTGCCGGTCATGCGTGCGCTTGGTCATGACAATCACGCGCTCGAGTCCGGGTAGGTTCTGGAATAGTCCGGCTGCAACAGGCCCACAGGCAATGGTGAAGCGCGCATTGGGGTAGCGGTGGATGAGGTGGGCCAGAAGGCCAGTTGAAAGCACCGCATCGCCCAGGCGTGTGGCCGTGATGAAGAGAATGCGCATTGGACGGATTCTATACTGCCCTCTCCCTGTTTTTCCAAGTGTGGGAAGGAGATAGCGGGTGGCGTGCCGTATTCTGGCCCACAAGATGGCGCAAAGGGGAGGGGATGGACATTTGGAGCGCCTGTGTCATGAACCGCAGGCATTCCGACATCCGCCCGAAGGTTCGGGCAGGACACGTCGTGCGAGACAGGGAAATTGGGAATGAGGAAAGGTTTTTTTCTGGTTTTGGGTGGTCTGCTTGCAGGGGCTGCTGTGGCAGACTCCGGGGCCGCTCAGGCAGCATCCGGGGCATGGGGAGCGCCTGCGTGCGGGGCTGAACCCGCTGCGCCGTCTGTCGATGTCTCTTCCGTTGAGCGGTATAATGCCAGCGTGGACAAAGTGACGGCGTATGAGAAGGCGGCCCGCACGTATAATACCTGCGTGGCCCGTGCCGCGAACAAGGAAGAGACGGCCATAAGTGCTGAAGCGCGGGAGAAAATCGCGCATATTCATGAAGGTAGCTCAGCGGTGCAGAAGCGGATTGCCGGGAATTTTGTGCATCTGACTACCGCCCTGAAAACCGCCAGCACAAAGTTTGGGGGTGGAGCGCACTAAAGCGCTCCCTCTTCGGCCACGCATGTTAAGGGGTGTCTTTCTTGCAGGCGCCTTGTATGATGTGTGCGCGTAGGGCAGAAGTGCCGATTACGCACGCACCATAGTCAGAACGGGAACCAGCCAGACGTGGCAGAAGATGTTTTCAAGGAAGTTGATGACGAATTGAAGGCTGAACGCCTGCGTCAGACTGCACGCCGTTATGCCGGATTGGGGGTGGGAGTAATCGCCGCCGTTGTGGTTGGGGCTGGTGCGTGGTCATGGCACCTGTCCAGCCTGAAGTCTGCCTCTCTTGCGGCAACCGGGTCCTATCTGACAGCCCTGCGTGAGACAGATCACCTTCCGCCCGCACCGACAACGCTGACTCCGCTGGGTGAAACCGCCCAGGCGGGGCTTGCCGCCCTGCAAAAACTTGAAGCGACTGCGCCAAAAGGAATTGCAACCCTCGCCCGCCTTCAGGAAGGCGGCGTGCAGGCGGCACATGGAGATGTTAAAGGCGCGCTGGCGGCATGGGATGCCGTGCAGAATGACCAGAGTGCTGCCCCGGTTCTGCGGGAACTGGCAACGCTATTGTGGTGCCAGAAGCAGCTTGATGCGGGAGACCCGGCAACGCTGCGGTCCCGCCTTTCTCTGCTGACCGGAAGCGGTAAAGCGTGGAATGGTCTGGCCACAGAGGCTCTGGCTACGCTGGATATTCGTGAAGGGCATCTGGATGACGCCCGTAAAAAGTTTGCCGTGCTGGCCGCGGCGCAGGACGTTCCTTCGGGCGTGCGGAACAGGGCTCAGGCTCTGTCCCAGGCTCTTGATCCGTCGGCAGGGTAAGGCATCATGAGCAGCAAAACACGTTCCGGTATTTTTGGTCGTACGTCCGTAGCGCGCAGAAAACTCCTTGCTGGGGCCGCAATGATGCCCGTGCTGGCAGGCTGTAGTCTGTTTGATGAGGATGAAAAGCCCATTCTGGCGGGTCACCGCACGAACGTGCTCTCCTCTGGCGCCGGGCTCACGATTGATAAAGAAGATCATACTGCCATTACCATTCCTGCAGCCGTTTCGGTTTCAGACTGGCCGCTGGTTGGCCGGATTACCTCGCATGTCGGCAGCAATTACCGATGGGGTGGCCTTCGCCAACGCTGGACGAAAGATATCGGTGCGGGCATTTCCCAGCCTGATCTTCTGGCATGGGCCGCTCTGGGTGATTTCGGGCGCGGGCTGATCCTGTCTCCGCCGGTGGTTCATGATGGTCGTCTGTTCATCATGGATGCACGCTGCGTGGTGCGGGCCTATAGCTGGCCGCATATGTCGCATTTGTGGACGATCAACCCCAAACCGAAAAACCTTCAGTCCAGCAATGTTGGCGGTGGTGTCGGTGTGGATGGTGATACGGTCTACATCATTGATGGTATCTCGCAGGCGCTCGCCGTTAATGCTGCCACCGGCAAGGTGAAGTGGCGCTCCGACTTCGGGACGCCGGGTCGGTCTGCCCCAACCATTGTGGATGGTCGTC
Organism: uncultured Acetobacter sp.; assembly: GCF_937875265.1. Classification (GTDB taxonomy): domain Bacteria; phylum Pseudomonadota; class Alphaproteobacteria; order Acetobacterales; family Acetobacteraceae; genus Acetobacter. The sequence goes on along the minus strand of NZ_CALLXM010000242.1, from coordinate 26,662 downwards.
TCTTCTTCTGCACCATTGATGAACGTCTGTTCGCTCTCGATGCTGCAACAGGCAACCAGCTCTGGTCCTATGCCGCGACGGCAGCAGATACGACCGTTTTTGGTCAGCCTGCACCCGCTGTTGTAAATGGTGTTGTCATTGCCGGATTTGGCGGCGGTGACCTTGTTGCTTTTCGCGCTGAAAGTGGCGAGATCGTATGGAGTGACATGCTCGGTAACGTGGGTAGTCAGGCTAATACGCTCAATCTGACCTGTGTGCGTGGCTTGCCTGTGATCGTGGATAGTACCGTTTATGCCATCAGCATGGCACAGGTGCTGGCTGCCGTGGATATCCGTACGGGGCGTCGTTTGTGGGAACGTGCAGTCGGTGGCCAGAATAGCCTGCTATGCGTAGGGGACTGGCTGTACGTGCTGTCTCTGGATGACCAGTTGGCCTGTATCGATCGTCTTTCCGGTCATGTACGCTGGATTACACAGCTTCGCCGCTTTGAGCGCGTGGATGTTAACAAGAACATTGTGACATGGATTGGCCCCGTCATGGCTGGCGGTGAGCTTGTCTGTGTCAGCACCATGACGGGCAATGGTATTGTGCGCGTCAACCCGACAACAGGCGGCATTATTTCCGTAGATTCTACGGATGAGGTTTCTTTTGTTCCACCTATTGTTGTCGATGAGCAGATGCTGATTGTCACCAACGACGGAAAGCTTCGCTCTTATGGCTGATCGCCGGCGGCCCATGCGGCCTGTTGCGCCTGTACCCTCCGCAGATCTCCCTCTGGTGGCCATTGTTGGCCGCCCGAATGTTGGGAAATCCACGTTATTTAACCGTCTTGTCGGTCGCCGTCAGGCGCTGGTGGCAGACACACCCGGCGTGACGCGCGACCGCAAGGAGGGGCTGGCTCTTCTGCGTGGACGTACCGTTCGTCTGGTTGATACCGCCGGGCTGGAAGAGGCCGCTCCCAGCAGCCTTTTTGGCCGTATGCGTGCGTCTTCTGAAAGTGCTGTGCACGAAGCAGTGCTTGTCCTGTTCTGTATTGATGCCCGTGCAGGGATTACTCCTGCGGATGAGCATTTTGCAGCATGGGTGCGCAAGCAGGGGCGGCCGGTTCTACTGGTTGCGAACAAGGCGGAAGGGCGCTCCGGCGCAGCCTCGGCTATGGAAGCTTATTCTCTGGGTTTGGGGGAGCCGGTTGCGGTTTCTGCTGAGCACGGCGAAGGCCTCTCTGACCTGATGGGCGAAATTGTCGAGCATCTGCCGCCTGAACTAGAAGTTGAGCTTCCGGAAGTGGGAGACGAGTTCGACGACGAAATCATTGAGAGCGACGAGGATGCGGAAATCATCCCCGACCGCCCTGTCGGTCCGATGCGTATTGCAATTGTCGGGCGGCCTAATGCCGGGAAATCAACCCTTCTGAATGCCCTGCTGGGTGAAGAACGGATGATTACCGGGCCAGAACCGGGCCTGACGCGTGATTCCGTAGCCGTGACGCTGCATGATGATGGCGACGTCTTTGAGGTTGTGGATACGGCCGGTCTCCGCCGTAAGGCGCGGATTGATGAAGTGCTGGAAAAAATGTCGGTTTCAGCCTCCATTGAAGCTTTGAAAATGGCAGAAGTGGCGGTGCTGGTTCTGGACGCCACGCTGGGTGTGCATGAGCAGGATTTGCAGATTGCCCGTCTGATTGAGCGTGAAGGCCGCGCCTGTGTTCTGGCATTGAACAAATGGGATGCGGTGGAAGACAGAAACGCCACCCGTCAGGCTATTCTGGACCGCTTGAGTATTTCTCTGGCGCAGATGCGTGGGGTGCCGGTGGTCACATTCTCCGCGCTGACAGGGGCCTCCATCCATCGCCTTCTGCCGGCAGTGAGAGAAGCCTGTGCTGTTTGGAATGCGCGTGTGCCGACAGGTGAACTGAACCGCTGGTTTGAGGGTGCGCTGGAACGGCATGCTGCTCCGCTGGTGGAAGGGCGTCGTCTGAAACTGCGTTACATGACGCAGGTTAAGGCCCGTCCGCCGACATTCGTTATCTTTGGTACGCGTGCCGAGCAGACACCGGAAGATTACAAGCGGTATCTGGTAAACGGCCTGCGTGAGACGTTTAATCTGCCGGGTGTGCCCATTCGTCTCCAGACGCGTGGAACGAAAAACCCGTATAGCAAATCCTGAGCGAAACAGATCAGGCTCGGAACGGAGTGTTCTGAGCTATGTGATTACGGAAATCCGGAAAGGGTCTCATGGAAACATGAGGCCCTTTTCTTTTGTCTCAGTGAATGACCCAGGATAGGGGCAGGCAGATCAGCAGTCCAAGCACGGCAATAATGGTTTCAATCATGGTCCAGCTGCGCAGGGTCTGGGAAAGGTTCATGCCCAGATATTCTTTCATCTGCCAGAACCCGGCATCGTTCATTAGACTCAGCCCGACCGAGCCGGCGCCGGTTACCAGCACCAGCAGTTCGGGTGAGACAGAATGTGAGGTAGCCAGAATAGGCCCGACAATGCCGGAGGCTGTGGTCGTTGCCACCGTGGCGGAACCAGTCGCAATACGGACCAGCAAAGCGAGCATCCATGCCAGCACCAGCAGGGGCACATTGGCCCCCAGAGCCAGATCCGTTATGGATTTGGAAAGGCCGCTATCGATCAGTTCTCGTCCGAAGCCACCGCCTGCACCGATTAACAACATAATGGTAGCTGTAGGGGCCAGACATTCATTGCTGAAGCGCAGGATCGTCTCACGGGAAAGGCCACTCAGGCTGCCCAACAGCCAGAAAGACATCAGAGTGGCGACCAGCAGGGCGATGTCCGTGTTGCCCAGAAAGTGCAGAACCCGATAAGGCAGGGCTGTCGTCGGCCATATAAGTTCAGCCAGCGCGCCGCCCAGCATCAGGACAACTGGCATCAGCAGAGTTGCGCAGGAAAGGGCAAAGGATGGCAGCTTGGTGTGTGTTGTCTGGCCGGTAAACTGCGCTTCCAGCGCAGTAGGAGCTAGAGCGCCAATGCGGGGCGCGATGTACCAAGTATAAACAGGCCCAGCAACAGCGGCTATGGGTGTACCAATCACAATACCCCAGAACAGGGTGTGGGCTGTATTAGCGTGGTAGGCAGTAATAGCCAGCAACGTTGCCGGATGCGGAGGTACCATCGCATGAGTAACGGAAAGCGCTGCGGCCATTGGGAATGCCAGCACAGGAAGGGGCAGGTTATTCCGGCGGGAAAGGATAATGGCCAGCGGGATGAGCAATACAAAGCCTACTTCAAAAAAAACCGGCAATCCGACGAGCAGGCCGATCACCATCATGGCCCAGTTGAGCCGTTTTTTTCCAGCAATGCGGGAAATGGTAAGAGCAATCTGATCTGCCCCGCCTGTTTCAGCCAGCATTTTGCCCAACATTGTGCCAAGAGCCACAACGCCCGCCACATGTCCGAGAACATGGCCCATACCGTTTTCAAATGAAGAAATGGCCTGCTCAGTAGGCATGCCTGTGGCAAGAGCAAGCCCGATGGACACAATGAACAGTGTGACGAAGGGATTGAGTCGCGCCACCCCGATCAGGAGCATGAGCATTATGATGGCGGTGGCTGTCAGGCCTGAAGCGAGTAAGGGCGTCATCCTCAAAAGATGGAACGGGGTGGGGGGCGCATGTCAACCATTAGCTGTAATTGAGGAAGCGGAGTCTCTTTTTAAAAACGGGTCCGGCAAACTCTAAGTCGCTAAAGGACAAGAGATTTATTTTATTCATTAAGTGAATGGATCGTATTTTAAATATGAGCACAATCGCGTGTATCCCTACGCAGTTCTAAAGTCCGGGGGTAGCATAAAGAAAAACTGACACGGCCTGTTTGGCCTTCCCCTTTAAGGCTGAGGGTGGCACAGAAGCCCCCCGGCGCAAGACGTTACGAGTCAGAAAAGGAATGGTCAGGCTGATGAATAAACTTGCGCAGACAGCAGGCAGATCTTCCCACACAGAAAACACAGACGGTTTATTTGGCTCGGCACGGACATGGGCCATGCTGGCAGTGTCTCTGTCTGTCCTTATGGCTTTGCTGGACTACGCTATTGCCAATGTTGCTCTGCCTGATATTGCGCGTGACCTTCATGCGTCCTCATCGGCGTCAATCTGGGTGGTGAATGCGTATCAGCTGGCTAGTCTGGTCTCTCTGCTGCCGCTGGCCGCACTTGGGAGCAAGGTTGGGTTTTCTCGCCTGTGTCAGTTCGGAATCATCCTGTTCATGGTGGCTTCTGTACTGTGTGCCATGGCCACCACTCTGCCTGCACTGGCTGCCGCTCGGGTTTTGCAGGGGATTGGCGGGGCCTGCATCCTGAGCGTGAATATTGCGCTTGTCCGCTATATTTACCCGCATGCTGAAATTGGCCGGGGTATTGCCCTGAACGGCGTTGTGGTGGCCATGGGCGTGGCTCTTGGGCCAACGGCGGCTGCCGCTATTCTTACAGTCGCGTCCTGGCCCTGGCTGTTCTGGGTGAATTTGCCGCTGGGAGCTGCGGCGCTGTTCATGGCCTTTTACGCATTACCGGCTACGCCACGGAGCCGCTCTCGCCCGGATATTACGGGGAGCGTGTTGTGCATGCTGGCTTTTGGCGCCCTCGTTATGGGGGGAGACGGGCTGGCGCATGAGTCTGGTGCGCTGCTGTCCTGTTTTCTAATTGTGGTGGGGCTGTTGTCTGGCCTTTTGCTCATCCGGCGGGAAAGTGGGCTTCCGCAGCCCATTCTGCCGGTAGATATGCTGGCCAAACCCGATTTTGCCATTGCGTTCATGACAGGATTTGGCGGCTTTGTGTCGTCCAATTTCTACATCATTTCCATGCCGTTTACGCTGCATGATGCGCTGGGGATGAGCCCTGCGGCGACCGGATTGCTCATTACACCCTGGCCAATTGGCATCATGCTTGCAGCCCCACTTGTGCGGCGGATCTCTGATACGGTTTCCGCCGGAGTGCTCTGTTCCATCGGCCTGCTGATGACGGCGTCAGGGTTTTTCCTACTGTGGATGATGCCTGCGCACCCTTCCACATTTGATATCATCTGGCGGACCTGTCTGGCCGGGTGTGGGTTCGGGCTGTTTCAGCCCCCGAATAATCGCGCCATGATGGTTTCTGCCTCCCATGCCCGGGCCGGAGGTGCCAGCGGTATGGTGCAGGTCGCGCGTCAGGCTGGGCAGACCTGTGGGGCTATGGGGGTTGCGGCCTTTTTCTCCCTGTTTGCACAGGGGGCTTCGCTGAAATGTTTGTTGATGGCCGCCTGTGTTGCCACGTGCGCGGCGGTGCTGAGTTCCAGCCGGTTACTGCTTAAGAAATAGACCGCAAAAAAAGGGCTGGCACGCAGAAAGCGGCCAGCCCGGAAAGCGGTATCAGATTTCGCTTTCAGCAAAAATGCGGGAGGTATCCCCCATCCATGCGCCGTAATAGCGCTCCAGCCAGCGTTCTGCCTGCGTGGGGGCTCCTGCTGCCAGGGCGGTGAGCGGGGCAAGGTAAGCCCACTCCTCACGTTCATTCTCGTCCACAAAGTTACGGGCCTGAAGGCCATCCATGGCAATGCCAATGACCTGCGCGGCCAGATCACGCACCGTGCCTTCGCCCCACGGGGTATTCAGCGCCTGAGAGGGCACCAAGGCACGCAGCTTGGCGTAGTCTTCCCACGGGCGTTCGCACACCAGCTCATAAGCGGCTTCCAGTGCGGCATCATCATATAGCAGGCCGACCCACAGGGCGGACTGAGCCAGCATCATTTCAGCTGAGCCTGCATCTGCGCCGCGCATTTCCAGAAACTGCTTGAGGCGGACATCCGGGAAGGCCGTGGAGATGTGGTTTTCAAAGTCAGCCAGAGTGGGGGTGACATCTTCCAGACCGTCCTGACGGTCCCCGTTCATCCATGCGCGGAAAGAGCGACCAGAAACATCGCGCATCTTGCCGTCACGCATGATGAAATACATGGGCACATCCAGTATCCATTCTGCGTAACGTTCAAAGCCGAAGTCTTTTTCAAACACGCAGGCAGGCATGCCGGAACGGGCGTTATCCGTATCGGTCCAGATGCGGGCCCGGTTGGACAGAAAGTTGTTCGGCTTGCCTTCAAAGAACGGAGAGTTGGCAAACAGGGCGGTGGCTACAGGTTGCAGAGCTAGTGACACCTGCATTTTACGAACCATGTCCTGCTCGGACCCGAAATCCAGATTGACCTGCACGGTGCAGGTGCGCTGCATCATGTCCAGCCCGAGCTTGCCAACTTTAGGCATGTAGTCGCGCATAATGGCGTAGCGGGATTTGGGCATCCACGGCAGTTCAGCGCGTGAGGCTGTGGGGTGGAAGCCCAGAGCGCTGAAGCCCAGCCCCAGTTTGCGGGCCAGCGGACGCACGGATTCATAATGCGCGGACAGTTCTTCCGCTGTTTCATGCAGGGTGCGCAGGGGCGCGCCAGAGAGTTCAAACTGCCCGGCGGGTTCCAGTGAGATACCAGCCCCGGCTGCTTCCTCAACGCCTTTCAGGCCAATAATCTTGCCTTCATCCAGAATGGGCTGCCAGTCATCTGGCTCAATTTCCTGAAGGCCCTTCAAAAGGTCTTCTATACCTGCGGGGCTGTAAGGGGGTGTTGCATAGGCCGTGCGCCCGGACTGCGGGCTGGTGCCGTTCGCAGCGGCTTCCGGGCGGACCCAGCCGAATTTTTCATGCTCTGTGCCAATGCGCCAAGAGTCGCGGGGCTTGCACCCTTTGGCAAAAACCTCAGCCAGCTGAGAAACTGAGCGAACGGGTGTGTCGTCGTGGGCATCGGCGTGAGACATTAGAAATCACTGTTCCTTGAAAAACAGCCCGGCAACAGGATGCGGGCCAGAACGGAAGTAAAGGTATTCTGACTAATCCTGAGCAGAGCGCAAGCCGTGGCCCATAAGCGCCAGTCCTGCGGCAACCGCCGTATCAGCTCGTAAAACCAGCGGCCCCAGAGAAATGGGGGCTATGGCCGGGCGCGCAAGAAGGGCCCGACATTCTGCCTCGGAAAAACCTCCCTCCGGGCCGATGAGCAGGCCATCGCCCTCGCGGGCGTCCTGTAAGGAACTGCGGAGGGAAACGCCACGGTCCTCGGCACGCTCCATGGCTGTGAACAGCCGTTTATCTTCGGGCCATGCGCCCAGAAGGCTGGCCAGCGTGCAGGGCTCGGCAAGGGTAGGAATGTCCAGCCGCTCACACTGTTCGGAGGCCTCGGCGGCAATAGTCATCAGCCGTTCCGGGTTGATGCGGTGGGTATTGGTGCGCTCGGTAATAATGGGCATGAAGCGCGTTACACCCAGTTCCGTGCCCATACGCAGGACCATGTCTGTGGCATCACGCTTTAAAAGCGCGAAGGCCAGAATAAGCTCTGGCTGCGGGCAGGGGGCACGCAGCTGTTGTGTCAGCGTCAGGCTGCCGCGATCCTTGCGAATCTCACCCAGTGTGCCCAGCCATTCCCCCATTTCCGTGTTGAACACGCGAACGGGGTTTCCAGCCGTTTTTCGCAGCACGGTGCCCAGATAACGGGCCTGTGCCGGGCTGAGTGTGCAGGCGGTGCCTGCTTCTGCGGCAGCGCTTAAGGCGTCCTGCGGTACAAAAAGACGGGGAAGATGCTCGGGCGAACTCATGGCACTCAGCTAACAGGCAGGTTGCAATGGGAGGAGGAGACGCAATCCGATGGATTGTTCTCTGACAGATACGAGTGTTTAGGCGGTAATGTGGCTCTGCGCAAAGAGGTTCATGCCTGAGGGCAATCTATGGCATACCCCCGGCACTGCCGTTTTTTCTAAATTTGTGACATTTCCCTGTCGTGTTTGCTTAAAGGACCCGCCTGTATCGTGTCAGCTTCTTCCGGTCATACCGACATCCGGGTGACGGGCTGGATTGCCCGCCTGCCTCCGGCTTTGCGCCCTTATGCCCTGCTGGCACGGCTGGACCGGCCTATTGGCACATGGCTGCTGTTTCTGCCGGGTATATGGGGCATTCTGCTGCCGCAGGGTGTGCCGTTTGTGCAACGGGTGCGGCTGATTGTTCTATTCGGCATCGGTAGCCTCGTTATGCGGGCGGCAGGCTGCGTGGTGAATGACATGTGGGACCGGGATATTGACCGACAGGTGGCCCGTACCGCCGGCCGCCCTCTGGCCTCCGGTGCGTTGCGAATGCGGCATGCCGTGCTGTTTCTGGCCATTCTGTTGCTGATAGGCCTGTCCATCCTGTTGCAGTTGAATGGGCTGTCCCAAATTCTAGGGGCGTCTTCACTGGTGCTGGTGGCGCTGTATCCTCTGGCCAAGCGGTTCACATGGTGGCCGCAACTGGTCATGGGGTTTACCTTCGGGTTTGGGGCGCCGCTGGGGTATGCCGCCGCCGCCGGGCATCTCTCTCTTGCTCAGCTGGCGCTCTATGCTGCGACTATCGTCTGGCAGCTGGGGTTTGATACCATCTACGGCTTTCAGGATATGGAAGATGATGCCCGTATTGGCGTGAAATCCACTTCACGTCTTATGGCAGGGCGGGCGCAGGCTTTTATTGGCGCCTGTTACGCGCTGATGGGGGTGTTGCTTGCTGTGGCGGCAATGCTTGCAGGCTCCGGGCTTCTGTTCTGGCCGGTTATGCTGTTGCCGCTGTTCCTGTTGTGGCGGCAGGTTGTGGGTGTGAACCCGGCTGACCCGGCATTGTGTCTGGCCCAGTTTCGCGCCAACCGGGAAATCGGTCTGGCGGTGGCTGTGGCGCTGCTGGCGGGTCTGATGGCGCTCTAAAACTCAGAATGCAGGTGATAGGCTCAGGCAGCATCATAACCTGACACTCTGTTTTCTGACGGATAAGTAATGATTGAGGGCGGGGCAGGTTATAGCCCTGTCCTGATCAGTTTCTTTGGGAATGCTGGTGCTACAGTCATCCTGAAAATGCGAAATATTCGCATTATGTAAGAATAAATTGAGACTTATCTTGAAACTGTATATGCAGGGCAGATGCGTAAATTTACTGCCCTGACCGAACAGGAAATTCTTGCTCTGGCCATTTCCAATGAGGAAGAGGACGGACGCATCTATGCCGATTTTTCCTATGCCTTGCAGGAAAACTATCCGGATACCGCCAAAATCTTTTCAGACATGGTGCATGAGGAAGATGACCACAGACGGCATCTGATCGATGTCTATGTCCGGCGCTTTGGCGCACATATTCCCCTTGTCCGCCGGCAGGATATTGCCGGGTTTATGCCACGTAAGCCCGCCTGGCAGATTCAGGGGCAGGGCATTGATGTTGTGCGCCGCTATGCGGAAGATATGGAGCGTGACGCTGCTCGGTTTTATCGTCAGGCAGCCCTGCGCACCAACGATGCCGAAACCCGGAAACTGCTGGGAGACCTCGCCTCAGCGGAAGACCAGCATGGCCGGACGGCCAGTGATATCGCCTCCCGCCACCTGACGGATGACAAGCGGGATGATGAAGATGAAAACGCCAGACGGCGTTTTGTGTTGCAGATTGTCCAGCCCGGTCTGGTGGGGCTTATGGATGGCTCCGTGTCTACACTGGCCCCGGTTTTTGCCGCAGCCTTTGCCACGCATGACCCGCACAGCGCGTTTCTGGTCGGGCTGGCAGCCTCGTTAGGCGCCGGGATTTCCATGGGGTTTGCTGAAGCCTTGTCGGATGATGGCGCTTTGTCTGGTCGTGGCAAGCCGCTTATTCGTGGGCTGGTGTGCGGTGCCATGACAATGGCAGGCGGTATTGGGCATACTCTGCCCTTCCTGATTGAGTCCTTCAGCGCAGCCATGATGGTCGCTATTGCCGTGGTGGTGGTCGAACTGTTCCTGATTTCATGGATCCGGTGGCGCTATCAGGACACGCCCTTTGGCTCTGCCACTGTGCAGATTGTCTTTGGCGGGGCGCTCGTCTTTCTGGCCGGGGTGCTGATCGGGAACTCCTGAACAGGCTGCTCTGTTATCCGGCCGCCGCAGGTGGCATAATGCGCGTGCCATAATAAAGGCCCGGGCAAGGTGTTTGCTGGCGGCTTGTGGTCACCAATGGGAATGACAGCGCGTATGACATCACGTTCCGGCAAACTTTCAGCATTCTGTCTGGCTCTTTCTCTGGGGGGCAGCGTAAGCGCACTGGTGCCAGCGGCTCCGGCTATGGCGCAGGGGGCCGCTCAGGGCGCAGTGCAGGCGGCAACTCAGGCAGAGGTCCCGCAAGGCATTACGCTTTCCGCATCAGACAAGGTCTGGCTGGGGAAGATTGAAAAAGCGCTCAACAGCGTCACCACGTTTCAGGCGCATATGCAGCAGCTGGATGCGGACGGAAAACGCACGACAGGTGTTGTCTGGATGCAGCGGCCTGGCCAGATGCGGCTGGCCTATGACCCGCCAACGCCCCTGCTACTTGTTGCCAATCAGGACAAGGTGGTGTTCCGCGACAACCAGCTTGATCAGACAACCGTTATTCCCATGGAGCGCACGCCGTTGGGGTTGCTGCTGCGGCAGCATGTCAGTCTGGCGAATGATGTCACCATCACCGGCTTTCAGCATGAAGGCGGGTTGGTGCAGGTCACGCTGGTGCGCACGTCCTCCCCCGGAGATGGCAGCCTGACACTGGTGTTTTATGATAACCCGGTAGCTCTGCGTTCCTGGAGTGTGGTGGATGCACAGGGGCGTGAAACGCGCGTGACTTTGTTTGATATGAAAAGCGGTATCGCTATTCCCGCTGGCACCTTCACGCTGCCTGCACAGCCGGAATAAAACGGCGCAGGCAGGGACTGCCGGGCTTTCTTCTGTGTTCAGAGGTAGCAAAACAGGCACGGCAGCCCGATATCAAAGCGAGTATTTCTTCAGGGCAGGCAGGTATGACGGTACGGCGCACGACACCTTCGGACATGGCTCCGGGGGGAGATCTTTTTGGTAATCAGGCTCCGATGCCGGACAGGCACCCCTCCGCTGCGCATGCGGGGAGGCCCGCCCCCAATCAGCCTCTGGCAGACCGCTTGCGCCCCAACCAGCTGGATGACGTGGTGGGGCAGGGGCATCTGCTGGGGCCTGATGGCACCCTGACGCGCATGCTGGAACGTGGGTCTCTTGCCAGCCTTATCCTCTGGGGTGGCCCCGGCGTGGGGAAAACGACCATTGCACGCCTGCTCGCACAGGCGGCGGGTCTGCGGTTTGTGCAGCTTTCTGCCGTGTTTTCAGGTGTCGCGGACCTGAAAAAAGCCTTTGAAAACGCACGCAGGCAGGCAGAAGCCGGTGGCGGCACGCTGCTGTTTGTGGATGAAATTCATCGCTTCAACCGTGCCCAGCAGGACGGTTTTCTGCCTGTAGTGGAAGATGGGACCATTGTGCTGGTTGGGGCCACAACGGAAAATCCGTCCTTTGCGCTGAATTCTGCTTTGCTCTCGCGGTGTCAGGTCATGGTGCTGAACCGGCTGGATGACCCGGCGGAAGAAGCTCTGCTGGCACGGGCGGAGGAAGAAACCGGACGACCGCTGCCGTTGACGGAAGAGGGGCGGGCAACGCTCCGTGCCATGGCGGATGGGGATGGCCGGTATCTGCTGAACATGGTGGAACAGCTTCTCAGCCTGAAAACGGAGGCACCGCTTGATGCTCAGGCTCTGGCCCGTCTGCTGGCCAAGCGCGCCGTGCTGTATGACCGGGACCGGGAAGAACATTACAACCTGATTTCCGCTCTGCATAAATCCATGCGCGGGTCTGACCCGGATGCCGCCCTTTACTGGTTTGCGCGCATGCTGGAAGGCGGGGAAGACCCGCGTTACCTCGCACGCCGCATGACGCGCTTTGCTGCGGAAGATGTCGGGATGGCCGATCCGCAGGCGCTCCCGCTGGCGATTGCCGCGTGGGAGACATACGAGCGACTTGGCTCACCGGAGGGCGAACTGGCTCTGGCGCAGCTTGTGGTGCATCTGGCCACGGCACCCAAATCTAACGGTGTTTATAAAGCCTATGGGGCGGCGCGCCGTGCCGCAAAGGCCACCGGCAGCCTGATGCCGCCCGCGCATATTCTGAACGCGCCGACCAAGTTGATGCAGGAAATTGGCTACGGAAAGGGCTATCAGTATGACCATGATACGGACGAAGGCTTCTCGGGGCAGAATTATTTTCCTGATGAGATGAAGCGCCAGACCTTCTATAATCCGACCGGAAAAGGCTTTGAGCGGGAGATCCGCCATCGTCTGGAAACATGGGCCCGCTTGCGGGATCGGCGCCAGTCGTGAATATCGTCGCATGAGTGTTGTGATTCTGACTGTGAGCGAAGACGAGGCGGATATTCGCCTTGATCGCTATTTTCGTCGCCATTACCCGCATCTGACGCAGGGCGCGCTGCAAAAGCTGTGCCGTAAGGGGCAGATTCGGGTGGATGGCAAACGTGTTGAGGCGTCTACACGCCTGCTGCCGGGCCAGTCCGTGCGGGTGCCGCCTATCCCCGCGTCAACCCGACCGGCAAAAGATGCCCCGCGCCCGCTGGATGAGCGCCTTGTGCGCGAAATCAAAGGTATGGTGCTGTATCAGGACAAGCATGTGATTGTGCTGAACAAGCCTGCTGGCCTGCCGGTACAGGGTGGCCCCGGCATTACCAAGCATGTGGATATGATGCTGGACGGCCTGCGGGCGGAGGAGGATGACCCTCGCCCGCGTCTGGTGCATCGGATTGACCGGGATACATCCGGCCTGCTGCTGCTGGCCCGCACTCCCGGTGTGGCTGCCAAGCTGGCAGAAGCCTTCCGTGGGCGGGATGTAAAAAAGACCTACTGGGCTGTGGTCGTAGGGCGCCCTGACCCGCTATCGGGTGAGATTGACCAGCCTCTGGCGCGCCTTGGTGTGGGGGCCAATGCCATTATGGTGGCGGCAGACCGCAAGGACCCGGACGGGCAATATGCCCGCACGACCTATGAAGTTGTGGATTCGGCAGCCCGGAAATTCTCCTGGCTGGCTCTGTTCCCGCTCACGGGGCGCACGCATCAGCTGCGTGTGCATTGTGAATCCCTTGGCACGCCTATTCTGGGCGACCCGAAATATGGTGGGGCCACAGCGCATGTGGATGGTTTTACGGACCAGTTGCATCTGCATGCCCGTGAACTGGATATGCCTCACCCGGCCGGAGGGCGCCTGACACTCAGTGCCGAACTCCCGCCGCATATGCGTGAGACCTTCCGTTCTTTAGGGTTCACGGCAGGGGCTACGCCCAAACCGTCTCGTCGCGGCGGATAACAGCGACTTCTGGAACGCAGGAGGAAAGCCAATGCGGCTGAAATGGAAGATCGGCCTGGTAGCCGGGGTTGCTGTGCTGCTGGTCGGCGGGGGCAGTGTTGTGTCCGCCATGCAGGATGCAAACTGGCTGCGGGTGCGGCTGGTGGCCGCTGTGGAAGAGCAGACAGGCCGCCATCTGGCGATTGATCAGCTGCATGTGTGGCTCCTGCCGTTCCCGTGGGTGGAAGCGCGTGGCGTGCATCTGTCTGGCGTGGAAGATGCTGATGCAGCAGAAGGCGGATCACCTGCGCCGAACATGGTGGACGCAGGGGAAGTCCGGGCTCGCCTTGGGCTTCTGCCGCTGTTTCAGCATCGCATTGTGTTTAATGATGTCAGTATTCTTCAGCCGCGTGTTTCCTTGCGGCGTCTGCCGGATGGGCGGGCTGACTGGGTCTTTACCCCGCCTGTCCGCTCGGATGCCGGCGGGAGCGCGTCATCCGGCCAGATGCATTGGGATGTCAGTGTTTCCAATGTCAGTATTTCCAAGGCGGATGTGCAGTGGGATGATCAGCTTCGGCACAAAACCGGGCAGGTTGGCTTTGGGCATATTCAGGCAAAAGACCTGAACGGGGAGTCTCCCAGCTTTGATGTGCAGGGCCAGAAGGGGAAGGGCCAGTTTACCCTGACAGGCCAGACAGGTCGTCTGCTGCCAGTGCGCGCCAAAACGTTCCCTGTTCAGCTCAAACTGGCGCTGAGTGTTGCCGGGCATCCGGCAGGGCTTGCGCATGTGGATGGCACGGTAACGGACCCGGACGGCACGCGGGCGTATGCGTTGCAGGCGGGTGGTTCACTTGGCCAGTTGAAGGATCTGGAACAGTTCTTCCCACGGGCTGACCTGCCGGATGGGCAGAATATTTCCGTGGATGTGCAGATTGCCGGTGCGGGCCAGCAGCCTGTTATGCAGGGGCTGCACATACATACGGGGCAGATTGAACTGGGCCGCTTTGTGCCGGGCAGCAAGCTGAGCCGCGCCCTGCTGGATGCCACAAAACCTGATGATGCTCTGGCTGTGCAGATTGATGGCCAGCTTGGGGCACAGGCTCTGGGGCTGCGTGGAACGCTCGGCACACTGGCGCAGATGACCGCACTGGCTCTGGACCCGGAAAAGTCCGAAACCCCTGTAGACCTGACCCTTGTTGACGGCGCTTCCAACCTGAAAATGGCCGGAACGCTGGGGGGAGGTCATTCGTCTGTAGAGGTGCATGGTGTGCTGGATCAGCTGGCACCCGGCGGCACCTTCCCAACAGCGGATGGCGTAAAAGTGGACGGGCATGTGGAAACAGCCTCCACGCTGGCACTGGTGAAAAAGCATGACGCGCCTGACGTGGTGCGCGGCCTGACCCTGACCGCCAATGTGGAAGCACCGCACGTGACATGGAGAGGCCTCACATGGTCTCAGCTCACCAGCCACGTTGTCGTACAGGATAGTCATCTGGTGGCAGATCCGGTGCAGGCAGAAGGTTCTGGCACGCCGCAGTCTGCCCGGTTTGTTTATGACGCATCGGGCAGCGCCCCGGCGTACGAGGTTACCATGCATCCCGTGGTGCTGCCGGTTGCGGCTGTGCAGGGCTGGATGGGCGCACCCTCTCTGATGCAGGGGGCGCTGATGCTTGTAGGCACCGTCAGCATGCAGGGTGAGGATGAAGAGGCTCAGCGGCGTACGCTGGCCGGGCATATCGGGGCCTCTGTAGTGGATGGCACTATGGGCGGCGCTGCTCTGCGCAGCCTGCTGGGGCCAGATATTCCGCTCAAAGGCAAAATGCCCGTGCGGTGCTTTGGAACGCACATGCAGCTTAGAGATGGCGTGGCACAGATTGATTTGCTGGCCATGGAAACACCGTTCCTCTCCCTGCATGGTCACGGATCGGTCACGCTGGGAACGCACGGGCTGGACCTGCATCTCTCGCCGCGTGTTCTGCTGGGTGGAGCCTCTGCCGCGTCTGATCTGCGGGTGACCGGCACGTTTGCGGCTCCTGTGCCGCAGATGGAGCCCTCTTATGGTGGGCGTTACGGCATTAATATCGGCGGGGATGATGGCGCGAATGACAACTGTCCCACGCTGCTTTCCGCGGCTCGGGAAGGCGGGGCTGGTCCCGCACCGTCTGCCCCTAAAGCCGGGAAAGATGGAAAAGTGATGAATATGCTGCGCGGGCTGGGTCTGTTCAAATGAGCAATGTAGAAAAAAAGCCCGCTCCTGCTGCCGGAGCCCGTAAACGGTTCTGGAAGCAGGTCAGTGTCGTGCCGGAGCAGGGTGGTTTTGCCGTGCAGCTTGATGGCAAGCCCGTCAGGTTGCCGGAACGCACGGCACTCTGTGTGTCTTCCCGTGCGCTGGCTGAGGCGCTGGCTGCGGAATGGCAGACGGCTGGCCTGACCGTAGGCGGGTATTTCCGCCCGGAAGATCTGCCGCTGACCAGAATAGCGGGCTCCATGCTGGAGCGTATTCCCGCCCAGCGCGCAGGTGTGGTGGAAAGTTTGCTCGCTTATGCGAGCAGTGACCTGCTGTGTTACCGCGAGGCCGGGCAGTCCCGGCTGGCGCGGCGTCAGCGTGAGCTGTGGGGGCCCTGGCTGGACTGGTGTCAGGACACATTCGGCGTGGCATTGCGCACGACGGAAGGGGTGATGCCCATTACGCAGCCGGATGCCACCATGCAGGTCCTGCGCGAGCTGCTTAACGGCCTTTCAGACGCTGAGCTGGCAGTGCTTGGTGTTGCCACGCCTGCTCTGGGTAGTCTGTATCTGGGGCTGGCTCTGGTCAAAGGGCATGCCATGCCAGAGGATCTGGTGGCCTGCGCCACATTGGATGAGTGTGAGCAGATGGCCATCTGGGGTGAAGATACGGACGTGACAGACCGCATTGCCACATTGCTGCGGGATGTGACGGATTCTGCGCGCTTTTTGGAGCTTTTGCGTAAGGGCTGAGGCTGCTCCGGCACTGCTGGAGTGTGTTTGTGTGTCGATCGACACTGAGCTGCCATGAATTTGCCCCGGTCTGCATCCAGACATGACTTCACAGACTGATGAGCCCGCGTGTTCTCTCAGCCTGAAATGAAGGTCATGTCACCGGATGAGGAGCATTCAGATGCGATATCAGTCTACAGGTGGAGAACCTCGGCGTCAGGTTCTGTCAGGTCCCGGTTCACGGGCGCGTTTGCAGGGTAAAGTTGCCCATGCTGTTGCGACCTGTGCCATGGGATCATGGTTTTTGCTGGGGCTGATTCCGGTCCTGGTCATCATCTATTCCATGAGCTGATACGAAAGCTCCCTGATGACACTGCGGTGACATCTCTTGCGCCTACGCAGAATGACGCCAATGATAGTCAGGACACAGAATTTTCCCGGAGTTGAAAGAACCCATGAATTACAGAAACGGTTTCCTTGCTGCTGCGGCGGTTGTCGGCCTGTCTGTTGCAGCTCTGCCTGCTCATGCCCATCCTGGTAAGGGTGGTTTCCCGCCTCCGGGTGGTCCGGGTGCCTGCATGCAGGGTGGCCATGGCGGTGGCATGAGCATGCTGGAAGGTCTGGATCTGACCAAGCAGCAGCGTAAGAAGATAGATGTTATCCTGCGCGAAGCTCATGATCAGGACCACGCGGACGATATGCGCGATGAATCCTCTAAAATTCACCAGCAGATTCAGGATATCCTGACATCTCCCGGCCCGGTGGATAAAGACAAGATCGCGACTCTGCAGCAGCAGCAGGCAACTCTGCGTGCGCAGGGTGAAGCCCGCCATCTGGAAGTGGCCTCCCGCATCCATGATGTGCTGACGGCTGACCAGCTGGCTCAGGTCAAGGCACGTCAGGCCAAAATTCATGATCTGATGGAGCAGCTGCGCGAAGCTCAGCATCCCGCTCCGCCGCCGTCTGATAAGTAAAACTCAGAAGTTCCTTGACTCGGTGAGAGGGGGCACGTAACTCCCTCTTACAAATCAGGACCGCTACTCCGCGAGTATTCGCGCAGTGGCGCGTCTCCTTTTGGGGTATTACGCTGTTGTTCGAGGCTCTTTCAGGCAGGCTTTCCGGGGTTTTTGATGGACTCGCCAAACGTGGCGCGCTGTCTGAAGCCGACGTTCTGGAGGCAATGCGCGAAGTCCGTCTGGCTATGCTGGATGCAGACGTTGCGCTGCCTGTGGTCAAGGACTTCGTTAACAAGGTTAAGGAGCGCGCCGTGGGTGCGGAGGTGCTGGAAAGCATTTCCCCCGGTCAGGCCGTTGCAAAAATTGTTAACGATGCGTTGATTGATGCCCTTGGCGGGGCGGGCGCTGTTCCGCTCAACCTGAATGCCGTGCCGCCTGTGCCCATCCTGATGGTGGGTTTGCAGGGCTCGGGCAAAACCACGACATCCGGCAAGATTGCCCTGCGCCTTTCCACGCGTGAGCGGAAGAAGGTGCTGCTGGCATCCCTCGATACCCAGCGCCCTGCTGCACAGTTGCAGCTGGCGCAGTTGGCCGAGCAGGCGCATGTCGCGTCCCTGCCGATCGTAGCAGGCCAGACCCCGGTTGAAATTGCACAGCGTGCGATGGAAGTGGGTCGGCGCGAAGGCTACGACGTTGTTATTCTGGATACAGCAGGCCGTCTGTCCATAGACGAAGCGCTGATGGAAGAGGTCCGGCAGGTTCGTGCCGTGACCCAGCCTGCTGAAACCCTGCTGGTTGTGGATGCCATGACCGGGCAGGACGCCGTGAACACTGCCAAGGCGTTTAATGATGCCGTGGGTGTGACGGGCGTTGTGATGACCCGTATGGATGGTGACGCCCGCGGTGGTGCTGCCCTGTCCATGAAGGCCATTACCGGTGCGCCAATCAAGCTGACCGGGTCTGGTGAAAAGCTGGATGCGCTGGAGGAATTCCACCCCGAGCGTGTTGCAGGCCGTATTCTCGGGCTGGGCGATATTGCCGGGCTGGTGGAAAAAGCGGCTGATACCCTTGATCATGAAGAAGGGGAGCGGCTGGCCAAGAAAATGATGGCCGGCAAGTTCGATCTTGATGATTACGCATCCCAGATCAAACAGATCAGCAAGCTGGGGTCTATTTCTGGAATTGTCGGCATGCTGCCGGGTATGGGGAAGATCAAGGAGGCTCTTGGTGACAAGGACCTTGATACCTCTGTCCTGAAGACACATCTGGCCATTATTTCTTCCATGACCAAAGGTGAGCGCAAAGCGCCAGCCATTATCAAGGCTTCCCGCAAAAAGCGGATTGCAGCCGGGTCTGGAACGAGTGTTCAGGAGGTCAACAAGCTGCTCAAGCAGTTTGATATGATGTCCTCGATGATGAAGCGCTTTAACAAGCTGGGCGTGAAAGGTCTCATGCGCCAGGGAATGTCCGCGCTCATGCCAAAAGGAATGGGTGGAGGGCCGCCGGGTGGTGGCCGTCCCTTCCGCTAAAGCGGCCTGTTTCTATCCGAAGTTTTTCAGGGTTTTGGAGAAGTCTGAATGAGTCTTAAAATTCGTCTTGCCCGCGCAGGGGCCAAGAAGCGTCCTTACTACCACATCGTGGTGGCTGATAGCCGTTCCCCGCGTGATGGTCGCTTTATTGAAAAAGTAGGGTCTTACAACCCGATGCTGCCGTCTGACCACGCTGAACGCGTACGTCTGGTTGATGAGCGCATCACGCACTGGCTGTCTCAGGGTGCACAGGCAACTGACCGTGTTGCTCGCTTCCTGGGTAACGCTGGTCTGGCTCCCAAGCCGGCTTACAACGAGCAGCCCAAGCAGTCTGCTCCGAAGAAAAAAGCTCAGGCACGCGCTGCCGCTGCTGCCGCTGCTGAAGCAGCAGCCTGAAGCTAGTCGAGCTGAGCTGACCGGATCATGCGCACAGACCTTATCCAGATAGGCGTTGTAGGCAGACCTCATGGTGTGCGCGGGCTTGTGCACGTGCATAGCTATGCGGCCGATGCAGCATCACTGGAAGCGTATAAGGTTCTGGTGGATGAAAAGGGGCGGGAATGGTCTCTGCGGTGGCGCGGGGCGGAAGGTGTGGCGGAACTGCGTAATGCGCAGGGCACGCCTTTAGCCGACCGGACCGCAGCGCAGGCGCTGGTTAATGCCCGTCTTTATGTGCCGCGTGATGCCCTGCCTGTGCCTGAGGAAGAAGAATTCTACCATGCTGATCTGATCGGCATGGAGGCACGGGAAGGTGACTGCTCTCTGGGGCAGGTGATCATGGTGCATGATTATGGCGCTGGCGCCAGTCTGGAGCTGACCGGCGGTGTGCTTGTTCCGTTTACACGCGCCTGCGTGCCGGAGATTAATCTGAAAGGGCGGGTGGTTACTATCACACGTCCTGATGAAGTCTCGGGTGAAGAAGGGCGTGGTGTAGGGACAGTTAAAGTGGCGGGGCCTGCTGCGTGAGCTGGCAGGCTACGGTGCTAACTCTGTTTCCGGAGATGTTTCCTGGTCCGCTGGGGCTCTCTCTGGCCGGACGCGCGCTGGAAAATGGTGTGTGGTCCTGTGCTGCACAGGACCTGCGTCAGCATGGTCTGGGCCGACACCGGGCGGTGGATGATTCCCCGTTTGGTGGGGGTGCAGGCATGGTCATGCGCTCAGATGTGGTGGATGCCGCTCTGGATGCAACGCAGGCCCCGGTGGATGTGCCCCGCGTGTTTTTAACACCGCGTGGCAGGCCACTGCGCCAGCAGGACGTGCAGCGTTACGCACAGGGGCCGGGTCTCGTGCTGCTGTGTGGCCGGTTTGAAGGGGTGGACGAGCGTGTGCTCCAGACCCGGAAGATCGAACAGGTCTCTATTGGAGACTATGTTCTGTCCGGTGGAGAGACAGCCGCCCTTGTGCTGCTGGATGCCTGCATCCGGCTGCTGCCCGGCGTGATGGGGAGTGAGGACAGCGGGGTTGAGGAAAGTTTTTCCGAAGGCCTGCTGGAATATCCTCATTATACCCGTCCTGCTGTATGGGAAGGTCAGGACGTGCCTGAAGTCCTGCTGTCAGGAAACCACGCGGCAATAGCAGCGTGGCGCCAGAAGCAGGCGGAAGAAATTACGCGGGAAAGACGGCCGGACCTGTGGTCTGCCTGGCTGGCTCGCAGGGAGAGAAACGGGACTGCTGCTATCGGAAAAACCGGGCAGACAGACCCAACAGGGGTTTGAGGAAGGATACCGAAATGAACATTATTCAGCAGTATGAAGCTGCAGAAATCGAACGTCTGACAGCCGCTCGTGCAGTACCGGAATTCGCAGCTGGTGATACGCTCCGCGTGTCCGTGCAGGTTGTTGAAGGTGAGCGCAAGCGTCTTCAGGCATTTGAAGGTGTTGTGATTGCCCGTTCCAACAAGGGCCTGAACAGCAACTTCACCGTGCGTAAAATTTCCAATGGTGAAGGCGTGGAGCGTGTGTTCCCGCTCTATGCACCGACCATTGCTGAAATCAAGGTTGTGCGTCGCGGTAAAGTGCGTCGTGCGAAGCTGTACTACCTGCGTGGCCGTAGCGGTAAGTCCGCTCGTATTGCTGAACGTCCTCGTGACGTTGTTGCTCCGGCAGCTGCCAGCTAAAATCGTGCTTAAGCAGGCTGTTTTCGGGTGGCCTGCCTGACCCAAAAACCCGGTGGGGCTTCGGCTCGCCGGGTCTTTGTGGTGCTGAGAAGATGAAGGCGCGGGTTTTTCGTCTGTCAGACCAGGGCTGAGTTCAGGCTGATCTGCGCGAGTCCGTGCCGTTCCATGAAAGGGAGGGCCATGGTGCCGCGTACGTTATTCGACAAGATCTGGGATCACCATGTTGTCGAGACTTTGCCGGATGGCACCTCTATCCTTTATATCGACCGTCACCTTCTTCATGAAGTGACAAGCCCGCAGGCGTTTGAAGGTCTGCGTCTGGCCGGTCGTCGGTTGCGTCATCCTGAAATGACCATGGCTGTGGTGGACCATAACGTTCCCACATCTGACCGCACCCAACCCATTGAAGAGCCGGAAAGCCGGAACCAGATCGAAACGCTGGAACGGAACGTGAAGGAATTCGGTGTTCCGTATTTCCCGCTGCTCTCTGCTTCTCAGGGTATTGTGCATGTGGTTGGGCCGGAGCAGGGCATTTCTCTGCCGGGCATGACTATTGTGTGCGGGGATTCTCATACCTCAACTCACGGCGCGATGGGCGCTCTGGCCTTTGGCATCGGGACTTCTGAAGTCGAGCATGTGATGGCGACCCAGACCATCCTTCAGCGTCCCGCCAAAAATATGCGTGTGACGGTTGAAGGTCAGCTTGCACCGGGCGTTTCCGCAAAGGATGTCATGCTGTCCATTATCGGGCATATCGGCACCGCTGGCGGCACCGGGTATGTTATCGAATTTGCCGGTTCTGCCATTCGTGGTCTGGACATGGCCGGGCGTATGACCATCTGCAACATGTCAATCGAGGCCGGGGCTCGCGCCGGGCTTGTAGCACCGGATGACACAACGTTTGATTACGTGCGCAACCGTCCCTTCGCTCCTAAAGGAGAAGGGTTCGAGCATGCTGTGACGTTCTGGCGCACACTGGTGACAGATGAAGGTGCGCATTTTGACAAGGATGTCGCGCTGCGGGCTGAAGATATCGCCCCAAGCCTGACATGGGGCACCAGCCCGGAAACGGTTCTGCCCATTACCGGTAATGTGCCAGACCCTGCGCAGGAACCCGATGAGTCCAAGCGCGCACAGATGCAGCGCATGCTGGATTATATGGGGCTGGAAGCCGGGCAGAAAATTGCCGGAACACCAGTTGATGTTGTGTTCATTGGCTCCTGCACTAACAGCCGGATTGAAGACCTGCGGGCTGCCGCTCAGGTGGCGGCGGGCCGTAAGGTTGCGGATGGCGTGCGCGCCATGATCGTGCCGGGTTCCGGGCTTGTGAAGAGGCAGGCGGAAGAAGAAGGTCTGGACCAGATTTTTCTGGATGCCGGGTTTGAATGGCGTGAAGCCGGATGCTCTATGTGTCTGGGGATGAACCCGGACAAACTGACACCGGGCCAGCGTTGTGCTTCAACCTCTAATCGTAATTTTGAAGGACGGCAGGGGCCGGGCGGGCGGACTCATCTGCTCTCTCCTGCTATGGCGGCCGCGGCGGCTGTTACAGGTTGCCTGACAGATGCGAGGGAGCTGGTCTGATGGAAAAATTTACCACGCTGTCTGCTGTTGCTGCGGCTCTGCCGGAAGACAACATCGATACGGACAAAATCATCCCGGCCCGGTTTCTGAAAACCACGCAGCGGACGGGTTTGGGCAAATACGCGTTTGACAGCATGCGGTATCGCCCGGATGGGTCTGAAAACCCGGATTTTATCCTTAACCGGGAGCCGTGGCGGAAAGCCGAAATTCTTGTCACCTATGACAATCTCGGATGTGGCTCTTCACGCGAGCATGCGCCCTGGGCGTTGCTGGATTTTGGTATTCGCTGTGTGATTGCCCCGTCTTTTGCGGATATTTTCTTCAATAATTGCTTCAAGAACGGCATCCTTCCCATCGCGCTGCCGCGCGACGTATGTGACCAGCTGATGTCAGATTCCACCATGGGCAGTAACGCCCGGCTGACCATCGACCTGCCCCGGCAGGTGGTGATCCGCCCGGATGGTGAAGAAGTGCCGTTTGAAATTGATCCGTTCCGCAAACATATGCTGCTGGAAGGGCTGGATGATATTGGCCAGACGCTTCAGCATGACACTGAGATTAAGACCTTTGAACAGAAGGTTGACGGGGAACGCCCCTGGATGCCGACAATTACCCTTGATTGAAGAGTTGGAAACACGATGAGTGCTCAGCCTGCCTGGAAATTGCTTGTTCTGCCTGGGGACGGTATCGGCCCGGAAGTGATGCGGGAAGTTGGCCGCGTTATAACCTGGCTGGAAAAGAACCGTGGGATCGCGTTTGAAATCACGGAAGATCTGGTAGGCGGAGCATCTCTGGCTGAATATGGCGAACCCATCCGTAACGAGGTGATTGAAAAAGCCCGTGCGTCCGACGCTGTTCTGTTTGGCTCTGTAGGGGACCCGCGCTGGGGCCATGTTGGGTTTGATAAGCGCCCGGAAGTGGCCATTCTCAAACTGCGTCAGGAATTGGCGCTGTTTGCTAATCTGCGTCCTGCAAAAGTGTTTGATGCCCTTGTTGATGCCAGCACTCTGAAGCCCGATGTGGTGCGTGGTCTGGACATCATGATTGTGCGCGAGACGGTGGGTGGTATTTACTTTGGTGACCCGCGCGGGATTGAAACCCTGCCGGACGGCACACGCCGGGGCATTAACACCGAAGTTTACACAACGCCTGAAATTGAGCGTGTGGCGCGTGTGGCATTTGAAATGGCCCGTAAGCGCTCCGGCCATGTCTGTTCCGTTGAAAAATGCAACGTGATGGAAAGTGGCCTGCTGTGGAAAGAGGTTGTGACAGACCTCCATGCGCGCGAATTTTCTGATGTCAAACTCTCTCACATGCTGGCTGATAACTGCGCGATGCAGCTGGTGCGTAACCCGCGCCAGTTTGATGTGATTGTTACCGGAAATCTGTTTGGCGATATCCTGTCCGATCTGGCTTCCATGCTGACCGGAAGCCTTGGCATGCTGCCGTCCGCCACGCTGGGTGCTGTGCAGGAGAACGGTAAATGTGCTGCTCTGTATGAACCCATTCATGGCAGTGCACCTGACATTGCAGGGCAGGGGATTGCCAACCCGATTGCGCAGATCCTCTCTTTTGCCATGCTGTTGCGTTATTCGCTCAACCTTCATGAAGAAGCGAAGATGGTGGAAGATGCTGTCTCTCACGTGCTGGAAAGCGGTTTACGCACAGCGGATATCATGAGTGACGGCATGGCCCGCGTAGGCACATCCGTTATGGGTGAAGCGATTGTCCGTGAACTGGACAAGCTTCAGAAATAAGACTTTTTCGGCTCCATAGTTGTTTTGTGGGCCTGAGTGATACTAAGCCCCCGGTGTATAAGCCGGGGGCTTTTTTCGTGAAACTCTGAAAATGCTACTGGCCTGAACCGGTTTCTGTCAGGTGTGGGTGGACTGTTTTTCAATACGGTGAAAAAACAGTCTCTATGAGACACCAAAGATTTCCGGAGAGCAGTAAAAATGCGTTTTAGACGTTGGATACTGACAGGTGCTGCCTCAGCGTTTGTCATGGCCGGAGCCGCAACCGGCAGGCTCGCGCAGGCTGCCGAGACAGCATCGGGCACTGCGCCGGTCATAACGGCCACAACAAACCCCTCATTTTTAGATGATATCCACGGGCAGCAGGCTCTGGCGTGGGTGCGTTCGCAGAACCACCACACGACCAGCACGCTTGAAAAAGACCCACGGTATGTCGGGTTTTACAAAGACGTGTTGTCCGGCCTTCAGGCTCCGGATCGGCTTGCTATGCCATCTTCCATGCATGGGGAGATCTGGAATTTCTGGCAGGATGCGGCCCATCCGCACGGTCTTTGGAGGGAGACGAGTCAGGCATCGTACCTGAAAAAGACGCCGGACTGGACTGTGCGTCTGGATATGGATGCTCTGGCTAAACAGGACGGTGTTAACTGGGTCTTCAAAGGGCCGAACTGCCTTGCGCCGACGGATGAGCACTGTCTTGTCGCCTTGTCTGACGGCGGGGAAGACGCTGAGACTCTGCGGGAATTCAATACGAAAACCGGTCAGTTTGTGCCGGGCGGCTTCGTTTTTTCTCGTTCCAAGCAGACTGCGGCGTGGGTGGATGAAAACACCATTCTTCTGGCCCGCGACTGGGATGGAAAAGGAACGACTCTGACGCCCTCAGGCTATCCGTTTGTTGTCAAAACCATGGTGCGTGGCGCGCCTGCCGGGCAGGAAAAAGAACTCTTCCGGGGTGAGCCATCCGATATGGCCGTTATGCCAATGGTGCTGACGGATGGTGACGGGCATCAGCTTGTCATGGTCCAGCGGAACGTGAACTTTTTTGAAACCCGGTATGCTGTGGTGCAGGGGGGGGATGTCCTTAACTGGCTGGCTCTGCCTGCAAAAAGCGAAATTGAAGGAATGCTCAAGGGGCGCCTGATCGTCTCGGTTGAGGAAGACTGGCACCCTGATGGGCAGAGCAATATTCCTGCGGGCAGCCTGCTTTCAGTTGATCCGGCCGCTGTGGACCATGACGTGCAGGTGATTTTCACGCCTGGTCCGTCTCAGTCGATTGATCAGGTGGGTGTGACAAAAAATACCGTTCTGGTCAGCTTGTTTGATAACGTGCGCGGGCGCGCTATGCGCTTTACGCCCACGCAGTCTGGAAAAACCTGGCAGGCAACGCGCCTTGCGCTGCCGGATATGACGTCTGTTCACATCGTGGATACAGATCATGCATCAGACACGGCGTTTCTGAGCGTGGAAGGGTATCTGGAGCCGTCTCAACTCTGGTTGCTGGATGGCAAAGGGCAGCCGCGTAAGGTCAAGTCGGCCCCGGCCCGATTCAAAACAGACAAGCTGATCACGGAGCAGTTCTGGACGCACTCCACAGATGGCACGCGCGTTCCATATTTTATTGTGCATCGGCGCGATATGAAGCTGAACGGCGCAAACCCGACCCTGCTGACGGCCTATGGTGGTTTTCAGGTGTCCTACACGCCGCTTTATGCGCCGGAAATCGGTCAGCTCTGGCTGGACCGTGGTGGCGTATATGTTGTGGCTAATATTCGTGGTGGCGGGGAGTTTGGGCCAGCATGGCATGAGGCTGGCCGGAAGTCCGGGCGGCAGAAAGTGTATGATGATTTCGCGTCTGTCGGCCGTGACCTGATCAGCCGCAAGATTACGTCCCCGCGTCATCTGGGTATTCGGGGGCGGTCCAATGGGGGGCTGTTGTCGGGTGTGCAGATGACGCAGCATCCGGATTTGTGGAACGCCGTTATTATCGGTGTGCCGCTGCTGGATATGGAGCATTTTGAAACCATGTCTGCCGGGGCCTCATGGGCTGCGGAATATGGCTCCATGTCTGTTCCGGCAGAGGCCGATTTCCTGCGTTCCATTTCTCCGGTGCAGCATCTGAAAGCGGACGTATCCTATCCGGAGCCGTTCATTTTCACAGCGACCAGTGATGACCGCGTTGGCCCGGTGCATGCTCGTCGGTTTGCCGCGCGTCTGGAAGCGTTGGGAAAACCATTCTTCTACTATGAAGATATTGAAGGTGGACATTCCGGAACGGTTAACGCGCCGGAAGTGGCGCATGAGCGGGCGCTGGAGGCCGTTTATCTGTCTCATCGTCTGATGGATGCCAACTGATCCAGCGTGCTCAGGGAGGTAATTGCTGCTGAAGGGCGTGGCATGAAAAGGGGAGGCACCAAGGTTGTGCTTTCCCGGTTCCTGTCATGCACCTGACGCTCTGACACGCTCTGACACGCTCTGCTTGGTGCGGTTGGAAGTGAGGGGGAGGGGGGAGTTAGAGCCGTCAGGGCTGCCGGTTAGATGGTTCGGCTGAAACGGAACAGCCTCGCTGCCACGAACATATCG
>NZ_CALLXM010000241.1 GCF_937875265.1 uncultured Acetobacter sp. | reverse complement strand
TCAGACAGCACCCCTTCCCACTTGGCGGAAATTGCGGCGGCGTAGCCGTTGCCCAGAACGTTGGTGGCGGTGCGGGCCATGTCGAGGAAGTGGTCAATGCCGAGGATCAGGGTAATCCCGGCTTCCGGCAGGCCGAACTGCGGAAGCACGGCTACCAGCGTGACAATGGAGGCACGCGGCACACCGGCAATGCCCTTGCTGCTCAGCATCATGACCATCACCATGGTAAACTGCTGCATGGCAGACAGGTGGATGTCATAAACCTGCGCAATAAACAGCGCGCCAAAGCTCTGGAATAAAATAGAGCCGTCCAGATTGAAGCTGTAGCCCAGCGGCAGCACAAACCCGCTGATGCGCGTAGGCACACCAAAGTTTTCCAGCTTTTCCAGCAGCAGCGGATAAACGGACTCACTGCTGGCCGTGGCATACCCCAGAATAAGCGGCTGAATGAGTTCACGGATCAGGTCTTTAATCCGGCGGCCCAGCACCAGAAAGGCCAGCGTGGTCAGCACAACCCACAGCACCAGAATGGTGCCGTAAAACTCCACCAGAAAGCGGCTATACTGGATCAGCATTCCGCCACCACTATGGGCAATGCTCCCCATAACAGAGCCGAATACCGCCATTGGGGCCAGCAGCATGACCATGTCAGTCATCCGCAGCATGATGTGGCCCAGTTCTTCCGTCCAGTGCAGCATGGTTTTTCCCGCCTTGCCCGCAGCAGGCAAAGCCAGACCAAACAGCACGGAAAACACTACAATCTGGAGAATATCGTTCCGGGACATGGCATCCAGAACACTGGTCGGCACCACATGCAGCATAAAATCGACCGGCTGGAACGAATGCTTCAGGCCAGCCAGATCTTCAACCGCCGGGGGAACGAAGCCAGCACCTGGCTGAAGAATGTTACCCGCCAGCAGCCCGATGAGCAGTGAGATGAAGGACATGCTGATAAACCACAGCAGGATCTTGCCCCCAATCCGGAACACCTGCGCATCATCCCCCAGCTTGCCAATGCCGCTCACCAGTGTGGCAAACACCAACGGGGCGATCACCATCTTGATCAACCGCAGGAAGAGGCCTGTCATCAGAGTTGCGGCCTGCTCAGCAAAATGAACGATGGCCGGAGACTGTGTGTGAATAAACAGGCCGCTCACCACACCCAGAGCAAGGGCTATCAGAATGGCATACGTCCGCCGTCTGGTGTTGACCGGCTTCATCCCAATGGCCATTGCGTTTTTCCTTGTTCTGATTTTTGCCGCTATTTTGCCGGTTTCTACGCTACTGGCGGGAATATTTGAAGGGTACACTCTCAGCAAATCATCAATTCCTCTTATCCAAGAAGACTCCATGAAATAGATAAACAAACGTAACAATAAAATTTCGATATCGAGATAAATAAAAATAAAAAATCCCACAGGCCGCAGAAAACTTAGATTCTTTCAAAAACACCCCGATCACTCTTTATGAAAATTTCATCCTGTTCTTGATTTTAAACAGATTTGCTGGCTTTCTCCGGCCAAAGATCAAAAGAATAGGGCATTTGCTAAGGTTCTGGTCAGGCTATCGTTCTCTCGCCGCTCCCGTTTTTTATGCACGATACTGGCCGGATCATTTCTCGTAAGCGCTACTCACACGGCATATGCTGCACAGTGGTATACCGGCTCTCTGGTTTCCCCTTCCGGGGCTAAATCTCATGCCGGAGATCTGGGGATAGAGCCCTATTACACATACAGTCAGCCCATAGGCACGTTTGCAGCAAACGGCACCAGCCACCCCCTCCACCCCCGGCAGCAAACCTTCAGTAATTCCACCCTATGGAAATTAGGCATTACCGATGACATCAGCATCCAGACCCATACAGTTGTCAGCTATGGATGGAAGCACACTGCCGGGCATTCAAATGGCCCGCAGTTCGGGGATTTCCCGGTAGACTTCATCTGGCGATTTCTCCACCCGAACCCCAAGCGTTTTATCCCAGACCTTAATCTGTTTGCCGGTGTCGTTATGCCAACAGGGGCTTATTCCCACCTGCGCTCCGCACAGGATGGCACGGGAACGGGGTCCTACGTCTTCCGTGTGGCACTGACGGAGCAATCCACCTACACGCTGCCCGGTAACCATGCCCTGCGCCTGCGTGTCTGGAACTGGTGGCGACGCGCCCTTACCAGCGCACGCCTGCAAGATGCGACAACCTACGGCACAGCCGCAGGCTTTCGCGGAAGTGGGCGTCCAGGCATGAGTGGTCAGACAGGGTTTTCTCTGGAATACGGGCTGACACAACGCTGGGTTCTGGCCATGGATCTGGCGCGGGACTGGGCCAACGGCTCCCGCCTCAAAGGGTGGAACGCTACAGGTAGTCGCGTAAATAAAATCGGCTCAGCCTCAACAGACTGGCAGATTGCTCCGGCTGTGGAATATAACTGGAACCCAAGGTGGGGAATTATTGCTGGTGCGGCGGTTTACTACGCCGGACATAATACAGGTGTAAAAATCGCTCCGCAATTTGCAGTCAATGCGGTGTTCTGAGCTTAGCTACCAACTTCCCGAAGAGGCGTGCGTGCCCAGATATCTTCCCGCATGCGCCGTTTGGGAGGACGCGGCTGGCAGGAAATAAAATACAGCCCGATAATAAACACGATGTTTGAAAGGGCGTTGAACCACATTGGCAACTGGAACGGCGCCGGAGCATCATACGCCTGATACAGCACATAGGCCGTGAACGGGATGGATACCAGCCGCACACCCACCAGCATATACCGCAGGGGGTTGGGCTTACCGGGCTGCACTAGAACGCGCATGCGGTTCAGGCCGATGAAAAATGTCACGCACAGGCCCCAGACCAGCACGTTGAACATCATGTTGGAAATGTCTGCCATGCCGCCAATAACAAACACGGCGACAATAGAGGCAGCAGAAAAAACCAGTGAACCAAGCTGGCAACTCATACCAACTTCAAGAGCAGGCATACGCTCGGGAAGCCTGTCCGCGAGGGGCTGACAGAGTTCATCAAGCAACCAGCTATCAACACGTGTAACGCGTTCACCAAAAGTCATGTGGGCATCATAACGGATTGTCCGGCCTGATGCACCTTTCAATCCTGCAAGCTTGCTATCTCTGTGGCAAAACAGTGCACCCGGCCTTAGTCTGGCCGGGTGCAGATGCAAGATTCAGGCTTCTTTTGTCGGCTCACCAGCAGGCAGGGTGCCTTCGGGAGTCTTTTTGTCCACAGCTTCCGGCAGGAAGTGAGCCACTGCGGTCAGAACAGCATCTGCGGGCAGGCCGGTGCGCTGCACCAGATCATGCACGGTGCCACTGCCCAGAATATCACGGATTTCATCCGCGGTGGCAGGCACGTTGGCACCCTGACTGATCCATGACCGAACCTTATCACCCAGACCAGCCTGATCAGCCTGCGTCAGGATGCTCTGAAGTGTTTCGGGCTGAAGCAGCTTCTGAAGCTGCTGCTGCACTTCCCCCTGAAGGCTGACGCCCAGCGCGCCTTCTACTTTTCCAACGAGGTTCTGAATGAAATCGGACATGTAAAGCCTCTCTGCTTTGCCATTAAGCCAGCGTGTAATTCTTGCACTGTTACCCGCAGGCATCAGATAAGGTGTTTATGGACCAGATAACAATCATGTGCGAGGTCAATAACTGTCTTTCGGATGTCCACATACCTCACCTAGATGGACCGATAGCTGATATGCGTCTGAGACCTCAAGGAAAATTCAGGGAATCGGGCTACTTTGAAGCACTGAAACGCTTTGAACAGCCGCAGCCGATAAAGTAGCAGCAACTTTGCCCAGTCTTCCTTTCTTCCTTCTTGATCGCATCGGGCCCCTGCGCCATCTGCGCCCCCTGCGGCGCCCTGGTGAGCAGCAAAGTGGCCGCCTCCGCTGGCTGTTTGCGCCCTCCCTCCCGGCTCTCGGCTTTGCCGTGCGCACGACAGCCGCTGCCCTGATTGCGCTTGTCATTGCGCTCTGGATGGAACTGGATGACCCGCAATGGGCCTCCATGACCGTCTGGATTGTGGCGCAGGGCTCTCGCGGGGAAAGTATTTCCAAAGCCAAATGGCGACTGGTCGGGACTGCCATCGGTGTGGTGATGTCCATCACGCTGATTTCTGCGTTTATCCAGCAGGCATGGCTGTTTTTCCCAGCTTTGGGTATTTGGGTCGGGCTGTGCTGTACACTGGCAACATTAGTCCGGAATTTCCGGTCTTATGCGCTGGTTCTGGCCGGGTATACCTGCGCCATTATCGCTATCGGGGCCATCCCCAACCCTGCCAACGTCTTCATGACGGCCATGTCCCGCGCCACCTATATTGTGCTCGGCATTACGTGTGAGAGTGTTCTGGCGGGTCTGTTTGCACATAATCTGGCTGCCATGGCCCGGCGTAATATCCGAGACAAACTACGCACTGCACTCGGGAATGTCTCAGGATCGGTCTCCAGCCTGCTCTCAGGGGATGACGAGGCACTGGTCCGCTCCCGCGCCATGTTTGGCCCCATTCTGTCCATCAATGACCAGATTGAATTTTCAGAAGTGGAAATGGGCCCGCACGGGCATGAGGGTGACCATGCCCGTGCGGCTCTGGCCGCCGTTTCCGTCCTGCTCTCACGCGGCCTGGGTATGGCTGTGCGACTGCAATATGTGGATACCGACCAGCCGATTTTCCGTTCCACCGCCATTCGCGTCAGCACTTTCCTGACCAGTCTGCCCCCACAGCTTGAAAATGACGATACTGTCCAGCACCTGCTGGAAGACCTTCGTGTGCTACGTGGGGAATGCCGACAGCAGATTGTGGATGCCCTGACGACCGAGATCAGCATGCAGCAGGTGCGTGCTCAGGATAACCCGGAAATTCAGGCCCTTCTGGATGGCCGCATTCTGCACAATGCGCTGGATGAACTTCTGGGGGAACTGGAACAGGCTATTCGGGAATATGATGCCAGCCAGCACTTCATTCGCGGAGACCACTTCCACTTTCGCTTGCAGTCTCATGTGGACAAACGCGAGGCCATTTATAACGGGGTGCGTGCAACCGTCGCCATTACCTCGGCCGGTCTGGTATGGGAAGTCACTGCCTGGCCTGCGGGCCTCGGCTTTATCACCTTCGTAGCCATTGTCTGTGGTCTGTTCGCCACTCGTGAAAACCCGGTGGTGGCCACCACGCAGTTCATGGTGGGGAGCCTCTGGGCTGCCCTCGTTTCCTTCTTTCTTGTGTTTGTGGTGCTCCCTACACAGGAAAATTATGAAATGCTGGTCGCTACACTCGCTTTGCCCATGATTGCAGGCGGACTGGCCAGCCGTAACGCCGGGACAGCCCTCCACGCAGCCGCCTATACGCTACTGCTCCCCAATTTTGTTCACCCGTTCAATCAGGGACGTGAAGATGAAATTGGCTGGTACAACAGCACAGCCGCCATTCTGCTGGGGGTCGCGTTTGCTGTTATCATGTTCCGTGCCGTCATGCCCTTCAGCAGTGCAGCTGAACGCTGGCGCATGCGCCGCACACTGTTGCGTGACCTGCGGACACTGGCCTCTGCTGAACCCATTCCGCTCAACCAGAACTGGATTGGCCGGAATATTGACCGCTTTGCCCGGCTGATCCGGCATGCTGGCCCCACTCCTTCCCCGACTATTGAAGGCTGCCTTCAGGGCACACTGGCCGCCATGACCATCGGCCTGAACATCATCCGTTTGCGCAACCTGCTGGAACGCAACCAGATCCCTGCATCTGCCCGTAGGCCGATTGAAGTGGTGATGAAGCGCATGAGCCGCTTTACCGGGAAATATGGCCGCACTGCTCAGTGTGCACGCATAGCCACACAGTCTCTGCGCCGCATTGAGGCTATGGAACCCAATATCACGACCCGCATCGAGCTGACCCGTGCCATTGCCTACCTGATTGTGGTCTCCCACGAACTGGACGCAAACGCCGTGTTCCTTGATGCCTCCAAGCCCTATAAGGCGACTTGACTCAAGTAAGGCCTGTTTAGCCTTTCTTCTGAAAAAGAATTTTAGTATGCACGGCACCCAAGTCTCTATGTTATAACAAGAGCGTTGGGGGGAATAATCGGTCCGTGCATGTGTCTTCATTCTCTGATCGTCTTGCGCAGCATGTGCCTGCGTGGATCACCAGAGCATTACCGGCCCGAACCGGTCTTTCAGAGAATGCTCCACTGGCGTGGCTGATTGCCCCATCCCCTGCCAATCTGGGCTTCGCGCTGCGCACAACCGCCGCTGCCCTGCTGGCTCTCAGCCTTGCTTTGTGGATGGAAATGGACAGCCCGCAATGGGCCGCCATGACCACATGGATTGTGGCCCAGAACTCACGCGGGCAAAGCATTTCCAAAGCCAAATGGCGGCTGATTGGCACCAGCATTGGCGCTGTTGCGGGCATTGCGTTTCTGGCGGCCTTTCCGCAAGAGCCCTGGCTGCTGTTCCCCCTGCTTGCACTCGGGGCTGGAGCATGCTGCGCGGAAGCCACGTTTTTGCGAAACTTCCGGTCCTACGCGCTGGTTCTGGTGGCATTCACCTGCACCATTATTGTGTTGAGTGCGGCCAACCAGCCAGACAATGTGTTCATGATCGCTCTGTCCCGCACCACCTACATCACGCTGGGGATTGTGTGTGAAAGCACACTGGCCGGGCTGTTTGCCCCCAGGCTGGAAACCGTCGCGCATGAAGAAATCCGCAGCCGCCTGCTGGATGCCCTGAGTGGCGCCTGCCTGAGCATGACCGGGCTGTTGCTGGGGGAAAAGGACGGTCTATTTCGCTCCCGTGCGCTGATGGGCAGCATTCCCTCCCTGACGGATCAGGTTGAATTCAGTGAAATCGAGATGGGCCCGCACGCGCATGTGGGGGACCATGCCCGCGCCGTGCTGGCAAGCCTTTCCACCTTTCTGGCACGCGGGCTGAGCATGCACATCCATATGGAAGCCGCAGCGCCCCTACCTGAAACTTTCAAAAAATCGCTTTCCGGCTTTGCGCATATTCTCAATAGCGCTCCGGACCACCT
Organism: uncultured Acetobacter sp.; assembly: GCF_937875265.1. Classification (GTDB taxonomy): domain Bacteria; phylum Pseudomonadota; class Alphaproteobacteria; order Acetobacterales; family Acetobacteraceae; genus Acetobacter. The sequence continues at coordinate 22,657 of NZ_CALLXM010000241.1, read as the reverse complement.
GAAAGGCACCAACCCGGTTGAGGCCGCCCGCCAGATCCGGGCGGACCTGTATCACGCACGTACAAACTGCCTGCAATCCGCCACAGATACGCTCATCCTTTTTGAACAGGCCAGAACCCACGCCAACAGCCCGGAAGGCCTCATGCGGGACTTGCTGGAAAGCCGCATTCTGGAAACTGCTCTGGCCAAACTGATACTGGAACTGGATGAAGCGCTTCAGCACTTCATTGCAACACAGGAACCCCGCACCAAAGACCATTTCCGGTTTGCTCAACATATAGAAAAAGACCCTGTTCTGGCACTAAACAACGGCCTGCGGGCTGCTGCGGCCATTTGCATTGGCGGGCTGATCTGGAGTGTCACGGCCTGGCCGGATGGCTCCACGCTGGCCATGTTTGTGGCCGTGACCAGCACACGGTTTTCCTCTTTTGAAAACCCTGTTCTGGCGTCAAGTGGTTTCCTAAGGGGTGCCGTGTGGGCTGCGATGGTTTCCTGGGTTCTGGTGTTTCTGATCCTGCCTGATCAGGCCAGTAACGAAACCCTGCTGGCCTCACTCTTCTTCCCCATGCTGGTCGGGGGGCTGGCGCTCCGCGCCCCGAATTCCATTGGCACAGCCGCAGCATATAACAATTTTATGCCGTTCATGATCGGCCCTGCCAACCATAGCCGCATGAACGAGGTGATCTGGTTCAACACCACCCCGGCGGTTGTTCTGGGTATTGCGCTGGGCGTCTGGGCTTTTCGGCTTGTTCTGCCGTTTGATGCTGCGGCAGAACGCTGGCGCCTGCGCCGCAAACTGGTGCAGGATTTACGCAAACTGGCTGCGCAGGAAACCTCTTTTACCCCCGCGGAATGGATGGCCCGTTCCTGCGGGCGCATTGCGCAGATTATCCACCATGCCGGCGTCAAACCCGATGCTTTGACAGAAGCGTATCTGGCCGGGGCTATGGGGATCATGACGGTCGGGCTGCTGGTGCTACGCCTTCAGCATGTTCTGGAACATCAGGCTTTGCCGCCTGAGCAGGCCCGCCTGTTGCAGGATATGATGCAAAGTATTGCCACGTTGCGCGGCCACACGACGCGCCCTGCACAAACTGCGGCAAAAGCACTGGTCCTGCTCCGCCCCGCAGCGCTGACAGAACCCAACCTGTCCCTGCAAATGGACCTGACCCGTGCCGTGGGCAGTCTGGAAGTTATGAAGCGGGAACTGGCAGATAACGTCACGTTTCTGGACACTACCCGCCGCTTTCACCTCGCGTCTGCTGCCTAAACGTTATTTGAACCGTTGAGGGCACAATTTTTCACATCATGCAGAACATTTTAGCAGAGACTTCCAACCGTCTCTCAATGCTTTTCGATATCATGAAAACGTGTGTAATCCACAGCAATACGTCCATCGGGGCGAGAGAGGAGAATATCCACAAATCGATGGTTATGATGCACATGGTCAAACCGATACGCCGTTCTGGCAAACACTGTCTGACCCAATGCTTCATCAGTACCCGTCACAGTCAGCACAATCTCAGCTTCTTCCTTCTCCAGCTCCGCCATGCTCTTCCCATACAGCGGGCTTTCCGGACCGATGACATGCGCCATGACAAAAGCAAACCGCAGCACTGGCACATGAGACTGCACCAGTAAAAGCTGATCAAACTGCCGGACCAGATGTCCGTTTTCACTCATAACCAGCCGAGAGAGAGAAACTTCTACATCCACGGACAAAATGACGCTTAGCCGAAGGTTCGCAATCCGAATACATAAGGCCGGAATACCATTTTCATTGCTGATAACGGCTGTATTACTGAACATGATGCGGGCACGCGGCCGCGCAAAGCGGGCAAACACCACGCCAGTCGCCAGTGCGTTGATCATCATGCCAACGAGCACTTCAAACGAAACGATGACATTAGCAAAGGTACCCACCGGCACCATGCCACCATACCCCACAGTGGAGAGAGTCTGAACACTGAAGAAGAACAGGGAGAGCAGCGTATGCTGACCATCCCCCGTTACCTGTGCTGGGGCGATAAGATACAGAAGCGCAAAAAACAGATTAATCAAAAAATAGAAAATTACTGACGTATAAACAAAAGATGCCCAGCTCGCCGTGAGAGCATGATGATAAAGATCCGTCCAGATACTATCTGTCAGACCGACACGCACCACGTCCCGATGGTTTTTTTCTTCTACAAGCGCATGTGCCCTAAAACGACGAATGGCCTCTTTCGTCGTAAAATGAGCTTTCTTTCCACTTTTGCCCGTTTCCTGGAGTGGCGTGTCGTCCAGTTTGTTATAGCGCGCAGTTAATCGTGCTTCGCGCTTTTCCCTGAGCCGCCGGAATAAGCTTTTCATATCCGCCCTTCTGGTCTGAAAGGCGGCTTTCCCGCGCGCCCTTGCGATCAGACGGTGATACACGGCCTCAGAAAGGCTTGCTCACGTCAATTACGCATGGCAAATCCGCATCACTTTACAGCGATTTTTCTCACTGCTTCTTCGCTTCTGCAAACGGATGCAGAGAAACACCTCCGGCCAGATGAGCCCATTGCGCAGCATCATTCTGAGAGGACTCAGCCCCACCCCGTAGCAGGCTTTCACCCTGCGTTACGGTCGCAGCATCAACCGTATTGGCGGCATTCGCCTGCATGGAGGCACTCTGCGCTGCCCGTGCCCACAGGCTGACAGCTTTCTGGTGGTCTCCACCGCGCTCTGCCGCCTGCCCGGCCAGAGCCAGAGCCCGCGCCATATCCCGATATGACGCATCATCCCGCCGCAGATTGGCGGCCTGTTCGGCCAGCACCTCAGCCTGTGCCGGGCTGGAAGCCAGCACGGCACGCGCCTGAATTTCAGCCTTATCCGCCTGTTCCGTGCGGGAAAGCGGTGGCTTCAGCCCGTTAAAATAAACCAGAGCCTTCTGGAACGCCGTAGCATCCTGCCCGGCATCTGCCGCCAGACCCAGCACCAGCGCGGACCGTGCGACATAGGCTGTGTCAGGTGACGCCATGCCACCAGATGCCAGCGCAATGGCCTGCGGGTATTGCCGCAGGCGGTAACGGGCTGCGGCCTCAATCAGATCAAACTCCGGGCGCGCTGTCTCACCCCGCACAGCGGCGGCCTGCCGGGTGGTCTGCACAGTTTTGATCGCTGCGGCCGGGTCATCCCCCGCCAGCTGAGACACAGCCAGATCATACCCGGCTTCAGATGCCGCCACGCCATCATCACGCAACAACGCCAGATCAGCTGCCTTGCGATACTGGGTTATGGCAACGCTGTAGCGCCCCAGTTCAAAGGAGTCCTGCCCGGCAGTCATGGCCTGATCCCACGCGGCATCATCCCGCGCAGAGGGGGCTTCAACCGCTCCCCCACCGCACCCTGCCAGCAGCAAGGGGGCCAGCAGGGTCAGAGAGACAATGCGCCTCATGGCCGCACCTGCCGTGGAGCCAGACGGTTCTTTTTAGTCGTTTTCTGGCCACCCAGCAGCCAGATGCCGCGCAGCTGGTCTGTCAGCTTTTCAAGCCCGTAAAGCGTGGTTTGTGCCTGAGCCAGCAGTGCAGGCAGATCCGCCGTGCTAGCTTCGACACTGCCCGCAATAGCAGGAAGATGTGGGGTTGCCCCTTTCAGATCATGCGAGGCAGAGCGCAGATTGCTCATGGTCCCATCCGTTTTATTCATGATGCCGGAAACCTGCTGCTCAATCGGCTTGAGGCGGTCGATCACGGTGTTCAGAGAAACAGCGGCGGCCTGCGCCTGTTTGAGCAGTTCATCATTGGTCAGCAGCTGGCCGACTGTGCCTTTGCCAGCATGCATATCCGTCATGGTGGCATCCAGTTCGGACATCATGTGCCGGGCACTGGCGATGGCAGGCATAATCTGGGCCTGGATATCATTGAGTGTAGCCGTAATCTGATCTGCCGGGTTAGGAGCCGGCGTGGCACTCAGCACCGCGTAGCTCCAGTCCATGGGGTCCCCATGCCCGCGGCTGAGTTCCAGATAGGAAGAACCCGTTACAATAAACTGTTTACGGATAATGGCCGTGCTGTCCCGCCGGATAAACGGCTTGGCCTGCGGGTCCAGATCCACCTGTGCATACATCTCGCCCGAAGGGTTGAGCTTGACCGCACGGATGGTGCCTGCATGGGTGCCGAGCAACTGCACATCACTCCCCACAGTCAGCCCCCCCACGCCTGAGGATGGCAGAGTAACGTGCAGGCGTGCAGGCGGTGTCAGCCAGTTTTGCAGCACACCGGCCTCAATCACGGCACCGGCAAACAGCACCACGCTGAGAAGCACGAGGAACCCGACCCATTCATCCGCATAGCGCAGAGAAATGAGTGGTTTGATCTTCTGTCGTAAGCGGATCTGGAACATTATGCCGTTCGCACTTCTACAAGCCCGTCATCAGCCAAGCGCCACGTACTCGTAATCCCCTGCCGGTAGCCCTGCCAGATGGCATGGTTCCTAACAATCCAGATTACACCGGCCCCCCTGTCCCGCGCGTCCGTTATCGCACTTAAAAACGGATTTTGCAGTTCCACAGGGCTTGCTTCCAGCGGGTCTTCCAGAAGCAACAACCGGGGACGCCCCAAAAAAGCCCTTACACATGCGGCCCTCAGCAAATCAGCATCAGAAAGCATGCTTGGCCGTAAAACCGGCAGGCCGGGCAGGCCAAACAATTCACCCAGCCGGGCCGCCTCTGCCACCACCTCATCCAGCGGGCGACTGGTATGGTGCAGTTGCTGTAACGTGATGGCAAGGTGTGTATTCAGGAACTCTGGCCAGCTGGGCCTGCGGGTAATACGCCCTATGCGCCCACGCAGAGCATTCAGCTCCCTGTCATGCAGCCCGGCCCAGTCCAGCCCCATAAACTTCACCGCACCGTCATCCAGCGGCACAAGTCCGGAGCACAGATCTGCAAACATAGTCGCACGGGAGGAGGATCTGGCTTCCACCACCATACAGTCCCCCGGCATCAGCTTCATGCTGAAGGGCACGGGGGGCAGTCCGCTTTCTTCAAAGGACGGAACAGCCTTGTTCAGTTCCAGAAGGGGACCAACGGTGCGTGTATCCATGGCGTTTACAGATCCAGACTGAACAGCACGCTGACAGCCATCACAATCAGCATCCCGCGTGAAAAGCCACGCGGCAGAAGGGTTCGCAGATTGTCTTCACTGGTGGCAGTCAGCCCGGTCAGGCAGCCACCCAGCCCCACAACAAAACCGACGGTGATGAATTTGAGCGGAATGATCAGATAGTCCGCTCGAGACATGGCCGTGATCACATCGTACAAAAACGTCCAGACAGGATTGGTCACCACACCGGAAATCCGGCTGATGACGTAGCCTGTGACCAGTGCTGCGAACGAAAACAGGATTCCGAGAGTAAACCCGCCCACAGTAAAAGCCAGCGTGCGCGGCATGACCAGCAACAGAAAAGGGTCCAGCCCCTGTGCCTGCATGGAACGGATTTCGCCCCCTGTTGTCAGTAGCCCCAGCTCCGTGACCGAGAGCATGCCATTCCGGCCCAACAGCAAAATACCCACCAGAATGGGAGCAATTTCCCGAATAACAACATCCACCAGAATAGTGCCGGTCATTTTGGCCATCCCAGCCAGACCCAGCCAGTAAATGGTCTGCGAGACCGCTGCTACTCCGGTCAGTGTTCCGGCAAACAGGGTGGCAACCAGGCCACCTGCAATCACGCTGGTCAGGGTTGCGGCGAACTCGAACCGTACTGTCCGCCGCCAGGAATGAGAACGAAAACTCTCAAAAATAACGCCCCAGCTTGCACCCAGCATGATCAGGAAAAAGCGGATCTGCCGCCTCGTCAACCGACCCAGCCAAGCCAGCTTCTCACGGACCCACTGGTGCAGCACAAACTTCTGCCTGTGTTGCGGGTGTGTGGAAGCATCAGCCTCAAGAATAGGGTCCCGCTCACCATCCGGTGCACGGGGGTCATTCTCACCACTCATCGGCGCGCTGCCAGAACATAGGCCCGGCCAAGACCGAGATGTGGAGCAAAGAAGGAGCCCCGAGAACGGAACAGATACCGGTCACGCAACGCCATATACACGCGGTCTGTTACCTGAATGGTACCACCATCGCTCGCGCCCTGCGCCATCAGTTCGGCAAGAGAGACCGTCTGCCCCCAAAGGTTAAATACTTTCGGGTCTTCCCCCACAGCACCACCAAAGGCCGCACCGTAATCCAGCCCCATGGCAAAAACCGGCTCCAGATTAGCCGCAGCCAATGCCGCCATAAAAGTTTCCCGCATGGTCAGCGCAGCATCAGCAATACGGATAATGGCCGTTGGGTCTTCCTGCGCTGTGCAGCCCGCCATGCAGATCATCCGGTGGCCTGCCACTTCTACGGCAAACAGCCCGCGTTCTTTGGAAATACGCTGTACATCTGTTGCCAGCACATTAATCAGCTTCAGCAGGTTCTGCGTTTCCGTGTCACCATCCACCACCGGATCAGAAAAAGTGATGACCAGCACCGCAACGGACGGATAAATTCCGGATGTGATGACGTCAGACACCTGCGGTGCACGCACCAGCATATTATCAAAATGCGGGGCAGGCAGAGGTACGGCGGAGTTGGCAGCACCAGAGACTTCATCAGCAGGCAGGCTATGCCCACTTTCAGCATCATCAGCCGTCTCAGCCAGACGGATTCCGGCAATAGAGGCCATAAGATCCACAAAATACAGCAGATGCGGAGCCATATGGGCATCTTCCAGCACCACGGCCCCCACTATCCCCTTAGGGCCATGAATGGGGTAGACCGAAAGCATTCTGGTGCCCAGTTCACGCATGACAAGACGTTCAAACTGCGTTGTCCGCTCATCCGTGGCGGCATTATCAACACTCAGAATATCGCCGGATTCAATGGTTTCAAAAAATGCCCCCAGCTCGGTGCGGGACATTTCAAAACCACCTGAATGGGCATCCTGCTTCTGATCATACGAATCTTCGCAGATCATCGCGGCACCATTATGAAGCAGACGCCAGATGCTGGCCCGGTGCGCATCAGTAACGTGCACGAGCTGCTCTGTCAGCACCAGAGGTTCTGCTGTGGGGTCAAACAGGCGGGGAGTAGAGGCCACCTGCTGCACTGCCGCACTTTCATGCGTAATCTGCACGCCCTGCTGGGCCAGCTTGCGCGTTGTGCGTTCCGAGCGTCGCACCTGCCGCACAAGGAACCCGGCCAGCACCAGCGAGAACACAATAATGATCCCGGCAAACTGAAGGCTCTGCTGGCTGCTCTGGCGGGCGAAGCTGGCAAAATCGTTTTCCGGGGCGGACAGTAGTAATATCCAGCCTTCTGCGGAGCTTTTCAGCGGGGAGGCAATGGTAACGTAGCGCTTGTTGTTCAGCTCAAAGCTGCGCGGGCCAAAGCCCCGCACACGGTAATGGTCATAACCTCGGGCAAAAACAGGATGGGTTTTGGGGTCCAGCAGCATTTTATTCGGGTCCCATCCTGCCGCTTCAGCCTGCTGCATGATGTTACGGCCCGCCATGACCCGGCCTTTGCTATCCAGAATAATAGCATTTCCAGTTTTACCGACCTTCAGATGGTCAAGGAATGCACTGAGTTCATTCAGAGAAATATTAGTCGCAAAAACATAAGTATGCCCGTTGGCTCCCTTGAACCGCAGGGAACTGGTCATGACAAACTGGCGTGCGGACGGAAACAGATAGGGCTGCGTCCACTGGGTTTCTGTCTTTCCTTCCGTTTTGGTAAACCACGGGCGCTTACGCGGGTCATACCCTGTGGCGTCCGTATATTCCTCGCCGGTTTTTACGCCATCAATCGTATAAAATTCACGATGATAAACCTGTTTGCCATCTCGCACTTCAAACGTAGTACGTTCTTCATTCTTGCCGTTTGGTCCACGGGTAATCAGGCGGAAATGGCCATCTTCGTCCCCCAGATAAAAGGACTGCAACTGCGGCACGCTTTGCAGCATGGCTGCACCGTAGGAATAGAAGACACGGTCCGCCACCTGAGACGGTGCATGCGCAATCATACCGCTGGCGATTGTATTCCCAGCCACGGCAGGCATGATGTAGTCAGACACTTCCTGAGAAATATTTTGCTGGACTGCGCCCAGCAGCTCATGAGTGAGCGCCACAACACCGGTCCGCGTGGAGCGGTAGGAGTGCAGGCCAATGGCTATAATGGCTCCCACCACCAGAAGCAGGCTTCCAAAAGGAAGAACCAGATGCAGCAGGACACGACGCACCGACGCATCGTTCTGCACTGTCGGATCGACTATCTCATCAGAAGACACGTGATTTTTTCCGCTGACTACTGGTCATAAATCCCCATCTCCGCAGGATAAGCACCCTCACCTGCCAGTCCGGCAGGCCAGCTCTCGCTGCCAGAACCTGGCAGATGTCTGAAAATTAAGGTGCCCAGAACGCTGCGGCTTGTCCAGCCCTATAGCCATGCCGGGCGGCGCAGTGCCCCTATGCCCTGCCCGCCACACAGTTCTGATCCTGACAAAAAACAGGGGATAAAGAGGGCTGTTCAGCCTTCCAGATCAGATTCAAAGCGAGTGGGAACATTCAGGGCCTGCCCAAGGCGGGTCAGCCCACGCCCTACAGTTTCACCCCGTACAGCCACACGAGATGACACAAGTTTGAGCACCAGCTCCTTACGCTGCCACAGCAGAGCCGTGCCATCCAGCAACACCGCCGTGCCGCCGGAAAGCGAATACGCCAGACGCAGAGCCTGCCCAAGCACGATGGCCTGCCGCCATGCAGGCTCGCTCAGCAATGTACGGGAGGTTGCCAGAAAATCAGCATTGACATCCGCCGCATATCGCGCGGCAAGAGCCAAAGAAAGCCACGCACGGGCTTCATGATCAAACCCCACACCCTGCAACCGCAGGATGCGCCAGTAAGTCTGCTCGGCTCGGTATTCCGGATGATCGTGACTTCCCACATCAGAGAGAATACAGGCAATGCGCCGTAACTGCCGCTCAGTCTCGCTTTCATTGGGCAACAAACCATCTGTCCAGCGGTAGAGCACATCTGGCAGTGTCTTACTCCGCCCCAGCCGGGCGCACATATCACGCGCGACGACCTCCATCGGGTTTTCCGGCAGGCAGTCAGGGGCGACATTAAGCATGTACCACCCTTCCCGCAGCCCATCGACGCAGAATACCACTCGCTCAGGATGCACTTTGCGCAACAACCTGCGCAGAACGGTGGCGGCAAACGGCACATCATCCAGACGTTTTTTGGGGGCACCAGGCAAGCGCTCCAGACTGCGGCGCTGTGCATGCAGCAGCCAGCCCGTCATTTCCCGCGCTTCTTCCAGACCCAGCGTATAATAGTGCACGATGTTCAGCGGATACTGCATGCGGGCAATATGAAGGCGGGCTAGCGCACGGAACGCCCCACCAACCAGATACAGCGTACCGCCTTTAACCTGAGACAGCCATTTAACACGCCCGATATCCTCATCGGCCAGTGTGCGGGCTACGCTCAGATCTCCTTTAGCGCGGTCACTCAGGCGAATAACGCCCAGCGGCAGGGTATTGGCATCATGGCGGCCATCCTGCGTCAGACGGATCAGCTCCAGAGACCCCCCGCCAACATCCGCTACCAGACCATTTGCTCCGGGGATGCCGCACATCACGCCAATGGCAGAATGATCAGCCTCTTCTTCTCCGCTCAAAATACGGATGGGCACACCCGGCATGTTTTTGCGCAGGGCGTCCACAAACTCAGGCCCGTTCAGCGCATCCCGCACCGCAGCGGTCGCCAGAATTTCAAACGGGTCTGCGTTCATGGCACGGGCAATGGCATGGAAGCGGCTAAGCACTTCCATGGCCATCTGAACGCCTTCTTCATTCAGCTTACCCGTTGCCGTCAGGCCCCGGCCAAGGCGCAACACGGCCTTTTCGTTAAAAATAGGCACAGGGTTGCGCGATACGCCCTCGAACACGACGAGGCGCACAGAATTGGACCCAAGATCAACAACGGCCGAACGGCGCGGCATATCAGTCTGCATGGGCGGCACTCTACTCCCGAAAATCGTTCACGAAAACAGAGAACAGACGCCGAAAAGCCGCATTCTGATTTTCCCGCACCACCGGCTATAATCAATCATCAAACATCAGGTCTTTTGACGTGGGTAAGGAGGCCGGTGCACGCAGTGGTGTTTCATGCGCTGCGGACCCTCTGCCCGAGAGAGACGGATGCGTCATGAACCATTCATGCGCTGAGAAAGGCCGGTTGCCCGGTGTCAGCCTGCGCCATGTGCCATTAGCTTCCAGCCCCCAGGATTGCAGGTTGTCCTTGAGGTTGGACACCATGATCTGGCCCAGCATCTGGGCATGCACGGTCGGGTTGGTGACAGGCACCAGGCTTTCCACCCGCCAGTCCATGTTCCGCGTCATCCAGTCTGCTGACGAGAGATAGACCTTGGCATGGCGTGAGGGCAGACGGTGGCCGTTACCAAACGCAAGAATACGGGAATGTTCCAGAAAGCGCCCGACAATGGATTTGATACGGATGTTTTCAGAAAGCCCCGGCACACCGGGCCGCAGGCAGCAGATACCGCGAACCACACCAATAATCCGCACACCGGCACAGGAGGCACGATACAGGCAATCAATCAGATCCGGGTCCACCACCGCGTTCATCTTCAGCCAGATGGTACCCGGACGCCCGGCTTTGACATGAGCAATTTCTTCCTCAATCAGCTCCCGCAACGTGCTGCGAATGGTGATGGGGGAGAAGGAAATAGCTTCCATCTTGGCCGGCATGGCATAGCCGGTCACGTAGTTGAACAGGCGAGCGGAATCCCGCGCCAGTTCCGGCTTGCAGGTAAAGAAGGAGAGATCCGTATAAATCTTGGCCGTAATCGGGTGATAGTTGCCCGTGCCAAAATGCGCGTAGGACCGCACCTGATTGCCCTCACGCCGCACCACGAGGCTGAGCTTGGCGTGGGTTTTCAGGTCTGCAAACCCAAACACCACCTGCACCCCGGCCGCTTCCAGCGCGCGGGAGAGGCGGATATTGGCTTCCTCATCAAACCGTGCCCGCAGTTCCACCATTGCTGTCACGGATTTACCGGACTCAGCCGCCTCAATCAGTGCCTTGACGATGGGTGAGTCGCGGGACGTGCGATACAGCGTCTGCTTGATAGCAATCACGTTCGGGTCGAGTGCAGCCTGACGCAGGAACTGCACCACCACATCAAAGCTTTCAAACGGGTGATGAACCAGCAGGTCCTTCGCCCGGATGGCAGCAAAGCAATCCCCGTTGAAGTCCAAAATCCGTTCCGGGAAACGCGGCGTGTAGGGAGGGAACAGCAGATCGGGACGATCATCCACAATCATCTGCTTGAGGTCCACCACCCCGATCATACCGGAATGGACAGCTATTTCCTCCTGCGGCAGGTCCAGACCTGAGGCAACTGCGTCCGCCAGTTCAGTCGGCACGCGTTTTTCCATATCCAGATGGATCACCACACCACGGCGGCGGCGTTTCAGCGCACTTTCATAAGAGCGGACAAGGTCTTCCGCCTCATCCTCAAATTCTACGTCCGTATCGCGCACCACGCGCAGCATGCCGCTCTCTCCCACCACAAGGCCGGGGAACAGCTGGTCCATGCACAGGGTAATCAGATCTTCCAGACGGATAAAGCGGATGGTTCGGTTACCCGAAGTATCCTTGGCAGGCAGACGGATAAATCGTTCTACCTGTGCAGGCAGCAGGATCAGCGCATTCATGGCAAACGCGCCGTTTTCAGCCAGCAGAAGACGCAGGCCAAGTGCCAGACCCATATTGGGGATAAACGGCAACGGGTGCGCCGGATCTACCGCCAGCGGAGTCAGAACGGGGAAAATACGGTCCATAAAGCAGTTTTGCAGCCATGTGCAGTCTGCTTCATCCAGATCAGATGGCTCACACAGCACCACACCGGCATCAGCCAGCAGACCACGCACTTCTACCCAGATACGCTGTTGCTCGCGCAACAGCTGTGCACAGCGTTCACGCACTGCGTCCAGCTGTTCTGCTGGCGTCAGGCCATCGGGGGAGAACGCGACCAGCCCTTCGCGCACCTGCCCGACGAGGCCAGCCACCCGCACGGAATAAAATTCGTCCAGATTACTGGCGCTGATAGACAAAAAACGCAGGCGTTCCAGCAAGGGATTGCGCGGATTATCCGCCTCTTCCACCACGCGCTGGTTAAAGGCCAGCCAGGACAGTTCACGGTTGATGAACCGCTCTGGCATCTCCAGCGTCACTTTTTTCTGGACCGGCTTTCTTCTGGTTCGGCTTGCTGCTGCCGGAGTGCGTCTGCGGGCGGGCACGCTGGCACCGGCTGCTTTACCCGTCTTTTTATCCTGCGCCGTCGTCACACCCACTCTCCTCTGTTAGCCCATATCCACCTGCACCAGCTTGCAGGCACCTGATTTTATAATCTCTTAAGTTTACGCACCCTACTCTATAGCTGTCGGGCTGGAAAAGAATGCCACATGTTACGGTTTTATGTCTTTCTCATTCCCGAGAGTGTCTTCCAAAATACGTGAAAGGCCCACGCCGCACGCAGCGGGGCCATGTTAGTCCGCCGTCAGGGCTCAGAGGTGTCCCTGAGAAAGCTCATTAGCCAGCGCCTGATTTTTATAAACGACCTTCAATGCTTCCATGATGGCGGCTGTATCCACAGCAACAGCACGGTTGGTGCTTTCATCATAATAGAAATCTCCACCCAGAGAATGGATATTGCCATCAAAAATCAGCCCCACGGCATGGCCCTGAGAATCAATAACCGGAGAACCTGAATTGCCGCCGATAATGTCATTGGTCGACACGAAATCGTACGGGGTTTTCATGTTGACATGCGCCTTGGCATCCAGCCAGGGCTTGGTCAGCTTGAACGGGTCAGACCCGGTCGCCCGATCATACAGGCCTGAGAAATGCGTAAAGGCTGGCACAGCTTTTCCGTTTTCATCCCAGCCCTTCACCTGACCGAAAGACAGACGCTGCGTGAACGTTGCATCCGGGTAGGAGGACACACCATCACGCTCAAAGCGGGCTTTAGCCATTGCTTCCGTTGCCTGACGGGACGGTGCTGCAACGTCATCATCCATCTGCTTCCGCAGGGCGCGAGTCTGGGGTTCGATGCTGCGGGCCAGCACAATCATCGGGTCCTGAGAGGCCGCAATAGCTTCTGCGCCGCCTTTCCACAGGTCCAGACGCACCTTGGGGTCAGCCAGCTTCGTGCCCTTCACCAAGGTTTCTGACAGATCTTCCGGTGAGGCCTTACCAAGAACCAGCTTCACCATCTCATCATCCGCACCAAGCACCTGCCGCAGTTTGGTCAGAGAAAAGGCGAGTTCTGTTTTTTCCAGATCAGGATAGACAGGAGCCGTTGAACCAAGCTCAGCTTCAAGTGCAGGCAGACGGGCATCATGATACGCCGTCAGACGCTCAGCATCGGGCTTCTGGCGCTCACTGGCGGCACGCACCAGCAGTTTGGCATACTGGAAGAGTTCTCCCTGAATCCCAAAAGAGCCTTCCAGCATCACATACGGCTTGAAAATACGCTGTTTGACGGCAAGCGCCTGAGCATTTTTAGCCCACGGATCACCATACGTTTCTTTGCGTTTGGGGTCTGCGTTAATCCAGTCCCGCAGGCTGGCTTCACTTTTGGCTTTACCATCCAGCAATTTGGGGTCGGACAGAACAGCCACGCGGCCACGATAGACCTTCAGACTGTTTTCAATCCCGAAAATACGTTCCTGTGCTTCCTGATGATGGGCCGCATTTTCACGGCTATACTGCCACAGTGCTCCATCCAGCGCGGAATAATTATCGACAATAAATGGCACCGTCACGTTTCTGGAAAATTCCAGATCAGCCAGCGGCACTTCCCGTTCCGTGGAGCCCGGATTACCGGACGTGAACACCAGCTCCCCTTCTTTCGGGCCTGCGGGGTCAAACGGCAGGAAGGCATCAACCTTGGCGGGTTTCCCGTTTTCGTAAACACGCAGGAACGCCATATCCAGATCATAACGCGGGAAGTTAAAGTTATCCGGGTCTCCGCCAAAGAAGGCTGCGTTCTGATCCGGTGCCATCACCATGCGCACATCCTGATAGCGCCGATAACGATACAGGGCCGTGCGGCCGCCGTGATACAGGCTGATCACATCGCAGCGCCATTTCTTGGCGTCATCCCCGGCGCATTCTTTTTCAATGGCACTTTCTTCGGCCTGACGGGCAGTGGTGTAGGCCGCGCCGTCTTTGCCGCGCAGAGCCGTCTGCATCCGCTCCGTTACATCTGTAATGCTGTCCAACTGGTTCAGCTCCATAGCGGGGCAGCGCTGCTCATCCGTCTGGCCTTTAACGCTGTAGCCATCCTGAAAATAATTTTTCCCTTTGCCGGAAAGCTGCTGGAGGCATTCATTTGCGCAATGGTGGTTGGTCATCACCAGCCCGTCTGCTGAAACAAACGAGGCCGAGCAGCCCAGCGCCAGACGAGCAGACGCCTTGGTCACCCGTTCCGTCCATGCGGCGGTGGGGGTAAAGCCGTAACGCTGCTTCATCAGCTCCGCAGGCAGATGATCCATGGTCCACATTCCCTCATCCGCATGCGCGAAGGGAATGGACGGAAGAACCGCCGGAGCGCAGGCCAGCACCGCCAGAGGCAACAGAGAACGCTTGAAAAAGCTGCTCATGATGCAAAAACCACCTTCAAATTAATGTTACACTATAACAAAATCGTTTTGCACAGTGACCCAGACACGCCCGCAGAGCAAGACGGAACACCGCCTTCCCCTGCCCACTTACTCTGGTCTTTGTGCAGCATCGTCTTCCAGCAGAGCTTCCAGAACACCGGCAGCCAGAGCCCGTGTTACCTTCTCGCCCGAAGCCAGCGCGGCCTGATCCAGCCGGGCCGCCATATCCCGAATCGCCCCGGCATTGCGCGGCAGGCGCCGCAACAGCCATTCCGTCACCGGCTGCGCCACCACCATCTGCCGTTCAGCCAGCAGACGCAGGAACAGCCGACGCAGTAAATCTTCTTCCGCCTGCCCAATGGGCACAGAGGCCGTGGCCCGCAGGCGGCTTGCCAGATCAGGCAAATGCACCGGCCACCGCGCGGGGGAGGCCCGCCCGGCCATGAGCAATGCCATCCGCCGTTCCCGCACCAGATTAATCAGGTGCAGAAGATCAGCCTCTTCCCGCACCTTATCCGCGTTATCCAGCGCCAGTGCGCGGAACCCGCCTTCATCAAACAGATTGGCGACATCACGCGCATTCAGGCGCAGGCCTTCAATAACAGGCGCACCATGCCGTGCCGCCCAGACGGAGAGCAGATGCGTTTTGCCCGTGCCGCCCTCACCCCACAGGGCCATACGGCCTTCGGGCCAGCGCCATACGGCTTCCGCATCCAGCACCCAGCCTCGCGCCGCCGCATTGGACGGAGCGGCCACAAAATCTGAGCGTCCGAATCGGGGCCGATACGCGAACGGCAGAGCGATCTGCCCGGTCACGAGACCCTCCTTTCCGTCTGCCTCAGGCTGCTGCGCAGCTTCATTTGTTTCCATAATCCGTTTCATGCCGCTTTGCGTGTTGCTTCACCTGCCGTAAAGACTGTCCTCAGGGATTCCTACCCTACCCGATCCGTTACATCGACCCCTTTCAGACCAAGAGCACCCGTCATGACGTCTTCTTCCAATTCTCCCTCTTCCCGCCTCACTTATCGTGACTCCGGCGTGGACATTGAAGCGGGAGAAGCCCTGATTGACGCCATCAAACCCGCCGCCAAAGCAACAGACCGCCCCGGCACCATGGGTGGGCTTGGCGGATTCGGCGCGCTGTTCGACCTGAAGGCCGCAGGCTTTAAAGACCCCGTTCTGGTGTCCTGCACCGATGGCGTTGGCACCAAGCTGACCCTGGCCATTGAAACCGGGCTGCATGAAACGGTGGGGATCGATCTGGTTGCCATGTGTGTGAACGACCTGATTGTTCAGGGTGCAGAACCGCTTTTCTTCCTGGATTATTTTGCAACGGGCCGCCTCTCTGTTGAAAGTGCTGCCAAGGTTGTGCGCGGCATTGCGCAGGGCTGTGAGCAGTCCGGCTGTGCTCTGGTTGGTGGTGAAACCGCTGAGATGCCCGGCATGTATGCCGATGGCCATTATGATCTGGCCGGCTTCTCCGTTGGTGCAGCAGAACGCTCCGCCCTGCTGCCCGCAGGCATTGCGGAAGGGGATGCGCTGATTGCCCTGCCCTCCAGCGGCGTGCATTCCAACGGGTATTCTCTGGTGCGCCGCATTGTGGCGGATGCGCATCTGGCCTGGACAGACCCGGCAGCCTTCGCACCGGGCAAAAATCTGGGTGAAGCCCTGCTCACCCCCACAAAACTCTACGTACGCACCGTGCTGGACCTGCACCGCGCAGGCCTTCTGCATGCCGCAGCCCACATTACCGGCGGCGGCCTGCCGGGCAACCTGCCCCGCATTCTGCCCAACGGGCTGGACGCCGTGATTGAAAACACATGGCCGGTGCCGCCTGTCTTCAACTGGCTGGCCCGCACGGGTGATGTGGCTAATGAAGAAATGCTGCGCGTGTTCAACTGTGGCGTCGGCATGGTGCTGATCACCCCCAAACCGGACGACGTTCTGGCTCGCCTGAAAGATATGGGCGAAGAGGGCACATTGATCGGCCATATTGCCAAAGCAGCAGACAGCACTGCAAAAGCAGACCTGAAGATGGTTGCATCCCCGGATTTTCACGCAGCATGAGTGAGACGCCCAAAACCCCGGTTGCCATTCTGCTCAGTGGCCGGGGCAGTAACGCCACGGCGCTGATTGAGGCCTGCACACACCCGGATTTTCCTGCCCGCATCTGTCTTGTGCTCAGCAACAAGCCGGATGCTCCGGGGCTGGACATGGCCCGCGCGGCGGGGCTTGAGACTGTCGCGATTGATCATCGTGCGTATAAAAAAGACCGTGACGCCCATGAACGCGCCGTGCATGCGGCCCTGCTGAAGGCCGGTGCGGAAGTGGTGTGTCTGGCTGGCTATATGCGCCTGCTTACCCCGTTCCTCACCACACAGTGGGCCGGGAAGATGCTGAACATCCATCCCAGCCTGCTGCCAATTTTCCCCGGCCTGCATACGCATGAGCGTGCGCTGGAAGCCGGAGTGCGTATCCACGGCTGCACCGTGCATCTGGTAACAGAAGGCATGGATGAAGGCCCTATTCTAGGGCAGGCAGCGGTACCGGTTTTACCGGACGACACTGCCGAAGCCCTTGCCGCACGCGTACTGCGGCAGGAACACCTGCTCTATCCCGGTGTGCTGCGCCGCTATCTGGACAAGAGCAACACTCCCACCCTGGCAGATGCCGCCCTGCTGGTGGCCTGATGCTCCGGCAGGTTCGCCTGCCGCCTCCCTCCGCCATTATGGCCTGACCTGATTGCCTGAACAGATAGTGAGTTGATGACAGCAGAACCCCGTCGCCCCCGTAACCCCAGACGCAGCGCATCCCGTCGGGATAACGCCCCCCAGCCTGCTGACCCCACGCGGGACGTCGCCTTTGATATTTTGTGCGGTGTGGTGGAAGACCGGCGCATGCTGGAAACCAGCCTCTCCCGCTCAGCAAACGAGCACGAGGCCCCGGCGCGGGACCGTGCTGCTGCCCATCGTCTGGCCGCCGCAACGCTGCGTCATATGGGTACGCTACACGTCGTGCTGGAACCGTTCCTGCGCAAAAAGCCGCCCGAGCCTGTGCGCGTGGCGCTGATGATGGGCTGTGCGCAGCTGCTGTTTCTGGAAACGCCGCCGCATGCTGCTGTTGGCACAACGGTGTCTCTGCTACGTCGGCGCAAACTGGCTCCTTTTGCGGGGCTGTCCAACGCCGTGCTGCGCAAGGTAGCGGATCAGGGGCAGATCCTGCTGCACGGGCTGGATCAGCCGCGCCTGAATATTCCTACATGGCTTTGGAAGTCCTGGAACACGTTAGGTAAAGGGGTTGCCCGCGCCGTTGCTGAGGGCATCAGTCATGAAGCCCCGCTGGACATCACCCTGCGCGCCGGTGCCACAGCGCCAGAAGGCGGGGAACTGCTCCCCAATGGCTCCATTCGTCTACCTGCCGGCACCCGCGTGACGGAACTGCCGGGGTATGAAGAGGGCGCATTCTGGGTGCAGGATGCCGCTGCAACCCTCCCGGCCCGCCTGCTGGCTGTAAAACCGGGTGAACGTGTGGCCGATCTGTGCGCAGCCCCTGGCGGCAAAACCGCCCAGCTTGCCGCCACCGGTGCGGACGTGACAGCAGTTGAACAGAACGCCAGCCGTCTGGTGCGCCTGAAAGAAAACATGGAGCGGCTGGGCTGTTCTGTGCACATCGTGCAGGACGACGCCACGACGTGGAAGCCTGAGGCGCTGTTTGACGCTATTCTGCTGGATGCTCCGTGCTCTGCTACCGGCACGGCACGTCGCCACCCGGATGTGCTGTGGGTCAAACAGCCACGAGACCTGACTACGCTGACAGCCGGGCAGGACAGGCTTCTGGCTGCGGCTAAATCCATGCTGCGCCCCGGTGGCCGGCTGATTTACGCTGTGTGCTCCCTGCAAGAAGAAGAAGGTCCGGCCCGTGCCCGCGCGGCGCAGGAAATGGGGCTGGTGCCTTCCCCCTTCACGCCGGAAGAACTTTCCTTCTTGCCGGAAGCCCTTACACCGGAAGGCTGGCTGCGTACCCATCCGGGCATGTGGCTGGGCAAGGGCAGTATGGACGGTTTTTTTGCCGCTCGTTTCACCGTGCCTGCGTAACAATCCACTCAAGGCACTTTAACAGAGTTGCGTCGGGCGACGGGATTGCGGATAAGAAATGCTATGCACTCTGTAACCCGCCCCCTCATTGCTCCCAGCGTTCTTGCCGCCGACTTCGCCCGCCTGGGCGAGGAAGTGCAGGCCGTGGCCAAGGCCGGGGCAGACTGGATTCATCTGGACGTTATGGATGGGCATTTTGTGCCCAACATTTCCTTTGGCCCGCAGGTGGTTAAAGCGCTGCGCCCCTACAGCACGCTGCCTTTTGACGTGCATCTGATGATCGAACCTGCGGAGCCGTATCTGGAAGCTTTTGCCAAGGCCGGGGCGGACCATATCCTTATTCATATTGAGGCCGGGCCGCACGCCCATCGTTCCCTGCAACACATCCGCGCCCTTGGGGCCAAACCCGGCATTGTGCTGTGCCCGGCCACGCCCCCTGAAGCCATAAGTGAAATTATGGATATGGTGGACGTCATTCTGGTCATGAGCGTCAATCCGGGCTTTGGTGGCCAGAAATTCCTGACCAGCCAGCTGCCAAAAATCCGTCGCCTGCGCGACATGATTACGGAAACGGGCCGTGATATCCGTTTAGCTGTCGATGGTGGGATTGACCCAAAAAGCGCCCCGCTAGCCATAGAAGCCGGTGCGGATGTGCTGATTGCCGGAAGCGCCATTTACGCACAGCCAGACTATGCGGCGGCGATTAAAGCCCTCCGGCAACCTGTTACAGCATGATACAGATCATTCCCTCTCCCCGCGCAGGCCTGTACCACTGCTGACAAACCTGCTGTTTTCCCTGCCCCCTCACTTCGGAGCACCCCCTGCCTGATGCCCTTGCGCCGCTGGACCCGTGATGCCCGTCTGACTTTTGCCATGCGTAACCCGCTGGGCGGTTTTAGCCGTGTGCCAGCCGCCCCAGCCCTGACATTACGAGACCTCTGGCCAGGCAATCCCACCGTTGGGGAACGACTGGTACGGAACCAGAGCGTTTTTGAGGGCGTTGTGCGCCATCTCCAGCATTTACAGTGGGACAACCCCGCGTGGCCGGAAGAGTATCGCCGGTGGCTGCAAGGATTTACCTGGCTACGGGATCTGCGGGAGCTCGGTGCAGAATCCGCTCGTATAAAAGCGCGCAGCATGGTCGCCACTTGGATGGGCCAGCCCGCCTCTGAACGCCCGGTGGCAGACCCCTCCATTACCGGGGCGCGTCTGGCAGCATGGCTTTCCTATTACGAATTTTTTGCTGCCGCTGCGGATGATGATTTCCGGCAAAACCTAATGGCCACGCTGATTATGGAAGCGCGTTCCATCATGGCGCTGATGCCGGAAGAAGCCCGTGGCTGGCGTGCACTGACAGCCCTGAAAGGCCTTCTGGCCGTGGCGGTGGCTATCCCGGACCATCAGGAGTTTCTGTCGCGCTATCTCAAACTGATAGAGCACGAGATTGAGCAGCAGTT
Source organism: uncultured Acetobacter sp. (assembly GCF_937875265.1). Taxonomy (GTDB): domain Bacteria; phylum Pseudomonadota; class Alphaproteobacteria; order Acetobacterales; family Acetobacteraceae; genus Acetobacter. The sequence continues at coordinate 2,412 of NZ_CALLXM010000241.1, read as the reverse complement.
TCTTGCCGATGGCAGCCATATTACCCGTTGCCCGGAAGACCAGTTTCAGGCCGTGCGGGAACTGGCAGAAATGCTCAGTATTCTCCAGACCGCCCGCCTCCCGCTGCCCACCCGCCTGATGGAAGCGGCAGACCGCGCTGCACCTGCCCTGCGCGCCATGCGCCATGCTGATGGCGGGCTGATGCTGTTTAACGGCAGCCGGGAACGTGACCCACAGCTTATCGAGCAGGTGCTCAACCGTGCCTCCCGCGGGCGCGTGGTGGCTGCCAGCCTGCCAGAAAGCGGCTATATGCGCCTGACAAGCGGGCGCGCCATGCTGTTTGCGGATGCCGCGGGCCCCGCCCCTGCCGGGTATGACAGCACGGCGCATGCAGGCATGCTCTCCTTTGAATTTTCTTCTGGTCGGCAGAGGATTATTGTGAACTGCGGCGCCAGCACCCAGCGTGGCTGGACTGAAGCCCTGCGCTACCCCGCAGCACACTCCGTACTGGAAATGGGCGGCTTATCCCCCATTGAGCGGGATCAAAGCGGCACCATAACCCGCAAACCAAACGTAACACGCGCTCATGCCACCCAGAATGGCGCGCATTGGCTGCATATGACGCATGATGGCTACAAGCCTCAGGGCGGTGGTGTGTATTCCCGCCAGCTTTATATGGGCAAGGATGGTCAGACCCTGCGCGGGGCAGAAGCTCTGGAAGAAACAGATACCCGCAATTTCTGCGTGCGCTTTCATCTGCACCCTGACATTACCGTAGAAGAAATTGAGCATGGCTTCCTGCTCTACACGCAGGAAGAAAGCTGGCTGTTTCAGGCCAATGTCCCCGCTTATCTGGAAGACAGTGTCTATCTGGGCAGCGGGCAGCGCGTGGACTCTCTCCAGATTGTTCTCTGCCCGCCGGAAGCCCCTCTGCCACCAGAAGAACTCCTTGCTGGAGAGGGCGAGAATGCCGCGGCAAGCGAACAGGACGAGGCAGAGTACGGAACAGCGTTCGCACAAGACAGCTCAGCACCTGAAAACGACACCTCTTACCAAGCTGGAGACCCCAACACACCCGCCGAGCAGGATGCCTATTACGCCGGGAACACCCCGGAGCAGGACCACGCAGACTCTGCGCATGCAGAATATGATTCCGCTACGTCGTCCTCTGCTGAACACGCCTACAGCCAGCCGGATACAAACGGGTATACGCATGACGCGCCCCCTCACGCCACACCGCAGCAGGCGAGCGAGGAAGACGCGTTCCAGCCGTTGCTACATGATGCCCCTCCGGCCGATAGCTGGCCGCATCAGGCCGCCAGCACACATGACTTGGCGCAGACAGACACGGCAGGGCAGACTGAGCAGGAAACGCTGAGCATGGCACAGGCCCTGTTTGCCGAGCAGGCCCCCGCTGCAAACCAGCCCCCCGCTGCGCAAACTCAGGCTAAGCAGCCTGAACCTGCTCCGATCGGGCCGCCGCCCACACCCGCTATGCGCCCTGTCCGCTGGGCTTTAACCCTGATGACTGAGTAAGGCCGGGCGTGAAAATTCTTGAAGTCACGAACGTCGATTTTTCACTAAACCACTTCCTTTTACCCCTCATGACCGCCCTGCGGGACGATGGGCATGAAGTGGTGGGCGTCTGTGCAGATGGCCCGCTGGTTACGCCACCTCGGCAGGCCGGGTTCCGGGTGGAAACGCTACCCTTTGCCCGGTCTTTTTCTCCCGTTGCGCAAGCCCGGGCCTTCTGGGCTCTGGTGCAACTCATCCGGCGGGAAAAGCCGGATATGGTGCATGCCCATATGCCCATCAGTGGCATTCTGGCCCGCGTTGCCGCTAAACTTTGTGGCGTGCCGCGCATTGCCTATACCTGCCACGGTTTTCTGTTCAATCAGCCGGGGTCCGTGCTCAGACGCAGGCTGGCGCTGGTTCTGGAATTTCTCTGCGGACGCATTACGGATGTGTACCTCACCGTCTCGCAGGAAGAAGCTAATGATGCCCGGCGGCTGCACATTGCCCGCAACCCCATAGCCATTGGCAATGGGCGGGATAGCCGCTGCTTCCGGCCAGACCCGGCAGCGCGCGCGCGTATCCGGCAGGAGCTGGGCACAGCAGAGAATATTCCAGTCATTATCGTGGTCTCTCGTCTGGTACGCCATAAGGGATACCCGGAGCTGCTGGAGGCCATGCGCCGCGTGCCCGATGCCGAACTGTGGGTGGTGGGGGAACGCTTAACCTCAGACCACGGGGCCACACTGGACACCTGTTTTGCTGAAGCACAGGCCGCCCTTGGCCCACGTCTGAAATGTCTGGGTTACCGGGCCGATACGCCTGCTGTTCTGGCCGCTGCCGATATTTTTACGCTGCCCAGCCATTTTGAAGGGCTGCCCATGTCCATTATCGAAGCCATGATGACGGGCCTGCCCGTG
>NZ_CALLXM010000240.1 GCF_937875265.1 uncultured Acetobacter sp. | reverse complement strand
GCGGCACGGGAGATACGGAGCGTTTCCAGCCGGGAAAGCCCTGCTCCGGCATCAAAGCGCGGGGCACGCCGGAAGCCGCAATCCACCACCACACGCACGCCCGGCACCGTTAGCGATGTTTCCGCAATGGAGGTGGACAGAATAACGCGCCTTTGCCCCGGTGGGCCGGGGCGCAATACCAGCGCCTGTTCTGCCGGGGGGAGTTCCCCATGCAGCGGCAGAACTGTTGCGCGGCAGTCTTCCAGCAGCTGAGCCGTGCGCCGGATTTCTCCGGTGCCGGGCAGAAAGACCAGAATATCACCCTTCGTGTCCGCCAGTGCCTGCCGCACGGCGGAAGCGGTGACAGCAGGGAGGTCACGCAGATGCGGAATATCCCGTTTGGCGTGCTGCACGGTGAGCGGATACATCCTGCCTTCACTGGTCAGCACAGGGGCGTTCATCAGGGCGGCCAGTCGCTCTGTTTCCGCTGTGGCGGACATGGCCACCAGCCGCAGGTCAGGCCGTAAAGTCCGTTGCAGGTCAAGGCAGAAGGCTAAAGCGAGGTCTGCTTCAAGTGAGCGCTCATGCACCTCATCCACCACCACGCAGGCCACGTTTTCCAACATAGGGTCGCCCAGCAGGCGGCGCAGGAACAGGCCTTCCGTCAGCACCTCAATCCGGGTGCGGTCAGACACAGCGGCATCCAGCCGGGTGCGGAAGCCCACAAAGCCCCCCACCTCTTCCCCCATCAGGGACGCAATGCGCGTGGCCGCAGCACGGGCAGCCAGACGGCGCGGCTCCAGCATGATGATGCGGTCCGCTTCCTTCCTCCACGGGGCGGCAGCCAGAACCGGCGGCACTGTGGTGGTTTTCCCCGCCCCCGGCGGCGCAACCAGAATGGCGGAGGCTGGCTGCTCTGCCGTGGGCGTGCGGGCCAGAACGGCGCACAGCTCTGGCAGCACGTCCTGCACGGGCAGGCCATCGGCAATGGCAAAAGGAGAGGGGGAGGGCGTCTGGTTTGGCATGAAGGTGTTATGGCGGCGCGGCGAGCAGGCTGCAATTTCAAATATCTGGCGCGGCGGTTTGATGTGAGCCTGATACCGTTTTCTGAAAGTGTTTCATTAAAAATATTGATTAATCGGGGTGCTGGCCTCTTGTGAAATTTCACGGAAAAGTGATAATGCGACTAATTCTTAACATCAAAAGCGGCGGGGCGTGTCATGAGTGCGGTGGAACACCATGCCGAAAACAGAGCATTATCTGGAATGAAGCGTTTAAAGGCAGGCCTGTTATCCTGCTCAGGCCTGATGCTCTGCGGGGCAGCTGGCAGTTTTTCTGCCGCACCAGCTTTTTGTGCCACGGTAACAGAAGCCTCAGAGACAACAGAGGCGACGAAAAAAGCCGCACAGACCGCAAAACTTGCGCAACACTCTGAGGATGATGAAACGCCGGGAAGCCTTGAAAAGCTTCTGGTGCAGGGGCAGCGGCACAAGAACGCCACTACGGATGGCACCGGCAGCTATGTGGTCAAGGCTGTTTCCATGACCAAAATGCTGTTGCGGCTGGACCAGATTCCGCAATCTGTTTCCGTTATCAGTCGTCAGCAGATGCACGACCAGAATCTGACAACGGTGGATCAGGCGCTCAAACAGGTGCCCGGTGTGAACGTCAATCTGTACGGGGATGGCACCGCAGGCTTTACCTCACGCGGCTATTCCATGTTGCCGCAATTTGACGGTGTGCCGTCCAGTGGCGGATTGCAGTTCAGCCAGCAGTTTGATCTTGCCGTGTATGATCGCCTTGAAGTTTTGCGCGGCCCGGACGGTATGTTTCAGGGGTCAGCACCACCAGGGGGGAGCGTGAACTTTGTGCGCAAACGCCCGCTGGATACATATCGGGCACAAGGCTCCTTTACCGGTGGGTCATGGGATACGTTCCATGCGGATGCGGATGTGACCGGCCCGCTGGTGGCCTCCAAACGCGTGACGGGCCGGTTTGTACTGGCCGGGGGAGACCGTAATTTTTTCTATAAGAACGCGCATGATACCCGCTGGACAGCCTATGCGGATATTGATGTGCATATTACGGAAAAAACCACGCTTTCCCTGTCCGCTACGGGCCAGAAAAATGATACGACGCGCTTTAATGGGCTTGCCCACGGCGGCATCTGGCGCGGACCTGCATCTGGCACGGAACAGTTTTGTGGGTGCAAACTGGGGCCAGACCAGCTCCCCTATGTATGAGTTTAGCGGGGAACTGGAGCATCAGTTTGGCGCGGGCTGGCGTGGGCGCCTGACAGGCCGCCACCGTGAAACCGATAGCTCCATGCACTACACATATCTGAACAGTGTGGTGACAGCTCAGAACACCGGAAATTTTGTTGTGTCCCGTTATGAAGGCCGGGAGATTTATGATGGTGCAGACCTGTATTTTACCGGGCCAGTGCATCTGCTGAACCGCAAACATGATTTACTGATCGGGGCTAATTATGATTCCGATCTGCTATATGATGGCGGGGCATCAGCCTCATGGCGCACCACACCGGGCCTGACGAATCTGGATATTTTCTCCCCCGCTATTTCTGAAACCATCCGGCCCAATATTACCACCCGCTACCGTGAACCCACGCAGCAGATGGGCGTATACGGGTCTGCGCGTATTCAGCTTCTGCCCTCCCTTGATTTGTTACTTGGTGGGCGGCTGAGTTTTTACGAATATAAATTCAAGAATCTTTCCAAAAACACGCCGTATGTTGTTAGCCAGAAGAACGGTGCTGTGCCCACACCGTATGCCGGACTGGTCTGGCATATTGTGCCACAGGTTGCGGCCTATGTGAGCTTTACAGATACGTTCCAGCCACAATCCGCTTACAGCCTTGCCGGACGGCTCAAACCCGTTCTGGGGCAGCAGATTGAAGGGGGCTTCAAAGGCTCCTTCTTCCAGAGAAACCTGAGTGTAACACTGGCAGGATACCATATTGTTGAGCGGAACAAGGCGATGGAAGATCAGGATGCATCATCCGTCTGCGGGTTATCTGGCACCAGCACCTGCTACCATGCAGCGGGCAAGGTAAGCAGTCAGGGCGTGGAGTTTGAAATGCTTGGCCGCCTGCTAACCGGGTGGGATATCAACCTGGGCTATACCTACAACGATAATAAAATCCTGAAGGATGATTCCGGTCTGGCCGGGCTGGCCTATACGCCTAATTCCCCCCGCCATCTGTTCAAACTCTGGACGCATTACCGTTTTGCGGCCCCGGAGGTCACACGGAATGTCTGGAGTATTGGGGCCGGGGTGGATGCGCAAAGCAGCACGTTTGGCACAACCCGTACCGTTCGGCAGGGGGCTTATGCTGTGGCCAGTGCGCAGGTTGGCTACCAGTGGCGGCCAGAACTGAACATGACCTTTAGCGTCAATAACCTTTCCAATACGCGTTATTATCAGCGTTTGGGGAACGTCTATTACTACAATTATTATGGAGAGCCCCGGAGCTTTATGGCGTCCGTACAAAGCAATTTTTAAAAATGGTGCTGGCGTGTGGCCCGGCCTGCTCCCACTGGAGAGCAGGCCGGGTTTAAAGGGTTTTGCTCACCGTTTGGGGAGTTGCAGAACGCCGGGCTGAGGGGAGTGGGTTTTCGGAGTGGAGGAAGATGACGCATCATCATCTTCACCTGCCGGAAAAACCGGGTCTGGTTCAGAGGCTTTGGCAGATGCATTGCTTGCCGGTGCGTCAGGGACAGGGCTGTTTGCAGGCAATGTGGTGGAAGATGTTGCATCCGGCACAGAGACATCCGGGGTGGTAATGGTCGGCATTGCCACTGTTGGTGTCGTTATGGTGGGAGTGGTGACTTCCGGTGTTGAGACCGCAGGCGTTGCAAGCGCCGGGGCACTGGTCACACCCGTTGCGGCTGCCGGAACAACGCTGCTGGCTGCCGTACCAGTTTTGGTGCCCGGTGCATCCAGTGACTGGCTCTGAATGGCTGAGCCAACCGGCGTGCCGCCCGCATCGACCAGCCAGTCCTTCATGGAACTGCGGATCTGATACTCAAATTCCACATTCATGCGCTGCATCATGTCATTGGTGAGTTCGTACAGATTGGCCTGGCTGTCCGCATCCCCTTTGGAGAGGTCGGGCCGCAGGGTCTGGGAAACATGGGCTTCTGCACGCGCAGCCTGTGTGCCGCCGCTGTTCAGCACCACCAGATGCACATCCATCTGGCCGGAAAGCACGCCTCCTGCATTATGCAGGATGGATGCACGATCAATAACAAACTGTGCTGTACCAGCACTTCCAGCCGCCACCAGCCTGTCCTGCGCCATCTGGCGGAGGGCTTGCACGGGTGGGGTCGGGGCTCGCCCGCCAATATCCCCCACAACAGGATTCTGGAGCGTGTTGTCCTGAACGTCCAGTGTGGAGGTGTTGAGGTGCAGCACGCTCAGATAGTCATACCGCAGGGGGGAGAATTTTGTCGGCTGCGTATCGCCCGCACAGCCTACCAGAAAGGCTGGCAGGAGCAGAGCGACAGAGCATGTTGCGCGAAGCGGGCGAAAAAACAGCGACATGGAAACAGGTCCCTTCAGGCCGTACGCGGCGCGATGTTATGACGCGGGAAGCGGAAGTCATGGTTGCAGAATTCGCAGGTCATCACAATCTGCCCGTCATCCTGGCACATGTGGTCCAGATCATCCGTGTCGAACCCTTCCAGCACCGTGGCCAGACGCGCGCGGGAGCAACGGCAGCCATAGGCCAGTGCCCGTGGGTGGCTCACATGCAGGTCTTCTTCATGGAACAGACGATAGAGCAGCGTGGAAGGGGGTAGCGCATCGTCCAGAACCTCTTTTGTGGAGAGGGTGGAGGCCAGAATGGTGGCGGTTTCCCAGCTTGCATCGGCGTCATGATCGCCTGACACATGGGTGCCGCCTTCTCCGGCAATGCGTTCAAGCACAAGGCCGCCAGCGCGCCAGCCTGCATCGGTCATGGTGCAGCACAGATACACCCAGCAGGCATGCTGCTCACTAGTGGAAAAATAGTGCATGGCCATTTTTGCGAGGTCATCTCCCGCAATGTCCACAATGCCCTGATGTCGGTCTGTGTCCGGGCCCTGATCCACCGTGAGGGCCATATAGCCATTACCCAGCAGTTCACGGTCAGTCGGGTTCGGGGTGTCCTGAAGCAGGGTGTCCAGAGCGTCCTCATCCGTGCGGGCGTAAAAGCGCAGGGCACCGGTATCCGTGCAGTCTGCCACCAGCATGGTGACGGGGCCGTCGCCTTTGATCTGGAGCGAAAACGCGCCCTGAAACTTCAGCGCAGAGGCCAGACCAGCTACCAGCGCCAGCGCCTTGCCTGCCAGACGGTTGACCACGCCGGGGTGGTCATGCCGGGTCAGCAGGACATCGGTCAGCACGCCAAGGCGAACCAGCCGCCCGCGCACAGGGCGGCCTTGCAGGTAGAACGGCGTCACGCCACCGGGAACAACCAGATCCGGCACGTCAGGACGGTCACGGTCAAGAAAAGCAGGAGTTTCCATAAAGAACCTTAATTACGATCAGTGCTGGGGAATATGGGGAGGGGTGTGCTCCCCCGCCAGTGCGGTTCTTACCGTGGCGTGCGTTCAGACATCCGATGAAATGGAGAGTTCCAGCTGTTCAAGCTGCGGCTCCAGCGTGCGGGCAGCCTCAGCGTCGAGCCCCAGACTGTCTTTCAGGGCGCGCAGAAAGCCCTTACGGCAGGCATCATGCGCGGAGTCCAGGTCCGCAGCGCGGCCACAGCCTGCGAGACACTCCAGATAGGAGGCGCGGAGCGGCGCGAGTTTCTCCGCTGAAAACGGCAGGCTGGCCAGAATACGGTCCAGACTGTCTTCCACCCATCCGGGTGTAGCCGGTGTGTCTTCCGTGCTGGACGGGGTTACCGGTTTATCCGCGCCGCTCATGGCTTATTCCTTCCCGAAAGAGGTCCAGTTCTCTCCGCCCATGGTCCAGGCCAGAAGGCCTTTCTGGGCGTGCAGGCGGTTTTCAGCTTCATCAAACACAACGGATTGTGCGCCTTCAAACACGTCCTGCGTCACTTCTTCCCCAATATGGGCAGGCAGGCAGTGCATGAACAGGGCATCCGGTGCTGCCAGAGCCATCAGGGCCGCATCCACCCGGTAGGGGGACAGTCGGGCGAGGCGCATAGCGGATTCTTCTTCCGAATCCGACATGCTCAGCCAAGTATCCGTCACCACACAGTCAGCGCCTTCTACGGCGGCGCGTGGGTCTGTGGTCAGCACCACATCCCCCCCTTCCTGTTTTGCCCAGTCCAGCACGGCCTGCGGCGGGGCCATGTCTGCCGGGGTGGCCGCGCGGAGTTTGAAGCCGAAGCGGACAGCCCCTTCAATCAGGGAGACCAGCACGTTGTTGCCATCACCCGTCCACGCAAAGGTGCGGCCCTTTACCGGGCCACGGTGTTCCTCATAGGTCAGGATATCGGCCAGAATCTGCACGGGGTGAGAGGCCGGGGTCAGACCGTTGATAACCGGCACGCTGGCGGCACGGGCCAGTTCATGCAGGTTTTCCGTGCGGCCCGTGCGCAGCACGAGGGCATCCACAAAGCGGGAGAGCACGCGGGCTGTGTCAGTAATGGTTTCCCCACGCCCGATCTGCATATCCGCAGGGGAGAGAATGACGGCATCCCCGCCCAGCTGACGAATACCCACTTCAAACGAGACACGGGTGCGGGTGGAGGGCTTGGAGAGAATAATGCCCAGAGCCCGCCCGGCCAGCGGCACGCGCGGGTGCAGTGGGAAACGACGGCCCTTCTGCATCCGCTTCATGCCCTGTGCCACGTCCAGAATCTGGCGCAGGGTTGCTGCGTCCAGATCTTTCAGGTCGAGGAAGTGGCGCGGCCCGGTATGCGTGGTGGAAGACGAAAGGGAAGAAAGGGCTGCGCTCACAGGGTTGGCTCCAGTGTTTTATTATTGTGTTTATCGGTCAGGCTCTGCACCGCCTTTTTCAGGCGGGAGACGGCTTCACGGCACTCATTTTCAGAAAGGGTGAGGGGCGGGACCAGACGCAGCACGTTGTCACCTGCCGTAACGCACAGCAGGTCAGCATCCTGTGCCGCGGCCTGTACGGTCCCGACGGGCAGCACGCAGCGCAGGCCGATCAGCAGGCCAAGGCCGCGCCGTTCAGCAAAAACGGTTGGTGCGTCCTGCACCAGCTCATCCAGCAGCGTATCCAGCAGGGCTGCGCGGGAGCGGACCTGCTCTAAAAAGCCGGGGGCCAGCAGAACATCCAGCACGGCATTGCCTGCGGTGCAGGCCAGCGGGTTCCCGCCAAACGTGGTGCCGTGCGTGCCTGCCGTCATGCAGCTGGCCACGGCCTCGGTTGCCAGAACGGCCCCGATGGGGAAGCCCCCGCCAAGCCCTTTGGCGGCGGACATCACATCCGGCGTAATCCCGGCCCATTCATGCGCAAAGAGTTTGCCGGTTCGGCCTACGCCGGACTGCACTTCATCCAGAGCCAGCAGCACGCCGGTTTCATCACACAGCGCACGGACAGCTTTCAAATAGTCGGTGCTTGCAACCTTAATGCCGCTTTCGCCCTGAATGGGTTCCAGCATAATGGCCGCAGTCTGAGGCGTAATGGCAGCTTTCAGGGCCTCAATGTCATTAAACGGCACATGCACAAACCCGGAAACGGGAGCGCCAAAGCCTTCCAGATATTTCGGGTTGCCTGTGGCGGAAAGCATGGCCAGCGTCCGGCCATGAAATGCGCCATCCATGCAGATAATATCCGTCCGTTCCGGGTGGCCGGACATGGCCTGTGCCCGGCGGGCGAATTTCACCATGCCTTCATTGGCTTCCGCGCCGGAATTGCAGAAGAACACCGTGTCCGCAAAGCTGTTGGCCACCAGCCGTTCCGCCAGCCGTGTGGCCTGCGGAATCTGGAACAGGTTGGACACGTGCATCACCCGCCCGATCTGCCCGTTCAGCTCCTGCACCATATGCGGGTGCGCATGCCCGATGGAGCAGGTGGCAATGCCTGCGGCAAAGTCCAGAAATCGTCGCCCGTCCGTCGTGTACAGCCAGGTGCCTTCGCCACGCTCAAAAGCGAGGGGGGCACGGTTGTAGGTCGGTATCAGAGCTGGAATCATGGAACAGTTCTTCGTGTTGCGTTGAGGTGATCATCAAAAAGGGAAAGCAGTGCAAAACAGAAAACGCCCGCTGCCTGTCTGGAGCGGGCGACCCGTTTGCACCAAGCATGATGACGGTGTCCTGCGGGCAGAGTCAAACGTCTAAAACGAAAATCTCGCATGAAACTGTCACATTTCTTGCGTACAAAGGGGGCTAATGGGGTTGGAATGGTCTTTTTGCATCAAAATGGGGCATAAGGGCGAACATGGACTCTGACACCACATCACCTTCCGATGTTCCGCCGCCTGATCGGAAGGTTTTGCGAGAAGCGGCCCTTGCGCATCTGGCGCGCTTTTCCACCACGCGGCAGGGGCTGGAGCAGGTGCTGCTCCGCCGCATTGCCCGGTGGGAACGCGCGGCCCTGAAAGCCGGCATGGAGCGGGAGGATGTGAGCACCGCTGCCGCAGCCTTGCGCCCGGTAGTGCAGGCCGTTGCGGAAGACATGATTGCTCTGGGCGCTGTGGATGACGCCGCTTTTGCCCAGAACCGCGCCCGCAGGCTGGTGCGCTCTGGCCGTTCAGGCCGGGCCGTGCAGGCGCATCTGGCCGCCCGAGGCGTGGAGGCGGATGTGCGTGAGGCTGTTCTGGAGCAGGTGGTGGAAGGGTTTTCCCCTGCGGAAGTCGAGCTGTCTTCCGCACTGGTGCTGGCGCGCAAGCGGCGGCTTGGCCCGTTTGCCGGTGCGCCGTCACTCAGGCCGCCTCGTACCGTTGCCCCCAAAGAGGAAGAAAGCGAGCGTGGGCTTAGCCCGGAAGAGGCAGAGCAGCGCCGAGCACTGGGTGTGCTGGCCCGTGCCGGTTATGGCAGGGATGTCGCTTTGAAGGTGCTGGAGATGGATCCTGCGGAGGCGCAGGAGTGGATGGAGCGTTTGAGGGCCGAGTCGTGAAGCAGTGGAGTTTTCTTTTCCTGCCGTTGTTGCTGGCGGCCTGTGCCGGGCATGGCGGGTGGAACGGGTCTGTGCAGTGTGCCCCGTATGCGCGGGAGCATTCGGGCATTCAGTTACGCGGGCCTGCCGCAAGCTGGTGGCGGCAGGCTGGAGGGCATTATACGCGCACCTCCACGCCGCAGCCCGGAGATGTGCTGGTGTTCCGCTCCACCGGGCGCCTGCCCTCAGGGCATGTGTCTGTGGTGCGGACGGTAAAAAATTCGCGCCTTGTGCTGGTGGACCACGCCAACTGGGAGCCGGGCCGCGTGACGCGCCGGGCGCCGGTGGAGGATGTCTCACCCGGTAATACATGGACACGGGTGCGTGTCTGGTGGTCGCCTATTCACGGCATGGGGAAAACCGTCTACCCTGCGTACGGATTTATAGAACCTGGGCTGGCGGACAGTAGCACCTGAGCTAATGCCCGCTGCAATGTGGGTCCGCAGGGCATTTTTGCCCCGTTTTTCACGCCCGGCAGAGAGATCGGGCTTGCATGATGGGGGCAGCGCGGCCATGTGGACAGGACGGAAACAGGGAATTTTGGCCGTTCGCAGTGCGCCGGCCTGTAAACAGAGGGCTGTTGAATGGGTAGCTTAAGCATTTGGCACTGGCTGATTGTACTGGCAGTTGTGCTGGTGGTTTTTGGCGGTGGCGGCAAGATCAGCTCCATGATGGGTGATTTCGCGAAGGGGATTAAATCCTTCAAGAAGCACATGGCAGATGATGAAACGATGGATGAACCGGCTCCGCGCGCCGGTGGCCATATTTCTCCTCCGCCTGCTACCAAACCGGTAGACCCTGTTGCCGTGCAGCCTGAAAAAACGCACCAGCCCTGAGGTCTGCCGCGCAGGCTGAGTTACAAGGCCGGATTTAAAGCATGAGTAAAACCATGACGGACTTTGCACGCGCCACGCAGGATATTCTGGTGGCTGGGCAGCGGATGGATGCGCGTGGCTGGGTGCCCGCCACGGCAGGCAATATCAGCTGCCGGCTGCCAGACGGGCGCATCGCTATCACCCGCTCCGGGGGGCACAAAGGCTTCCTGCAGGCGGCGGATGTGATCACGGTGGACGAAACCGGAAAACCGCATCGCACAGGTGATAAGCCGAGCGCTGAAACCCTGCTGCATTGCCAGATTTACCAGCAGGACCCCACAGCGGGTGCGGTGCTGCACGGGCATTCCGTGGCAGCCACCGTGCTGTCCATGATTGAAAAAGGCCTGGCCCTTCACCTTGCAGACTATGAAGTGCTGAAAGTGTTTGAAGGCCAGACCACGCACGAAACCTCCGTGCCGGTGCCCCTGTTTGAAAATGATCAGGATATTGCCCGTCTGGCGCAGGTCGTAGCATCCTCCTTTGGCAGCATGCCTGCGGGCTATATTATTCGCGGCCACGGTGTGTATGTCTGGGGCAAGGATATGGCCACCGCGCTGGCACGTCTGGAAGGGCTGGAATTTCTGCTGGCCTGCCTGCTGGAAAGAAGGAAGCTGGGCCTGTGAGCACACTGACCATCTATCAGGATACCGTGCCGGAAATGCCCGTCTTTCAGTCCTCAGACGTAGCGGAGATTGCCAGCAAGCTCACCCCGCTGGGTGTGCGGTTTGAACGCTGGGAAGGCCCGAGTATTCCGCCGCGCTCAGCGGATGCTGAAACTGTTCTGGCGACCTATCGCCCGTTTCTGGACAAGCTGATGGGGGAGACCGGGGCTGGCTCTGCCGATGTTATGCGCGTGGACCCAAACACCCCAAACCTTCCCGCCATACGGGCCAAATTCCTGTCTGAACACACGCATAGTGAAGATGAAGTGCGCTTTTTTGTGCATGGCTCCGGCCACTTCATCCTGCATGTGGCGGACAAGGTTTACGATGTGGAATGCACCCAGACAGACCTGATTTCCGTGCCGGAAGGCACGAAGCACTGGTTTGATGCCGGGCCGGAGCCGGATGTGGTGGCTCTGCGGATTTTCACCCACAAGGAAGGCTGGGTTGCGGACTATACCAATACCGACCTTGCAAACCGTTTTATGGCGTACGATCAATGAGTTCAGTGCCTCACACGCCGCGCGTTGTCCTGCTGGATATTGAGGGCACAACAGCGCCTGTCTCCTTCGTGCATCAGGTTCTTTTCCCCTATGCACGCGCCCATCTGCCAGACTTGGTGACCAAACAGGCACATGACCCGGTGGTGCATGCTGAACTGGAAGAAATTGCCCGCCTGGCCCCCGGTGTGCCGCCGATGGAGCAGCTGACGCGCTGGATGGATGAGGACGCAAAGGTCGGGCCGCTCAAGGCCCTTCAGGGTCTTGTCTGGGGGCAGGGCTACCAGCGGGGCGAACTGGTTGCCAGCCTGTATGCGGATGTGGTGCCCACGCTGGAAGCATGGTCTAAAGCCGGTCTGACGCTGGCGGTGTATTCTTCTGGCTCCGAGCCCGCGCAGAAGCTGATTTATGGCCATACCCAGCAGGGTGACGTAACCCCGCTGTTCAGCCGGTTTTTTGATCTGCGGGTTGGTGGCAAAAAAGACGAGAAAAGCTACCGTAATATCGTGCTGGAAACCGGCTGGAAGCCTGAGGATATTCTGTTCCTCTCCGATGTCACGGCGGAGCTGGATGCCGCAGCGGATGCCGCGTTGCAGGTCTGCCAGATTGTCCGCCCGGATGATGGAACCGTTGCAGGCAAGCGTCACCCTGTAGCGGCAACTCTGCCGGAAGCGGCACGCCTGTTTGGTCTGCCCGGTGTGGGGCCGCAGGCGTGATCAGGGCGCGGCTGCACGAAAACTGGAATGCGATCCCGGATGAAGCTCGTGGCTGCGCTGCTGCTTTGGGGAATTTTGATGGGGTGCATCTTGGGCACGCTCATCTGGTGCACACCCTCCATTCCGCACGGCCAGACTTACCTCTGGCTGTGGTGACGTTTGACCCGCATCCGCGTGAACTGTTCCGTCCGCAGGATCCACCATTCCGGCTGACGTTGTCGGCTGAAAAACTGGCGGCCCTTGAGGCGCTGGGCGTGCGGCACGTCTTCCAGATCAAATTTGATGAAGCCTTCTCCCAGATGTCCGCTGAGCGGTTTGTGGAAGATGTTCTGTATAACGCACTGGGCCTGAAGCACGTGGCCTGCGGGCCGGATTTTGCCTTTGGGCACCGGCGTGGCGGAGATGTGACGTTTCTGTCCGAACGGTCTGCGGAACTGGGAATGGGCTTTACGCCTGTGCAGGCATTATCCGATGGAGCCGGACCGTATTCGTCTTCTCGTATTCGTCGCCTGTTGCAGGATGGATACCCGGAACGCGCAGCGGAAGAGCTGGGGCGACCTTGGTTTATCAGGGGTGAAGTGCAGCATGGCGACAAGCGCGGCCGCCTGCTGGGCTTTCCCACAGCCAATATTCCGCTGGGTCGGCATCTGGAGCCTGCACGGGGCGTATATGCGGTAACAGTTCGGCTTCCTAACGGCCAGACCCGGCCCGGTGTCGCCAACATTGGCCGCCGCCCGACAATTAATGACGGGCAGGAAAGCAGGCTGGAAGTCAATCTGTTTGACTTTGATGGTGATCTGTATGGCCAGACCCTCTCCGTAGCTCTCCATCGTATGCTGCGGGCCGAAAAACGGTTTGATGGGCTGGACGCTCTGAAAAATCAGATTGCGCAGGATGCCGCGCAGGCGCGGGAGGTTCTGGCAAAAGAACTACAGGGGAATTCGCTCTGAAATGTTCCTTGCTGCTTGACCCTTTTGGCTAGCGCTTGGATAACGGATGACCCAGCAGGTCTGCCAGCCTGGCATATCTGTTATTGTGCTGAACCCGAACCAGAGTGACACCTGCCGTTCCATGTCTAAATCCAGCAGCAGCGATTCAGAGAAAAGCGTCTCCGCCGATCTGTATCGCGACACCGTTTTTCTGCCCTGCACGTCCTTCCCCATGCGCGGTAATCTGCCAAAGCGGGAACCGGACTGGCTTGCCCGGTGGGCTGAAATCGGGCTGGATGACCAGATAAAACAGCAGGCCGAAGGTCGGCAGCCCTTTACGCTGCATGATGGCCCTCCCTATGCCAACGGCCATCTGCACATTGGTCATGCGCTGAACAAGATCAATAAAGACGTTATCAATCGCGCCCACCGTATGTCCGGCTATGCCGTGCGCTACGTGCCGGGCTGGGACTGCCACGGTCTGCCGATTGAGTGGAAAGTGGAAGAGGAATACCGCAAGGCCAAACGGGACAAAGATTCCGTACCGGTGCTGGAATTCCGTGCGGAATGCCGTGCCTACGCCGCTCAATGGCTGGGCGTGCAGATGGAAGAATTCAAGCGTCTTGGTGTGCAGGCCGAATGGACTAACCGCTATGCGACCATGGATTTTTCTTCCGAATCCGCCATTGTCGCGGAAATCGGGCGCTTTCTGCTGAATGACGGTCTCTATCGCGGCCTGCGTCCCGTCATGTGGAGTCCGGTTGAAAAAACCGCGCTGGCTGAAGCTGAAATCGAATATTACGACCACAAGTCCACAACCATTCTAGTGGCTTTCCCCATTGTGAAAGACCCCACACCCGCACAGGCCCTTGCGGATGTGTCTGTGGTGATCTGGACCACCACGCCGTGGACCATCCCCGGTAACCGCGCGCTGGCTTACGGGCCGGAGATCACATACGTGGTGCTGCGTGTGGATGAAACGGGTGAGGGCGCTCTGCTGGAACCCGGTGCGAAGGTTCTGGTGGCCGAAGCGCTGGTGGAAAACTTCTGCAAGGAAGCCCACGTTACCGCGCACCATATTCTCTACACCCTGCCGGGTGATGCGTTGAAGGGGGCCGTCTGCGCGCACCCGCTACGTGGTTCTGGTTATGAGTATGATGTGCCGCTGCTGCCGGGTGATTTTGTCACCACGGACGCAGGGACGGGCCTTGTGCACATGGCCCCTGCTCACGGTGAGGATGACTTCCGTCTCTGCCGGGAAT
Organism: uncultured Acetobacter sp.; assembly: GCF_937875265.1. GTDB lineage: Bacteria > Pseudomonadota > Alphaproteobacteria > Acetobacterales > Acetobacteraceae > Acetobacter. The sequence goes on along the minus strand of NZ_CALLXM010000240.1, from coordinate 15,749 downwards.
ACAGCGTTGAAGTGCCGGAAACCGTGCAGGATGATGGCACGTATGCACCGTGGGTTCCTGGTTTTGCCGGTGTTCATGTGTTCAAGGCAGCAGACCCGGTCTGTTCCACGCTCACAGCTGTCATGGAACAGGCCAATGCCGCAGGCACTGCGCCTGCCGGTCTGGTGGCCCGTGGTGAACTGGTGCATTCCTACCCGCATTCCTGGCGGTCTCGCGCTCCCGTCATTTATCGGGCTACGCCGCAGTGGTTCATCCGTATGGATGGTGAGGCAGCCCTCCGCCAGAAATCGCTCGATGCGCTGGATGATGTGACATTTGTGCCCGCTCAGGCTCGGAACCGCATGACGTCCATGGTTCAGAACCGTCCGGACTGGTGCATCAGCCGCCAGCGCGCATGGGGCGTGCCAATTGCCGTGTTTGTTGAAAAACGGACAGGCGAAGTCCTGCGTGATGCCGAGGTGATGCAGCGCGTGGTGGACATCTTCCGTGAGGAAGGAGCTGACGCATGGTACAGTTCCCCGGCCTCCCGTTTCCTTGGCGCAGGCCGGAACGCGGATGATTACGAGCAGGTGTTCGATATTGTCGATGTCTGGTTCGAAAGTGGAGCGACTCATTCCTTCGTACTTGGCCAGCCCGGTCTCTCTTTCCCGGCGGATCTGTATCTGGAAGGGTCTGACCAGCATCGTGGCTGGTTCCAGTCCTCTCTGCTGGAAAGTGTTGGCACCCGCGGGATTGCACCATTCAAGGCGGTGGTGACCAACGGCTTTGTGCTGGATGAACATGGACGCAAGATGTCCAAGTCTCTGGGTAACGTCATTGCGCCGCAGGAAGTGAATGACTCTCTGGGCGCAGATATTCTGCGGCTGTGGGTTGTCAACTCCGATACCAATGAAGACCTGCGTATTGGTAAGGAAATCCTCAAGCAGCAGGGCGAACTTTATCGCCGCCTGCGCAATACGCTGCGCTGGCTGCTTGGCGCTCTGGATGGCTTTACGGAAGAAGAAGTTCTGCCGTATGACCAGCTTCCGGAGTTGGAACGCTGGGTGCTGCATCGCCTGACCGATCTGGGCGGTTTGATGGCCCGCGCAGTGGAAACTCATGAATGGGTTGGGGTTTATCCGGCTCTGCATGGCTTCTGCACCACAGATCTTTCCGCGTTCTACTTCGATATCCGTAAGGACACGCTCTACTGCGATGCATCGTCCAACCTGACGCGCCGCGCGGCACGGACAGTGCTGGACCACCTGCATCGCTGCCTGACCACATGGCTGGCACCGGTTCTGGTCTTCACAGCAGAAGAAGCCTGGACCGCTCGTTTTGGTGAGGGGGAGAGCGTGCATCTTCAGGCGTTCCCTGAACTGCCTGCTGAATGGAGCACTCCGGAACTGGATGAGCGCTGGACGCGCTTGCGCGCCGTCCGCCGCATTATCACCACGGAAATTGAAGGCGCGCGGCGGGATGGCACGGTCGGCTCATCGCTTCAGGCGCAGGTGGAGCTCACCCTTTCTGAAGAGGAAGTGGCGGAGTTTGCCGGTGTAAACTGGAGTGAGCTCGCTATTGTCTCCCACGTTGATGTGCTGATCGCCCCGCAGAGTGGCTCGGTTTATACCGAGGGTGATGAAGGCGGCGTGCTCCACGGTGCTCCGGTTGTGCGTCCGGCTGAGGGCGAGAAATGTGTGCGCTGCTGGAAAATACTGCCGGAAACCGGGACCCGGCAGGACGCACCGGGCCTGTGTCTGCGCTGTGCCGACGTGGTGGCGGAACGCGAACAGCAGACTCAGAACGCAGTGCAGGAGGGAGTGTGAGCAAACCGCTTATGCTTCGGCCCTTCGGCATCGGCTTTCTTGTGCTGATGCTGGCTCTCTCGGTTGATCAGGTTAGCAAATACTGGATCTTGTATGGGCTGGACCTGCCGGACCGGGTGTCCGTCAAGGTGCTGCCGTTCCTGAATTTTACCATGGTCTGGAACCATGCCGTCACGTTTGGCATGTTTGGTGGTCTTGGAAATGCAGGGCGGATTCTGTTTTCCGTTATTGCACTCAGCGTGGCCTGTGGGCTGCTGGTGTGGATGGCCAGAACCCCCAGTAAGCTGACAGCGGCCTGTGTGGGCGCTATTACCGGTGGAGCCATTGGCAACGTGATAGACCGGGTGCGCTATGGTGCCGTGGTTGATTTTATTCACGCACATGCTTTTGGTTGGTCATGGTATGTGTTTAATGTGGCTGACTCCGCTATAGTGTGTGCAGTCTGTGTTCTGGTGCTGCAAAGCGTCCTCTCGGACAGGCAGCAGGCATCGTGATTTATAAAACAACCTGTCGTACCGGCAGGCTGGGCAGGAAGGATATAAGACAGAAGATGGCGCGCCGTGTCTCGACACTGATTTCTCCGCTGCTTCTTCTTGGTGGCTGCGTAATGCTGACCGGGTGTTCCGGGACGGAAGCCGCCCGCGCGTTCGGGCTGGAGCGCAGTATGCCGGATGAATATACCGTCACCACCCGTGCGCCGCTGTCCATGCCGCCCATGGATGCACTGGCCAAGCCGGTGAGTGGGGCAGACCGCCCGCAGGATGAGAGTGAGCGCCTGCAGGCGCTGGAAACGCTTTCTCCGGATGTGGCGTTGCACGGCACGAACGGGGACACCAGCGGTGCCCAGACCATGCTGGTGAACGAGGCTTCTGAAGCCTCTGATGTTCCCGATGAAGGGGAACTCGGAGCAGCAGGATCCGGCTTTGTCAGCCAGCTTATGTTCTGGAAAGGTGGCAATGCAGGCTCCGCCGTGGATTCGGATGCAGAAAACCGTCGCCTGAAGGCCAATGCTGCTCTTGGTAACAAGCCGACCAAAGGCGTGACCCCCACGCTGCATCCTAAAAAATCCGGCCTGTTCTGAGGCTAAGGTCTGACCATGTCGGACCCTCTTGCCTCCTCTGCCTCACCTGAAAACCCCGGCACGTTGCCGTGGCGGCCTACGCTGCGACGGCTGCCGGAAGTTCTGGTTAACCGCATTGCTGCGGGTGAGGTTATTGAACGTCCTGCCGCTGCCCTTAAAGAACTGGTGGAAAACGCCATTGATGCCGGGGCAAAGCGGCTGGATGTCAGTCTGCAAAAAGGCGGCATAGACCAGATTATTGTGACGGATGACGGGGGCGGCATGTTCCCTGATGAACTCACGCTGGCCGTTGAACGCCACTGCACCTCCAAGCTGCAAGACGAATCCCTTGTTCATATCCGCACGCTCGGTTTCCGGGGGGAGGCACTGCCTTCTATCGGTGCTGCGGCACGGCTGAGCATCACGTCCCGCCCACGCGGGGAGAGTGGTGCGTGGAAAATCCGGGTTGAAGGCGGCAAGATTTTCCTGCCCGAACCAAGTGCAGGCGCACCGGGCACCAGTGTGGTGGTGGAAGACCTGTTTTTTGCCACCCCGGCCCGTCGCAAGTTCCTTAAAAGCCCCCGTGTTGAAGGTGGCCATGCAGAAAGCGTGATTAGGCGTCTGGCACTGGCTGTGCCGGAAACGGCCTTTCGCTTCAGCAGGGATGACCGCGTGCTGTTTGATCTGCCCGCGCAGGATATGGAGGCACGGGCTGCGGCTCTGCTGGGCGCGAACGAGGCCGATGGTTTCCTGAAAATTTATGGTGAACGGGATGGTATGACGCTGTCCGGTTTTGCCTGTGGTCCGTCCGTGCATCGGGCCACGGCAGCAGGTCAGTTCATGTTGGTCAATGGCCGTCCGGTGGTGGACCCTGTTCTGAAAACCGCCGTGCGGGTGGCGTATCGGCGTGTGATTGAACACGGACGACACCCCGTGGTGGCACTGATGCTCACCATCCCGCCAGACCGTGTAGACGTAAACGTTCACCCAGCCAAAACAGAACTGCGTTTTGCGGATGAAGCCTCTGTCCGTTCTCTGGTTATCGGCACGCTGGGGCGTGCGCTGGAGGCCGGAGCTGGCAGTGTGGGTGTGCGGCCGTCTTTCTCAGCCGTCAGGCCGGGGCGTATCTGGTATCCGCCGGAAAACACAGCTCAGCAGCCAGCGCCTCCCGCGCCGGGGCCGCGATCTGCGTCCTATTCCCCGCAAGGCGGGAGCTTTGCTGAACCTCGTCTTGGTCTGGGCGATACACCTTCCGCCCGTATGCTACCGCCACTGCCTTCGGGAGATGGCGCAGGCCTGCATGGGATTGAGAACGAGGCCAGAACTGAAGACGGGGCAAGCCCTCATCAGAAAAACGGCTATCAAACGGGTTATCCTCAGGGTGAGGAGCCGCAGTTAGAGGTCTCTTCCGGCTCTGGTCCGGGCACAGCGGGGGGGATGCCTCCAGTGCTGTCTTCTGCGGAACAGGCCGCCGCGCACCCCTTGGGGGCGGCAGTGGCACAAGTTCTGGATACCTACGTTATTGCCGTAGCGGCTGACGGCAGCCTTGTGCTGGTGGACCAGCATGCCGCGCATGAACGCCTGACGCATGAGCGCCTGCGGGAGCAGTTTCTCAGCGGGAGCGTGCAGGGGCAGCGCCTGTTGGTACCCGATGTGGTGGAGTTGCCGCGCGGGCAGGTGGAATTGCTGGTTAGTCGGCAGGAAATGATGGCCCGACTGGGCATTGAGCTTGAAGCTTTTGGCGGAGCCGCGGTGCTGGTCCGCGCCTTGCCCGCCATGTTGAACACGAGCGACGCTGTGGCCCTGCTACGTGATCTGGCCGAAGAGTTGGAAGCGGATGAGAGCGGTGCCCCGGATGAAATGCCCTCGCTGGACGGGCGGCTGGATGCTGTCATTGCCCGCATGGCCTGCCACGGTAGCATTCGGGCTGGCCGTAGGCTGACGCGTGAGGAAATGGACGCCCTGCTGCGGCAGATGGAAGCCACGCCTCGGGCAGGCACCTGCTCCCACGGGCGGCCGACATGGCTGAAACTCAGTAAAAAAGATCTGGAAAAGCTGTTCGGACGGCGGTGAAGGTGCGTAGGTTCTCACAGAGTATTGGGGTGTGCTCTGCGGAACGTGAACAGCACTTCTCTGGTTTCCCTTTCTAAAAGAGAGCAGGATCAGAGTGAAGTGATGTAATCCGGATGGTAAAAACACCGTGTCCCACACCCTGCTTTCATTGATAACTTATGGTCCGCTGGCGGGTGCGCTGGTGGTCTGGCTCTTTTGTCGGGGAGGGGAGGCGCAAGGCCTTCTGGCCCGACGTATCGGGCTGGGTACCAGTCTGGCTGTTCTGGCGCTGAGTGTTGCGCTGTGGTGCGGTTTTAACCCGGCCACACCTGGGCTTCAGTTTGAAACCCGGCTGGGCTGGATGTCAGATGCCGGGATTTCCTACCATACCGGGGTGGATGGCATCTCGCTGGTGTTCATCCTGCTGACGGCGTTTCTCACGCCACTGGCTATCGCTGCCGGGGCCCGGAGTGTGCGCACGCAGATACGTGAATTTGTGGTGGCCATGCTGTTGCTGGAAACCACGCTGTTCGGCCTGTTTTCCGCGCAGGACCTTCTGCTGTTCTACGTGTTTTATGAAGCCACGCTGATCCCGGCGAGCCTGATGATCGGGATATGGGGTGGACCAAAGCGGGTCTGGGCCTCGTTACAGTTTTTTCTGTTCACGTTTGGCGGTTCGCTGTTCATGCTCATCGCCCTGATCGTGATGTGGCAGCAGGCGGGCACTACGGATATTCCGGCCCTGATGCAGGCGGGTTTTTCACATTCTTTGCAAGGCTGGTTGCTTCTGGCCTTCCTGCTGGCGTTTGGCGTGAAGCTGCCCCTGTTCCCGCTGCATGCGTGGCTGCCTGATGCGTATTCGGAAGCTCCGGCTCCGGCGTCTGCCATGCTTTCCGGTGTTCTTTCCAAAGCCGGGGCGTATGGCCTGCTGCGGTTTGGGGTTCTGATGTTCCCGGATGCCTCCCGCCTGTTTGCACCCTATGTGCTGGCGCTCGGGGTAGTGGCGATTCTCTACGCAGCATTTATTGCGTTCGCCCAGACGGATATGAAACGGGTAATTGCCTACTCATCCTTCTCTCACATGGGCATGATTGCCGTGGGGCTGTTTACACTGACGGCAGAAGGCGTTGACGGCGCAATTTTCCAGATGCTCTCGCACGGGGTGGTGATTGCGGCCCTGTTCTTCTGCGTCTCAGCTGTCGCTATACGGTCAGACACCCAGCAGATTTCTGCTCTGGGGGGTGTTGCCCGGCAAATGCCGGTGCTGGCGCTGCTGACCATGCTGTTCACCATGGCCAATATCGGTCTGCCCGGCACAGGTTCCTTTGTGGGGGAAGTGCTGGTGCTGATGGGCGCTATCCATGTGTCCTTCTGGGTGGCTTTGCTGGCTGGTGGCACCATGATCATGGGGGCGGTTTACATGCTGTCCCTGTATCGTCGCGTGCTGTTTGGTGGCTTGCAGGGTACAGTGCATCTGCTGCGCGACCTGAGTGCGGGGGAACTGGCAGTGCTTGCTCCGCTGGCGCTCGTAACCCTGTGGATGGGTATTCATCCCGGCAGCTTTACCCGTCTGTTTGACCCGGTCGTGATGCAGGCCATGCATCACGGGGCCAGCACGGCCACGGCATCTGTCGCTCAAACCACGTTGCATCTGGCCGCCCGATAAAGTTCCATGCCCACTCGCGGGCTTACGGGCTTACGGGCTTACGGTGGGCTGAGGCTTAAGCGGCTTACTGCGGCAGTTCCGGCAGCTCGCTGACCAGACGTTTTTTGCCAGGCGTCAGCACCGTTCCGGCAGAGGCCAGCACAATGCACAAAATGCCGGCCATACGCAGGAGTGAAAGTGTTTCGTGCAGCAGCAGAATGCCTGCACAGGCGGCGCAGACGGGCTCCAGACTATACAGTACCCCCAGATCCCGCGCGGAGAGCCGATGCATTGCCTGCATTTCCAGCGCGTAAGGGAGCGCTGAGGAACTGAGGGCGACCAGCACCGCCATGCCCAGCAGGAAAGGGTGATGCAGCCCGACCCAGAAGGCCGGAGCAAAGCAGGGTAAAAACAGGATGATCGCACTGCATAGCAAGCCAAGAGCGCAGGCATGCCCGGGAGAGAGTTTGCCTGTCAGCCGTTTACCAAAAATGATGTAAAGGGCCCAGCAGATGGCAGCCCCCACGGCGTACAGCACTCCCAGTATATCAGGCAGGGCTGCGGTATCCGGGCGCAATAGCATGCACAGGCCGAGCACTGTCAGCACAATCCAGCCAACATCTGCGGGCCTGCGAGACCCGATAAAGGCTAGAAAAAGAGGGCCGGTAAATTCAATAGCGACCGTCATGCCCAGCGGAATGCGCTGAAGAGCCAGATAGAAGCACAAATTCATCCCGGCAATGGCAGTGCCGTAAGGCATGACCAGCCGCATTGTGCGGAGTGAAATGACGTGCCAGCTTCGGAAAAACAGAACAAGCGCGATCGCTGCAAACGCCGTTCTCAGCCCGACCATGCCGCCTGCGCCAAACAGTGGAAACAAAGACTTGGCCAGTGATGATCCAAACTGAAGGCAGATCATACTGCCAACCAGCTGGACCAGTGCAAGAATGCGTTCCTTTAAGGCTGTGTTGGTAAAGGAAGGCAGCATTTGCTCAGACATATCCAGAAGCCCGGGGCGTGCCGGACATAAGGTTAGAGGTGGGAGGCCGGATTATACATCCAGCAATTCACCAACAGACTGAGCATGTTCCTGAATGAAAGCAAAGCGGAGTTCCGGTTTGCGGCCCATGAGGCTTTCCACCCGTTCCCGCGTGGCCAGCCGGTCTTCCGGCGGGGCCACCACGCGCAGCAGCGTGCGGCGTTTGGGGTCCATGGTGGTTTCTTTCAGGTCACCCGGAGGCATTTCCCCCAGACCTTTAAAGCGGGAGATATCAATTTTGCCCCGCGCCTTGAAGGCGGTCTTCATTTTAAGCTCACGGTCGGCATCGTCCATCGCATAGACGGAGTGTGCCCCCTGCGTCAGCCGGTAGAGCGGCGGCTGGGCAAGGTAGAGATGCCCGTTGCGAATCAGGTCCGGCAGTTCACGGTAGAAGAACGTCATGAGCAGCGAGGCAATATGCGCGCCATCCACGTCCGCGTCGGTCATGATAATCACGCGGCCATAGCGCAGCTTGCTCAGCTCAAACCGGTCGCCTGACCCGCAGCCAAGGGCTTCAATCAGGTCCCGTAATTCCTGATTAGCGCGGAGTTTTTCCGTCGTAGCACTGGCTACGTTCAGAATTTTCCCGCGCAGGGGCAGCACTGCCTGTGTTTCCCGGTTACGGGCCTGCTTGGCTGAGCCACCAGCGGAATCACCTTCCACCAGAAAAATCTCGGTTTCTTCCGCCCGTTCCCGCGTGCAGTCCGTCAGCTTGCCCGGCAGGCGCAGGCGGCGTGTGGCACTTTTGCGCGGGGTGTCTTTCTGTTCACGGCGGCGCAGGCGTTCTTCTGCCCGCTCAATTACAAATCCAAGCAGACCATCAGCCTGCGGCGGGTTCTGGGCCAGATAATGGTCAAACCGGTCACGCAGAGCGGTTTCCACCAGCTTGCTGGCTTCAGATGAGGTCAGCTTTTCCTTGGTCTGACCCTGAAACTGCGGGTCACGGACAAAAACGGACAGCTTAGCGGCAATCATCCCCAGCACATCTTCTGCTGTGATGGCGGCTGCTTTTTTGTTGGACCGCTGTTCCCCCCATGCGCGCAGGCCTTTGACCAGCGCGTTACGGAAGCCCGTTTCATGCGTGCCGCCTTGCGGGGTGGGAATGGTGTTGCAGTAGGAGGCCAGCGCGGCAGAGCCGCTTTCCAAAAACGCCACAGCCCATTCTGCCCGGCCATTATCGGCACCATCAGCTGCAGGCGGCAGGCTGGCATCACCTGCCCAGAGCGGGGTGAGTAGCGGAGCTGTCGCGCCGAGTTCATCAGTCAGACTGTCAGCCAGACCGCCGGGAAAGTGCAGAACAGCCTCTGCCGGGGTGTCATCCCCGGCTTTGATCAGAGAGGGGTCACAGGACCAGCGGATGGTCACGCCACGGAACAGGAATGCCTTGGAACGGCACAGCTTGTAGAGGCGGGAGGGCACAAAAACATGTGTGCCAAAAATGAGTGTGTCCGGCTGGAAAGTGATCTGGGTGCCGCGTCGGTTTTGCGTGGGCCCAACTTTTTCCAGGGCTGTGACGGGTTTGCCGCGTTCATAGGCCTGTCGCCAGATGGCGCGGTCACGGGCAATTTCCACATCCATGCGGGAAGACAGCGCATTGACCACGGAAGAGCCGACTCCGTGCAGGCCGCCAGACGTGGCATAGGATTTGCCGGAGAATTTTCCGCCAGCATGCAGGGTGGTGAGAATAACTTCCAGCGCAGAACGATTCGGGAAGCGTGGGTGGGCATCCACAGGAATGCCGCGCCCGTTATCCCGAATGGTCAGGCGGTTTTCCGTGTCCAGCCGCACATCAATGGCCGAGGCGTGGCCCGCCACGGCTTCATCCATCGCGTTATCCAGCACCTCAGCTGCCAGATGATGCAGGGCTGATTCATCCGTGCCGCCAATATACATGCCAGGGCGGCGGCGGACCGGTTCAAGCCCTTCCAGCACCTCAATGGCACTGGCGTCATAAGCCTGTGGGCTGGTCTCAGCTTTGGTCGCAGTTTTACCCGCTGGTTTGCGGGAGGGCGGGGGCGCAGAAAACAGGTCGCTCATGGATATGGTCTGTCCCGCTTTGTCGCTGATTCGTCAAGCAGGCCTGTCAGAGATGCGGCGAATGATCGGGCCTGACTACAGTCTCATTCGCCGCAAAATTTAAGAGCCTCAGGCGCGATGAGTCGTTTTGGCTTTGGTTGATGTGCGACGTGCAGGCCGTGCCGCACGGGAAGAGGCGGGAGCAGCGCAGGTTTCAAAGGATGCCGGCTGAGTGATGTCCTTGGCTTCCGTATAGTTGGCCAGATCTTCAGAGTTTTCCAGCGCATTCACTTCATCAAACATGGCAAGGCGCTGCATGCAGAAAATAGTGCCGGACTGAAGACCTTTTTCGGACTGCACGTTGGCAAGCTGCGTGATGTAATCATCATGCTCACGCTGGGCGCTGCGGCCATAGGTCGTGCGGAAATAGGCGTTGAGCGTCTGCTCCTGATTGAGCAGCGTGGTGCGGAACTTGCCGATGAAGGCATTATACCGGTCCTGCGCGCTGCAGGAGAGTGCTGTAACCATCAGCTCACTTTTCAGAGCCTGGATATCAAAGGCTTCATGCGCCGGGGAGTGGCCGCATGGTGTGGCAGCAAAAGTAACAGAGCTGTGCAGCACACCAAAAGCAATGGCACCAGCGGCAAGAAAACGGGAAAAAGACATGCGGGTCCTCCGATACATGCTGGAGCGGGCGTGCCTCTTCACAGTAAGGTCTCCCCGGCAGGCTCAGCGTATGAAACGGTTTCTACAAGGTTTGACGAACGAAATAGCGTATTCAGCAGAGAAAGATAGAAGTATTTTTTCATACTGGATCTCAGCATTTCAGGAGGCCGGAAATATCATTTGCAGGCATGCCGGAACACAGAGATGACACAGAGTGCTCTTCCAAACGCTTAATTTCGGGCAAAATGATGTTTCTTTTTTACCGGACTACCATAAATCAGAAGGTATAAAAGCGTAGCAGTCGTGCGGGTGTATGCAATTTACCCCCCTTTCTTCCTTCCCCAGTATGCTCTAAAGGCAAAGACGAATCATACGGCACGGAGGGTGCGGGCATAAGTTTGCCTGATTTACCCACCATACGGTGCGTAGAAGGTTCATGTGTATTTAATGAATATTGAAGCGGAGCTGTCGAGTGCGCTTACGAGGAATTGCCGTTCTGGCGCTAACTGGTGGTATGCTTGCCGGCTGTGCAACAACTGGTGGCCCAATTAAAGCCGGGTCTCCAAACCCATTCGGGTATATTAAGAAATCTGCTGTCTGCCAGACGACGCCGCTGAAAAAAGAGGCGGACGGAAGCCTGAGCACCACAATGACGGTGCGCTCGGACGATGGTCTGTGTGACCTCAAGGTCTCTCAGGATTCCGGGAAAGCATACGCGTCCTTTGGCGTTTCTCCGGCTCCGGAGCACGGCAAAGCGTTCCTGTATAGCTTGGATAATGATACCCATGTGACTTACACACCCACCATGGGGTATGCTGGTCAGGATAAATTCACAGCTATTCTGGTGCCAGGGCCTGGCGAGAAACGCTCCCGTCTGACGGTTACGGCACAGGTTGACGCAACCGGTGTTGTGCTGCCCAGGGCTGCGGTGCCTGCAGAAAGTAAAGCCGAACCGGCTAAAGCAAAAAAAGCTGTGACGACGACCCGTCGGCGTGTCACGACGAGTAAGAAATAAACCTGATCTCACTTAAGCAGGGCTGCTGTAAAACAGCCGCTCTGTTTTTTTGGGAACAACGTATTCAGCAAAAAACGCGCTCCACCAGATTTTAGGGTGGCAGCGCGTTTTTTGTTTCAGAGATGTTTTCTCTGAAGGATGATTAGATGGAGAAGGTTATCGGCTCACTCAGCGGACGTTTGAGGCCACAGCTTTCGGTTTTTTTAACCAGATCATCCAGAGTAGTTTTTCTCATCTGGGCTGTCAGGTCTTTGTCAAACTGCTTCCAGCAGGGTTCGATCACCTTGCTGAACAGCGGGCCTTGTGGGCCATCATCCCCGTTGCCGTCATCCTGCGTCACGGCATTGATGATATCGACCAGAGAAATATCTCGCCTGGGGCGGCCCAGACGGTAGCCACCGCGCGGTCCACGGATACTTTCCAGCAGGCCGGTGCGTGAAAGGGCCTGAAGCAGCGGTTCGATCCCACGCCGGGCCAGTGCGGAGCGTTCAGCAATATCCGCAGCACTGACCGTGCCAGAGCGACCCGCATGAAACGCGACGTCCAGCATGATGAGAACGGCCGTCATAGCTCTGTCCCGACGAAGGATCATGAGTCTGGTTTCCTTTCATCTCAGAAAAAGGCAAATTTGCCATTAAACATGAATTACATCGAGATATAGCAGGCGTTCTCCTGTTTATCTACGTTGATAATTCGTATTATAAAAATGCTACAAGAGAAAACAAAAGAAAAGGCACGTTCATGACAGATTCGTCTAAATCCGGGGGTGGTTACGGCTTTGCTGCACCACGAGGCAAGGTCTACGACTCGGTTATCGAGGTCGTTGGCGGAACACCTCTGGTTGCACTCCCGCACCTGTCTCGGGATGAAGAGCTGAAATGCCGGCTGTTACTCAAGCTGGAATTTTTTAACCCTCTGGCTTCAGTCAAGGATCGTATCGGGGCGGCCATGGTGCTGGAAGCCGAGCGGGAAGGGCGTATTACTCCCGGCCGCACGGTACTGGTGGAGCCAACCTCTGGTAATACCGGTATTTCACTGGCTTTTGTGGCAGCAGCCCGTGGCTACAGGCTCGTAGTCACCATGCCTGAAGGGGCGTCCATTGAGAGGCGGCGTATGCTGCGGCTGATGGATGCGCAGGTGGAACTGACGCCCGCGCGGCTGGGTATGGCGGGAGCCATTGCCCGCGCAAATGAAATTCTGCGTGAAACGCCTGACGCATGGATGCCGGACCAGTTTGATAACCCTGCCAACCCGGCTGTTCATGCCGCGACGACGGCGGAAGAAATCTGGGTGGATACGGACGGTCAGGTTGATGCCGTGGTTGCCGGTGTTGGCACGGGTGGCACGGCCACCGGCATTGCCGAGGCCCTCAAACCGCGCCGTAAAGGCTTGCAGGTGTTTGGTGTGGAGCCGACGGAAAGCGCCATTCTGAATGGTGATGAACCCGGCCCGCACGGCATTCAGGGCATTGGCCCCGGCTTCTGCCCGGCCACGCTGAACACCAGCCTGCTGGATGGGGTCATTACCGTCTCTGAGCGGGAAGCGATTGCTGCTGCGCGCCGGTGCGCACGGCTGGATGGTATTCCTGTGGGAATTTCTTCTGGTGCGGCCCTGCATGCAGCCCTTCAGGTGGCGAAAAAACCGGGTTCTGAAGGCAAGACAATTGTGGTCATCGCGCCGTCCTTTGCGGAACGGTATCTGTCCACGTCTCTGTTCTCCGGGTTGTAAGATACCGGAAGCAAACTCCTGCTGGTCTACCTTGGGTGGGCCAGCAATGGAGACGAGATCAGAACGGCCTGAACAAAAAACGCTGCCCTGGCTTTAATGCCGGGGCAGCGTTTTTTATGAAACGTAGAGCACGCTGAGAAACACCGCCGGATTAGCGGAAAAGAATTTCCACGCGGCGGTTCTGGGCTTCCTTCGTATTGGGACCGGTTTTAACCAGCGGATTTTCTTCACCGTAGCCATGAATGTCGATGGTCGAGCCGGGCACGCCATCACGTACCAGTTCGGCCTTCACCATTTCCGCACGGCGTATAGAGAGCTTCTGGTTATAGGCTTCCCCACGCTTTTGGCCAGGGAATGCGGACGAGTTGTCTGTATAGCCAGAAACCGTAATGCGCGTGAGGCTGGTATGGGCAGTCGCCTGAGCGGCCACGGCCACAATGGAGCGTGCCCGGTCGGTCAGGTCAGATTTATCCCAGTCAAAAAACACCAGATAGCTGCGCGCTGGCTGCGGAGCCGGGGCAGATATGGGTTCAGCAGCCGGAGGCGGGGGTGGGGGAGCCGGATTGAACTCATACCGCAGACCCAGCATCAGGGAGTGGTTGAAATCCGTCTTGGTGTCCCGGTTGCCAGTTGCAAAGCTGTAAGGCTTGGACTGATTTGCCCCGCCAATGGTGCCCCATGCGGCAGACCCGTGAGACTGCGGGCCGAGCATGGTCCAGAAGCGATACTCCGCTGTAGCGGAAAGCCCGACGACCCACGGAACGGGGAAGGCGAGACCAAAAATGCCCTGATAGGCAAAATTGCCGAACGTGCCGCCTACATGCTGGGAAAGCTGGTTTCCCGGTGCCGTGATGGAGGTGTTCATGGCGGTCCAGCCATAGCCGACCCCCGCACCAAAATACGGAAACAGCCAGGGCTTGCCCACATCAAGGTCAAACAGAGCGTTGGCCATCACGCCATAGGTCTGGCGGCGGCCATCAGCCTTGCTGGTCAGGGAATTGGTGACAAACCGCTGATAGGTCTGGTTGCGGTAGTCGCCTTCCACTTCAACACGGAAGCCGTTGCCAAGGCCGTAGCCAAGGGACCCGATCCCGGTTGCGCCTGTCCGCCAGCGGTCACGACCGTCGGGGAACATGTTGGAGGTGCGGACGCGCTGATCCTGATTGAAGGTCGCGCCCCCTTCGCCTGCAATATACAGGCCCTGCACAGGCTGAGCCATGGCAGGCGCGGCACACAGCAGGAAGCCTGTCACCAGCGGCGCAGAAAGCAGTGATTGCGCGAGGAGGCCTTGGCGCAGCTTCATGATTTTCTCCCTGCTGTGGCACTGTTTCCGCAGTGGCCGGGCATTGTGATCTTGGTGCACGAGGCACATATGCCTGCCTTCTTTGCTGTAAACTGGCGTCCGGCGCAACAGCTTGTGGAAACAGTTTTCAAAAACACCCCTGTTTTGAGGGTAATCAACATGACAGGCGTGTGACATAAGACACACACCGTTAAGTATTGTCAGACCAGCATTGCTTCAAATGGTGGTCTGAAGTCAGGTGCTTCCACCTCCAGAACCCACAAATCCGGATCGTAGTGGATTTGCCTCTCAATATAGGCCTGTGCTTCCTCTGGTGTAAGCGGTGTATCGCCGGAGTTTTTCATCCATGCAGCCTCACCCTCTGCCGTGCGGGTCTGGCGGAGCACCACGGATGTGCCCTCCCGCCCGAGCAAAACCACCAGAATGCCTCCTGCATCCGCATCACCCCGCCGTATCATCATGGCAGACCGTCCATCCTGTCCTGACTGGCGGAGCAGGGCACGAGCCACAATTTCGGAACGGAGGCGTGGGGTGGTCATTAGTGCGTGACCGGGCCGGGGGATGCCGAATCTTCCGGCATGGCGGAGATGGCTGCCTTGTACCATTTCGGGTTTTCCAGCACGACACGCGCCACGTCCAGATCCCGGTCACTCCCCAATGCTGCCGGGCAAGCTTTGCGGATGGCCAGAATGCGTGACACCGGCAACGGGAAGCGGGCAAGGCGAGAGGCCTCGACTGCAGGCTGGTTATCCAGCGTTCCGGACGAGAGGGCGTGCATCTGGTGAGTCATCTCACTCTCTCCAAGGCTGGTGCAGAGCTGGGGCATCACGCCAAGCCCCTGCAACGGCCAGTGGAGGGGGGCAATCACGCGGCTCCATGTCACGAATAGTTCCCCTTCATCGGGTAGCTGGGCCACGGTCTGCACCAGCCCTTTGCCCAGTGTGGAACTGCCTATCACCACGGCGCGGCGGTGGTCTGCCAGAGCCGCCGCCAGAATTTCAGCCGCACTGGCCGTGCGCCCATCCACCAGAATGGCGATGGGCAGGCCGTTGGTCATGTCTCCGCCCTGCACAGCCCAGATATGGTTGGCCTGCTGGTCCCGTCCGTCGGTTACAGCAGCAACGCCACGGTCCAGCAGCAGGGCCGCAGCTGTTACGGCCTGTTGCAGCACGCCGCCACGGTTACCGCGCAGGTCAATAATCAAGCCTTTCAGGTTGGGGTCCTGTGTCGCCTGATCCAGATACTGGCTCATTTCTTCCGCCGTATCGGAGGAGAACGAGGTGACGCGCAGCACCACCAGCGGACCGCTGGCAAAGGCAAATACGGTTTCCGGCGGCACTTTGGCACGATGCAGCACCACAGTGTGGCCGCGTCGATGCCCCGGAGACAGCAGCCGCAGCGTGACGCGGGAATCTTCCTC
>NZ_CALLXM010000239.1 GCF_937875265.1 uncultured Acetobacter sp. | reverse complement strand
CGGCAGAGCATGTTGGCGGCACGATGCAACCAGAGTGACGGACACGGCAAACAAAACCAAAAGGTTTAGAGTGGTTTTGTCCCGATCCTGCGTGATGCGTAAAAAACAGGAAATTGCCAGAATGGTCATGGCGGTCGACACACCATCCAGACTGCTGGCGGCTTCCTGAAACAGGCTCATGGGTAGAAGCAGAAGAGCCAGCACCAGAGAATTGGGTGTTGTTAGCGAGAAAGCGACAAACAGAAGAGCACCAATCGCTGTAATCGTGCTCAATCTGGACAGCATATAGGACCGGTCAACTGAAAGACCGAACCAGCGCCCGACCGTCAGCCCGGCGGCCTGTGGAGTATACAGGATAGGAAAATAGTAGCCTGTACCGGGGGCCTCGGCAAAAATACTCTGATGAGACCACGGAATGCTTTTTGACGTGACGATGTCTTGTTGAGTGACCTTGATTTCTGGATGAAATGGATATTTTTCTGAAAAATTCAGGTAGTCCAGAAGGCCTGTATCTAGCAGGCCACCGGACAATCTATGAGGCTGTGCCTTTAGAAAAATCTGTCCCTGACTAAGAAAATAGGCCCGTTTGAGATGGTCCCGCTCGTCAGGAGACTGAAGCGGGGGGATAAGGGCCGTCAGGAAGAAACAGAAAAGAACAAGAACTGAGGTCGTCAGAACGGGAATTCTTTTCAGAATCGACGGTATTTTAAAGGGGAGCATTGTAAAAATCCATCGTAATCGTCATGAAATCGCAATAGAAATGACGAGATGGAAGTATAGATATCGTAATGTAACCCATTAAGGGAAACAATTCTGACCTGAGCAGGCAGGAAGATTTTATATATTTAAGGAAGGATGGCTGGGGCGGGAGGATTCGAACCTCCGCATGGCGGAATCAAAATCCGCTGCCTTACCGCTTGGCTACGCCCCAATACAAGACTGGTTGGCCCTTATTAGGGCCAACCAGTAGGGTTCGTAAAGAGAGAGAACGCGCTGTTTTTTCTCTTAGAGAGAATTTTCAGCAGCACCGGGGGCTGCCGGGGCGTCTGGTTCTTCAAAATTCAGATCAGGCAGGCCGCCATCGCCCAGTTCACTGTCCGCAGGAAACAGGTGGAAACGGGCGGCGCGGTTCAGGGCCTGATCAAGAGCAGCCATGGTGCTGCCCATATCTTCGCTATCGTCTTTTTCCCAGGCGCGTAGGGTGTGCGTCCAGATAGCGACAACCATGTTGATGCGCACCAGCCCGCCTAGCCCGGAAATGTTGATGCCTGCGGCATCAGCCATCCAGCGCATGCTTTCCAGTGTGGCGCCACCCAGCAGCAGCGCAAGTGGCGGGTCAAACGGCAGGGCGCGCATCACAGAGCGGATACCGAGGCGATACTGCTGGAACACATCCAGGCGGCGCATCAGCAGGTCAAACAGGCGCTCCCGCGAAGACCCGAAGGTCGTGTTGTCAGCCAGCGCAGACTCGTCGGCCATGCGGCCCAGCCGGAGCAGCAGGGAAGCGCGGCACGGGAAGCGTTCCCGCGTTTGCGGGAAAGGAAGACCCGCATTACGCGCCGCATCCAGCAAAGAGACAGAAGCCCAGCCCCCTTGCTCCGCCTGCGTCATGGCAGCAGTCAGAAGGGCAGCGTCAAAGTCATCATGGTCCATAAGAAGAAGCCTGTTAGCGATAAAGGTAGAGGGAAGACGGGCGGTCTGGCCTCGTTGATCAGGTAGAAAGTTCTTTGGCGCGCCTTGCTGCGGCCGCTGTGGCGCGTTGTACGGCGGCGGGCCATGCGTCCGGTGCCATGAACACTTTCAGGGCTTCCGCCGTGGTGCCACCGGGGCTGGTCACGCGGCGACGCAACTCTTCGGCATCTGCCGGGGACTGGTTGAGCAGAGCGCCTGCGCCATAAATGGTCTTACGGGCCAGTGTGCGGGCGGTCTCAGCGGGTAAGCCCAGTTCAGTGCCGGCTTTTTCCAGCAGTTCGGCCAGCAGGAAGAGATAGGCCGGGCCGCTGCCGGAAATTGCGGTGAGGGCATCAATCAGCTTTTCACGCTCAACCCAGACTGTATCCCCCACAGCCTTTAGCAGAGCATCACACTGCGCCTTCTGGGCATCGGTTGCGTGGGGCGGGGCATACAGCCCGCTCATACCGGCACCTATGGCACAGGGTGTGTTGGGCATGGCCCGGATAACAACCGGGTTAGCCTGAGGGTTTCCGTGTTTGTAGCGCTGCGTCAGGTTTTCCACTGTGCGGCCCGCCATGACAGACAGGACGACGGCGTTCGGAAAGCGCTGAGCCAGAGCCTCCAGCACCGGATCGGCTTTCTGGGGCTTTACAGCCAGAATAATGACATCCGGCTGGAATGCTGCCGGTACATCATCCAGCGTATGGGCCAGAATATGGGGGGCGGGCAGAGTGCGGTCATGCCGGTCCAGTATGACAGAGGGCTTCAGCCCGTGCGCCAGCCAGCCTTCCAGCATAGCGCCACCCATCTGACCGCAGCCGACCAGCAGAATCGAAGGGAGGGGTGAGGTTTGTTTGCTCATCAGGCTTCTCCCTGACAGTCCAGCATAGCGACGGCCAGAGCATCTGCAGGGCTTTGCCCGCCCCACAGGAAAAACTGAAACGCGGGGTAGAAGCGTTCACACTCGGTCAGCGCGATGTCGATCATGTCTTCAAACATTTCGACGGAGATATTGGTGCCGCGCAGTAATAGCGCGTGACGGAACAGCAGAACACCGTCTTCCTGATCCAGACTGAAATGCCCGATCCACATCCGCTCATTGGCCATGCCGATCAGCTCATACAAAGTACGCTGTTGGGGCTGAGGTGCCTTGAGGTCAAACGCGCAGGTAAAGTGCATGGCCCCGAGTTCTGCCGACCATGAGAAGAACATCCCGTAATCGCACCATTTGCCGGGAGCTTCCACGGCCATTTCGGTCGCGTTACAGCGTTCAAAATTCCATCCGTGCCCACAAATGACCTGTTCCATCAGATCCAGCGGGTTAACGGGAAGAGAGGGGGTATTTGTGCTTAACGCGGGCATGGCTCACTCTCGGCTGCAAGGTGACGCGGACAGAGTACAGTCTGGCCGAAGGGCAGAGCATGTGGCCCTGCCTGCTCACGGGAAGACGCTGCGCTCAGGAGGTATGCGTGGTATGAGACGTGTGGGTACCGTGGCCCTTTTGCTCCAGCGCATCCACGCGGGCTTCCAGTGCGGCCAGGCGGCGTTCAGCCTCTTCCTGCCCGATGCGGGCACGGGCGGCGAGTTCACGCACCACTTCAAATTCTTCACGCCGCACAACCTGAAGGCTTGTCAGCACTTCATCCACGCGGCTGCGTACAATGGCGTTAATCTCTTCCTTCGCGCCGGTCAGGGCTGAAAATGCACCGCCGGCCACACCAGCAAGATCATCAAAAAAGCGCGGTTTGTCAGACATTGCCGGTTCTCCACTTATAAAATCAGGGCCTCTTCCTTAGGCTTATAGTCAGTCTGCGGGCGGGAGGCTATCGCTTCTTTGGAAATGTCTGGGCAGCGTTTGTTTTGCAGCCGCGCAGTTCTCTCCCGCTCCCGTTATCCATTGACCGCGCCACGGGGCGTTCCCATTATCAGGATTAAGATAGTGCAACTCTTATCAGGCCGGTTCGAAAATGGGCAGGCCTGCCAAACCTCAGCGGAGAGACAGACTTTATGGACAACATGACGGCGGAGGCATTTCTCAAACCCCGCCTTGCGGCCCTTGTCAGTGAGGCAGACAAAGCCGGGTACAGTCAGGACGTGACTGTTGCCCTGCTGATTAGCCTGCTGGACACAACAGATTTTGGCTCCGACCCGGATCAGTCTTCTGGTCAGGGAGGTGCGGCATGAGTGTGCGTGATCCTTACGAGGTTCTGGGGGTTTCCAAAACCGCCAGTCAGGATGACATCCGTAAAGCCTATCGCAATCTGGCCAAGAAATATCACCCTGACCTGAACCCCGGTGACAAGGTTGCCGAAGAACAGTTCAAAGCGATCGGGCAGGCGAATGATCTGCTTTCCGATGCGGAAAAGCGGGCGCGGTTTGATCAGGGCGAGATTGATGCTTCCGGGCAGGAACGCCGCCCCAACTACGGCGGTGGTGGCGGTGGGTATCGGGATTATGCCGATGGCGCAGGAGGCTTCCGCTATGGCGGGGGGCAGGGTTCCTCCTTTAGCGAGGAAGACCTGGGTGACCTGTTCAGCGGGATGTTTACGGGCCGTGGGCGGCGCTCTGCCGGGCCGCGCAAAGGGGCTGACCGGTCTTACTCTCTGAAGGTCAGCTTTCTGGATTCCGTCACCGGGGGGAAATCCCGCATCACGTTGCCAGAAGGTTCAACGCTGGACGTGCGCATTCCGCCGGGCATTGAAGATGGCCAGACCCTGCGTCTGCGTGGCAAAGGTGGCGCTGGTGTGCAGGGTGGCCCGGATGGGGATGCTCTGATTACTGTAAACGTTCAGCCGGACCCAACCTATACGCGGGATGGGTTTGATCTGACCGAAGCCCTGCCGGTGGACCTGAAAACAGCAGTGCTGGGTGGCCCCATTACCGTGCCGACCCCGACTGGCCCCGTAAAAATGAACGTGCCGCCACAGTCTGACAGTGGAACAAAGCTGCGGTTACGCGGGAAAGGCGTGCAGGCGCATGGTTCGCGGGAAGCCGGGAACCTTTACGTCACGTTGCAGATTAAAATCGGCAAGCCTGATGCCGCACTGGAAGAGTTCCTGAAAAACTGGACGCCAGAAACTACATCCTGACGTCTGTCTTCGCCCAGCACCTGAACCGCCTGTTAAGGGCGGACAGGTGCAGGGGGTGGCGCCCCCTGTTACTGTTGAGGGCGCTTAGGGTCTTAGTTGTTCCGATACAGGGGCAGGCTCAGTGCGTGAGTGCCTTCGCCCTTGATCTGAAGCTGGGCACTGTTTTCTGAAACCAGTGAGAACGAGATATCCAGATCCCCTTCCTTGCCGGTCCATGCCGAGCCGGATGCGCGGGTCAGGCTAAAATGATCCTGCCCGACAATTTTCTTGAGGGATTCCGGCAGCGTGACCAGCAGGCGCTCAGCCGGGCCGGCGGCCTTGTTGGTGGCAGCCGTAATCGGGTCCATCGCCATAATGGCCCACTGCCCCGCAAAAACGGGAGTGTCATAATGGGTTTGTGTGGTTGCAGCATGTGCTGTGGGCTTTGCAGCCTGTGCGGGGAGCGGCAGGGCAAGAGCCAGACCGAGCGGGATGAGGGCAGAGGCAAAAATCGGCTTCATGGCGAGCACTCCTGAAAACTGACCTTTTCATGTGCCTGCCTGCAGGCTTTCCGTCCACCCCGCCTGTGGAATGTGATCAGGATTATTAACGGTGCAGTCTTGACGAAGAGCTGTTTGAGACCCAGATAAGTGGGAGTTACAAATCTGCATTGCAAAAATGGAAGGGGTTTAGCCATGTCAGGAACAGATTCATCATCAGATGCATCCGTGACCGAACAGACTCATGCTCCCGATACAGGCCTGTATGCAGAGCATGAGGCGATGGGGCAGGAAGCTCATGCCGTCATGGCGGACCCGGTTGTGCGTGTAACGCCAGCCCCCGTGCCCTCAGCCCCTCCGGCACCGGAGGCTGTTGCCGTCAAGGAAGTTTTCCAGATGGTCGGGGCGATGGTGTTCGTGTTCTGCTTTGCAGCCCTTGGCTTTAACGCCATGTATCACGCGGGCTACTAAAGCGCGTCTGCCTCCGGCTTATTCGTGCCGGAGGGTAACGACCAGCACGTCACGATAAGCCGGGTGGTCCGGGTCAACCGGACGCACCGGCGTCACACCATGATAAACACGGCTGTCATTCACCAGTGCCGTATCCATCGGGTCTGTCAGCGTGAAGCTGCCAACCGGCTGGCGGTTCAGGTCATGAATGGTCGTTGCACCCCGGGCAATATTTTCCCGGCGCACCATCATCACACACACCCAGTCCACGCCGTCCCGGTGCAAACCTTCCGGGGTGGGGCGTCCGGCTGAATCCGGGCTAGCCTCAATACGGAACTGATGCACCTCCGCATGCCATGCCACGGGGCGCTGGGCCTGCGGGGTTAGATCATCCGCAATATGCTGGGTCAGCCGGAGTGCTGCGAGCAGGGCCGGGTGCTCCCCTATGGCCGGGGTGATGGGTTTGAACCACCGTTCAATCCCGCCATTGAGCGTATTGTAATCCCGGCTTTGATAGTGTGGCTGATGCGGCTTACGGAGGATCTGGTCTTCCGTCAGGGTGAAGGTCGCGTGGCGGCGGCGGCGATACCGGCCGCCATCCGCCATGTAGCGGTCTACCCCCAGATGGTTCCAGCTTTCTGCAAACTCATCCCATCGCTCCATCCCGAAAAGATCCAGAAGCGGGCGTATGGCGGCGGCTTGCTCATAGGCAAAACCGTTCTGGCCAAGTGGTGCTTCAAGAGCGTCCAGCGGCTTCAGGGCCGCTGGCGGGAGGGCGTAGGGGTGCGTGTCAGGCATGGGGAGGACCTTCTCCAAAAGCTGCAGCTGGGGAGCTTTCATCTTCCGGTTTTTGTAAATCGGCATCAGATTTTTCTGCGGCTTCAATAGCGGTTTTGTTCTCAGCCGCTGGCTGTGGAGCGTGTTGTGCTGCCGCTGGTTTTTGCATTTCAGCATGTGCTGCGGGCTGTATCAGAGCATCTGGCACATCATCCACAGCCAGATGCATGCTGTTGCCCGGTGGCGTGGTGTAATAGGAGGTCGGTGTGTAGAATTTCACCCCGGCATCGGCCATCAGGTTAGCCAGACGACGGTAAAATTCACGCTGCACCTTCCACTTCATCATCGGCGCGGTTTTAATAGCGCCCACCAGAACCGCCCCGTTGCTGTCCGTTTTATCAACGCCCAGATCTGCGTAGTCTGAGAAGATGATGTGGCTGAAGGCTTCCTCGGTGCGCATCTGCGCCACCACACCCGCCATCAACCGTGCAACTTTTACCGAATCTTCGCTCAGATCGAGCACCTGCTTGACGATAATCTGGTTGAATCCACGGCCTGTGTTGGCAATGGAGGTCACGGAGGAGAACGGGATGATGTGCAGGTCACCGTCAATGGACCGCACACGCAGGGTGCGGATAGACAGATGTTCCACAGTGCCGGAAACACCCCCGGTGGTAACCCAGTCCCCTACCTGAATGGCATCTTCCGCCAGCATGAAGAAGCCGGTGATAACGTCCTTCACCAGACTCTGTGAGCCGAAAGACAGACCCACACCCATAATTCCAGCACCCGTCAGCAAGGGTGTGACGTTAATGCCAATCTGGGAAAGCGTGGTGACAGAGACCACGATGATGATGATTGCCAGCAGCACGGTGCGAATAATAGGCAGCACAGTGCGCAGCCGCGTTGCGCGGGATGCCTGAGAGGACGAGGTATAGCGGTCGATCTGCTTGTTCAGCAGACCATTGATAACTTCCCATGCCAGGGCGGCAATGGTCGCCCCGATTGCCAGACTGAGGGCCGCGCCAACCAGCCGTGAGCCGAGAGGCGAGTGGAAGAAGAACTGAAAGCTCGGCAGGCCCCAACTCTGTGCAATGACCACACAGGTCATGAACACAATGACGATAGTCAAAACGCGGCGGACGAATGGATAGTAATAATCAGCCCGTTTTTGCAGGCCGGGATATTCGGTCTCCATCGTCTCACTGACTCTGAACAGACGATCCTGCATGCCATAGGCCAGCACGGCCACCAGACGAGACAGCACCAGAAAGGCAAGAGTCATGCCGGTTCCACGCAGAATCCACTGGTAACCACCCTTGAGGTGCGCCGCCCAGACAAACCACAAAGCAATGTCCAGAAACAGGATGGGAATCCACCAGAAGCGGGCCAGAGTGCCCACAAACGCCCAGAAGGGCTTTTTGCGCATATTGTCGGAGGGTTGCAGTGCGTTCGCTACAATATGGCGGATACGCCAGATGAACGCGGCAATTATCAGATGCTGGATGAGCACCACGGCCCGCATCATGGCTTCAGTGCCACGGGGGGCTAGATTGAATTCGCTTCCAAGTGTGGAAAGGCAGATAATCAGAGAAGGTGCAGCGACCAGAACGTTCCACCAGCGAGTGAGCATCCGGGCAGTCGTGTCCTGTGCAGGAGCGAGCCGGATAGCGGGGGAGCGTGGTGCCAGAGCTGTTTCAACCAGCAGATACAGGCAGCGGGCCACAACATATGCATTGGTCAGTGTGATGGTAACAGTACTGGCCTGCTGAGTTGTCGTGAGGAACTCTGCTCCCAGATATCCCAGCCCGAAAAAGACGACGACAGGAAGAAGTTTGAGAAGGAAATGCAGAATATTATAAGGAATGCGGATGAGGTAGCGCATCACCTCATTCCGGCGCCGCTGGTCATCGGCACGGGTTTTAGTGTTGTCACCATCCGGGGTGGAGGTTGCTGCCTGCACGTTTTCAACAGCGACAGCGGCTTCCTGTTTCCGCTCACGGGCTTCGGCGTGGCCTGTTACAGCGTTTAGCGGTTTTTTAAGCAAAAAGCTGGCAACTCGCTCCAGAGCTAATGCCACCAGCATAATAATCAGGGCACGGCTAAAAGCATCAATCAGTGTTTTGCGGGATTCCTGATTGCTAATCTGCTGATGGAACCACGCGCCAACAGAGCGAAGATCTTTGAACAGCGCGATAAAATTCTGAGTGTAGCCTCGCAGGGAGCTTGTCAGGTCGTCCAGTTCGGAGTGGACGTCACTGTCAATGACCGCGGCATTGGTCTCTTTTTTGGTAGCAGGTGCAGCAGCAGGCTGGGTAACGGGAAGCCCTTTGGCCATGAGGCTCAGGGTATTTGTAAAATCCTGCCGCTTCTTGGGGTCATTTAAAACACTGAGAAGCTGTTCCGCATCCTGCCGGCTGAGGTTTCCGGCTGGGGCGGCGGCAGGAGCCGTTGCAGATGCGGCATCAGCAGCAAGAACCTGAGGGCTCAGCCAGGGTGCAATCCCGAAAACCAACAGGCAGAAAAAGCAAAGCCCGAGGGCAAATCTGGCCAGAGAAAAGGGTGGAGAAGCCGGTAGGGCTCTGGTCGTGCTCCGGTGCAGGCTATCTGCCGCCATGGCGTGCCGTATCCTTATTTAAATGCAAAATCAGGAAAGGGGCACTACGCGGCCCCTTTAGTAGAATGGAGGGTAGGGGGCAAATCTGGCGGTATCAAGGTGTGCTTCCGGGGAGCCAGATGCGCTACAGGCGGAAATTAGGCCCGAGGCTCAAACGTTATGAGCTGGGTGTTTTCCGCACGGATGACCAGCGTTCCGGCAATCAGGTCATGCAGGCCCTGTTTCTGGCGCGTAAACGCCACCATCAGCACGCCAATATAAATGAAGGGGAAGGAGACGAAGGCCTTAACGAAAAACCGCACCGCCGCCCTGCCAATGGAAATACGACGCCCCCGTGTGGTGGTGACTTCCAGCCGGCACAGGCGCTTTCCCGGTGTGGCGCGGAAGCTGGAGGATTCAAACAGGATAAAATAAAGCGCTGGCAACAGGGCCAGAATTAGCCCCGGTAGATGCCAGTTTCCAGCCTGAATATGGGGGATGAGCACGGAAATGGTTTCCGGTTGCACAGTCTGCACAACGTCAACCACATCCATGGTCTGGCCGGAAGTATCGGGGATGGGGAGCTCCTCCCACCGGACCTTGAAGTCAGGCAGGATAAAAGCACCCAGCACGCTGCCAAGCGTGGTGAGAATAATACTGTCGATCACAAACGCCCAGACGCGCCACCAGAACCCGGCATAAATCCAGACAGGGCGGCCAGCGCCCCCCTGCGGAGCAAATGTGGCTCCGGTTTGTGCGTCAGATGGTTGCCCCCAGCCGGGCGGAAGATCGGAATGAGACATCAGGCCTGTTCCTTAAACACGAGCATATGGCCCCCGGCTGAGGAGCGCGATCAGCTCCGGTATGATCCGTTGATATCAATATAGCCGTGGGTCAGGTCACAACTCCACGCGCGGGCTGTGCCCTGACCAAGGCCGAGATCCACATCAATGTCGATCTCGTGGCCCTTCATGTGGGCGACAACCGGTGTTTCATCGTAGCCCGGCACAACAGTGCCATCACGGGCAATGCAGACACCACCAATGGAGACAGAAAGTGTGTCACGGTCAGCGGGTTCACCACATTTGCCAACAGCCATCACGACGCGGCCCCAGTTGGCATCTTCCCCGGCTACGGCGGTTTTCACCAGCGGGGAATTGCCAATAGCCATGGCTACGCGCCAGGCGGAGTCGTCAGAAACAGCGCCGGTTACGGTGATGCTCATGAGCTTGGTAGCCCCTTCACCATCACGAATAACAAGCTGGGCCAGATCATGCAGCACGGCCTGAAGGGCCTTGCGGAACTCGGCCAAAACCGGAGCATCTGCCGGTGTGTCGGCGGGGAGTGCGGCATTTTCAGCAGCCCCGGTGGCAAAGAGCAGCACCATGTCCGAGGTGGAGGTATCAGAATCAACCGTGATGCAGTTGAAGGTCTTTTTCACACCCTCGGACAGCAAGGCTTGCAAAACAGGGGCGGGGAGTGCCGCATCAGTAGCCACAAAGGCCAGCATGGTGGCCATGTCCGGCGCGACCATACCGCTGCCTTTTGCAATGCCCTGAATAAGCACATCCGTGCCGTTCAGGGAGACGGTGCGCACGGCCGCTTTAGGAAAGGTGTCCGTGGTCATGATGCCACGGGCTGCGGCTTCCCAGCCATTTTCAGATAGCGCGTTATGCAGGGCGGGGAGAGCTGCCGTCATGCGCTCATGCGGCAGAATTTCACCAATCACGCCGGTGGAGGCAAGATAGACCGTCTGCGGGGAGCAACCGGCAAGGTGCGCGGCGGCATCAGCCGTTGCCTTACAGGTTTCGCGGCCAGCGCGGCCTGTGAAAACATTGGCGTTCCCGGCATTGACCACGAGGGCGCGGGCCTGACCTTGCGGCAGAACGTCGCGGCACCAGTCAACCGGAGCGCCGGGGCATTTGGAACGGGTAAAAACACCGGCCACCGTGGTGCCCGGTGTAAATTCGGCCAGAACAAGGTCTGTCCGGCCTTTGTAACGGATGCCAGCTTCAGCGGCGCCCAGGCGCACCCCGCGCACCCCCTTCAGTTCAGGCAAAGGCAGAGCGAGGGGGGAGACGGGAAGAGCGTGCGCCATAACGCGAAGTCCTTGAAGCGGCAAACCCCGCCAGAGGGCTGGCGGGGCAGGTCAGTAAAAAAGAAAAATTTATTTTTTTGCAGGGGCTGCTGTGGGAGCCGGAGCATCCGGCAGCTGCTTGCCTGTGGTGGGATCAAAACGCACGATTTTCACGCCAGCGGCTGCCTTGGTAACGGCTTCACGCACGTATTTCTGGATCAGAGCCTGACGGATTTTGCCCTTGACGGAATCCAGAGACGGAACCGGGTCCGTGCGGGTGTCGAGCACCTGAATGACATGGAAGCCATACTGGCTCTTGACCGGGGTGCTGCTGATTTCGCCCTTTTTCATGGCGAAAGCGGCGGTGGAGAATGCCGGGATCATGTCGTCTTTTTTGAACCAGCCGAGGTCGCCGCCATTCTGCTTGGCGCTGCCTGTGTCGGTGGAAACCTGAGCGGCCAGCTTGGCAAAGTCTTCGCCAGCTTTCAGCTTCTTGATAACGTCCTGAGCTTCAGCGTCTGTCTTCAGCAGAATGTGGCGTGCGTGCACTTCCTGCTCTGCTGGCTTACCTGCGTAATTCTGCTGATAATAGGTCTGAACTTCAGCATCCGTCAGGTGCGGCGTGACTTCGCGGGAAAGCCAGGCATTCTGCAGTGCGTTGGCAGCAGCAGCATCCATAATCTTTTTGACTTCAGGAGACTTGTCCAGGCCTTCCTTGTGAGCGGTAATCTGGATGGCCTTCTGGTCAGCCAGCTGGTTGATCAGCATGGGGTAGATCACGTTAGGGGGCAGCTGGCGCATCTGCTCAGGCATGTTGCCCACAGCATCCTGCACGTCAGAAACCGTGATTTTTTCACCGTTGACTGTCGCGACAACTGCATTCGGGTCTGCCGGCGGAGCAGCCGTAGCGGGTGCCGACGTAGCGGGAGCCGCAGCCGGAGCAGCAAAAGAGGGAGCAGAAACAAGGGCAGACGCAATCAGGGCCGTGGCTGCAAGAGCTGAGGCCTTGGTGGAAAAACGCATGAGGGCAAACCTTAAACAAAAGGAAAAAAGCTCAGTCATCTATGAAGGAGCCTATTCTGCCCTGCAAGCCCTCTGGCGCGCCATAAAGGAAGAAACCGGGCTGATTGGTTGACCGCAGCCGGTCCGGGTCCTATTTTGCAGCCGAGCCACTCCATGCTGAATGTTCTCCTCATGTTTTCGCCGGTCTGGTTTCCGGATGGAAAGCAAGATAGATCGCGCATTGTTCCGGAAAGGTTTTCATGCTCGCAAGCTTCGTCCGCGCCCTGTTCGGCACAGCCAATGACCGGACGCTCAAGATGTTCCAGCGCCGCGTGCCGGAAATCAACGCCCTGGAACCCCGGATGCAGGCGCTGGACGACGCTGCTCTGGCCGCCAAAACCGGAGAATTCCGGGAAAGGCTGGCCAAAGGGGCTTCTCTGGATGACCTTCTGCCAGAAGCCTTTGCTGTCACGCGGGAGGCGTCCCGCCGTGTGCTGGGCATGCGCCACTTCGATGTGCAGCTGATAGGCGGCATGGTGATGCATTCCGGCCGGATTGCCGAAATGCGCACCGGTGAGGGCAAAACTCTGGTGGCCACACTGGCTGTCTATCTCAGTGCACTGGCCGGTAAGGGCGTGCATGTGGTGACGGTCAATGACTATCTTGCCGCGCGTGACGCGGCTGAGATGGGCCGTCTTTATAATTTTCTCGGGATGACCACGGGCACCATTGTGCCCAACATGCCTGATGAAGCCCGCCGGGAAGCCTACGCGGCTGACATTACCTACGGCACCAACAACGAATTCGGCTTCGACTACCTGCGCGATAACATGAAGTATCGCCTGGAAGAGATGGTCCAGCGTCCCTTCTACCACGCCATTGTGGATGAGGTGGACTCCATCCTGATTGATGAAGCCCGGACTCCGCTGATCATTTCCGGCCCGGCCGAAGACAGTTCAGATCTCTATCGTTCAGTGGATGAAGTGGTCGCGGAACTGGTTAAGACTCCGGAAGCCTTCGAAAAAGATGAAAAATTCCGCAGCGTTGTGCTGACGGATGCCGGGTCCGACCTGGTTGAAGACCTGCTGCGTAACGCTGGTGTGCTGGATGAAGGCGGGCTGTATGACCTGCATCATGTCGCCGTGGTGCA
>NZ_CALLXM010000238.1 GCF_937875265.1 uncultured Acetobacter sp. | reverse complement strand
TAGAGGCGGCCTTTTTTAACCTGCACGGCAGCAACCTGCGCCTTGGCACCGGAGAGCGTGGCATGGTTACGGGCCTGCCCTGTGGCTTGCTCCGCCATGGAAGCCGTATTGAACGCGCCAACCTGAATGGCCCAGTTACGTGGCTCCTGCGCTCGGGCTTTGCGGGTCAGCAACGGTGCGGGCTCTGCCATAGCGGGAGAGACCAGATGGAAGGACCGGCTGGGCGTTGCAGCAACAGGTGTGACGGCAGCAACGCGCAACACACGGGCCTGAGCCGGGGCAACTGTTGCAGGAGTGGAGGCAGCCTGCGCTTCATCCGCAGCATCTTCCACAGGTTCAGACGCATCAACCGCCTGCGCAACCTGCACCGGCGCTTCAGACGCCCCGCTGGCAGCAGCACCGGAAGCCCCCAGACGCTGCGCCCAGACGGAACTAACATCCGTTCGCGAGGCAGAGGCCGGGGTTGCGTGAGAAACCGGATGCCAGTCCGCGCCATAGGACGGTGTTTCGGTTGCACTGCTTTCGGCTGCAGCTTCTGCCACCTGCACGGGTTCACTCTCCCCGGCGGAGGGCGTCTGCTTACGCTGCCATGCGGTGCGAACAGAGCTTGTTGCCGTATTGGACTGCACGGGCTGATACGCCAGAGCCATACTATCGTGGCTGGCCACCAGCATATCCGCCTGAGAGCGGTTAGCGGGCCAGATACCAACAATACGGCGGCCAATAGAGGCCACATAATTCCGGGTTTCACGCGGCAGAGTGCGGTTGCGCGTCAGGAAATCCTCAAGCCGTCCGGGGCCTGCATTATAGGCCGCCAGAAAGCCGGGAGAGCCATACACATCATACATCTGCCGGATGTAGGCGGTGCCTGCCATGATATTGTCATGCGGGTCATACGCGTCATCACCCAGATTATAGGCATAGCGCAAGGCATCATAGGTGGGCGGCATAAGCTGCATCAGGCCCATGGCACCGGGCGCTGAGGTAACAAACTGGCCGTTATGATACAGGCGGCCACCAGATTCCTGCTGCATGACGGCACGGACCCATTCTTCCGGCACATCAAACTTTTTGGAGGCTTCCTGAATATACGGTCCCCACGGATCATCCGCCGGGCCGGGCGGTGCGTAGTAGGAGCGGGCGTGGGCACGATACTGCTCCGCTTCTTCCGCCACCGGCATGGTGGGGGAGCCCCCTCCGGGCTGACCCGCACAGGCGGCCAGCAGAGCCAGCAAGCCCAGCGCGGGGGCGGTCCGCAGGGCACGGCGCAGAACTTTGCGCTGGCCGGGAGCAAAAGCCTGACAAAAACGGAAGGGGGGTCGTCTGGATGTCATGGATTATATCCGCCCTGCCCACGAGAGGAGAAGCCACCGGCAAGCCGGACATCCTCCTGAGAGTATATGGAAAGAATCTTCTCTAAGTCTTTATAACGCCAACTTGTCTCATGCAACACATCATCCCCTCTTCCACCAGCCTTGCTGCTGACTTTCCCGCGCAGGCTTTTACCGGGCAGACGGGGGCGGGAGTTGCGGGTAGCTGCGTGATCGGATAGGCGAGAGGACATGATGGTCAGTTCCGGTTCTTCTGAACACACAGGCTTTACAGCCACTGCGGCCCCTGTTGCGGCAGGCCCGAACGGGTCCGGCCCGGTGGAGTCTGCCCCCCGCACCCGCTCACGCGTGATGATGGCCTGCAAGGATATTGCAGATGGCTTCCGGCTGTGGCGGTTGGCCGCAACGCTGGGCTGGCTGGATATCAGGCTGCAATTCAGCGGGTCCACACTGGGGCCGTTCTGGCTGACACTGACAACGGCTGTCATGATCGGCTCCATGGGGTTGATTTATTCCCAGCTGTTTCATCTGGTTCTGAAAGACTACCTTCCCTACCTCTCAATTTCGATAATTCTATGGCAGACGGGGCTCTCAGCCCTGATTCTTGAGAGCTGTTCGACCTTTACCCGCGCCACGGAAACGCTGCGCTCGGTCAACATGCCCTATACGGTTCAGGCCCTGCGCACGATGATGCGCTGCGGAATTGTCTTCAGTTATAATCTGGTCGTGCCGATTGCGGTTTTCCTGGTGTTCAGGATCTCCCCCGGCTCCGATGTGGTGCTGGCCCTGCCCGCTTTGCTGCTCTGGCTGGTGGATAGCGTGGCCCTGTGCCTGCTGCTGGGCTGCGCCTGTGCGCGCTTCCGCGATAT
This sequence comes from uncultured Acetobacter sp., assembly GCF_937875265.1. Classification (GTDB taxonomy): domain Bacteria; phylum Pseudomonadota; class Alphaproteobacteria; order Acetobacterales; family Acetobacteraceae; genus Acetobacter. Next base: position 26,413 of record NZ_CALLXM010000238.1, on the reverse strand, counting down.
TCCGCCCATTGTGGGTAGCATCATGCAGATCATTTTTTACATCACGCCCATTATCTGGGAACCCAAGCAGGTGGGGGAGCATGCATGGTGGTTGTATTTCAACCCCTTCTTCTCCCTGCTGGAAATTGTGCGCAGGCCGTTTCTGGGGCAGGTCCCTTCCGTAACATCATGGCTGATTTCCGGGGCAACCAGTCTGGTCTTCTGCCTGCTGGCCCTGTTTGTCTTCTCCCGCTCCCGTAGCAAACTGGCGTTCTGGGTATGAGCGGTTCTGTTTTTGACGCCCGGCGCGTAACCCCCGGCACGTCCTCCATCAGTATTCGGGATCTGTCTCTCGAATTCCCGATTTTTCATGGCGGCGCACGTTCGCTTAAAAAGCTGTTGTTCAAGCAGGGCAAGGCGGCCCTCACCAGTTCCCGCAGCATGCGCACCGGCGGGGAAGTGCGGATGGATCGCCCCGATGGCGGGCCGGTTTATGTGCAGGCCTTGCAGGATGTCTCGCTTAAAATCCGGGCCGGGGAACGTGTGGGGCTGATCGGCCATAACGGCGCAGGAAAATCCACCCTGCTTCGCGTGATGGCGGGCATTTATATGCCAGACTCCCTGAATGTCAGTATTCGTGGGCAGGTTGCCGCGCTGCTGGATGTCAATTCCGGCATGAACCCGGAACTGACAGGGCGTGAAAACATTACCCTGATGGGCCGCCACAAAGGGCTGAATACATCCCAGATCCGCCAGCTTGAGCAGGATGTGGAAGATTTTGCCCAGCTTGATACGTTCCTGGACCTGCCGGTGCGGCTGTATTCTTCCGGCATGATTGTGCGGCTGGGCTTCGGGCTAGCCACCGCCATTACCCCGCAGATCCTGCTGATGGATGAATGGTTCATGGCCGGGGATTTCCACTTCAGGGAGCGCGCGGAAAAGCGCCTGTCTTCTGTGGTGAATAATACGGATATTCTGGTCATTACCTCCCACGCGCTGGATGTGCTGGAAGAATGGTGCACCCGGCTGATCTGGATGGAGGGCGGGCAGATCCGCATGGATGGCCCGACAGCCGACGTACTGGCCGCCTACCGTGAAGACACGCAGACGCCCGAAAGCGAAACCGCACAGAACCCCGCTGACGCTCCGTGAGTGCTGCGGCAATTGCTGCTGCCCGGCCCGCCCTGTAAAGCTGGCTGTTCTTTTGAGCCAGACTGCCGGGGGCATGCCGTGTTTCTTATCAAACCATTTCTGATTTATCTGGCCGCAGGATTTGCGGAAATTGCCGGGTGCTTTGCGGTCTGGCTGTGGCTGAAGGAAGGCCGCTCCGCATGGCTGCTGGTGCCCGGTCTTATCAGCCTGATTGTCTTTGCTGTCCTGCTCACACGGATTGAGTCTGACTCCGCAGGCCGTGCCTACGCAGCCTATGGCGGGATTTATATCACCGCGTCTCTCATCTGGATGCGTGTTGTAGAAGGCCGCGCCCCGGACAAGTGGGAGCTTCTGGGTGCTCTGGTCTGTATGGGGGGAGCGTCCATGATCCTGCTGGCCCCCCGAGGCGCGTAAACGCCAAGGGGATAAGCAGAAGGTCTGCTGCTATGCGGTTAACCCCCTGCCCGCACGCACTGGCACAGACAGAGGGTTCCGATTTTACATATTGATGACGTAAAACAGTGTCGCAGCAATAGTGATGGTGATTGGCAGAGTGAAGATCCACGCCAGAGCAATCTTGACCAGCATCTGCGGGTTGATGCCGCTGCCTGACCCAAGCATGGTTCCGGCAATCCCTGCCGTAATGATGTGGGTAGTAGACACCGGCAAGCCGGTATAACCCGCCGTAGCAATCAGACTCGCACCAACGAGTTCGGCGGAGGCACCCTGTGCGGGGGTCAGATGGGTATTCCCAATCTTCTCACCCAGCGTATGCACAATCCGCTTGTAGCCGATCATGGTGCCAAGGCCGAGGCACAGCGCGCTCAGCAGGCGAACCCACCAGGGGGCGTATTCCACGGTCGGGCGCAGAGCGGCCCCAATGTCCTTGGCAGTTTTCTTTTCAGCCGCGGATGCCTGAGAGTTAGACGCTACAGACTTCAGACCAGCCAGAACTTCGTAAATGTCTGCACGCAGCTGAGACGCAACAATCTTGCTCGGGTCTGTGGCCTGAAGGCGCTCGACAGAAGCAAGAGCTTCATCACGCAGACCATCATGGTCATACTGTTGCAGCAGCGGAGCTGCGATAACCGCACGCGGTGCAATTTCTGGAATATGCATGCCTGCATTCGGGCTGAGTGCGAATGTGGCAGGCAGAATGCCGATAATGGTCAGCATGATCAGGCCAATGCTTTTCTGACCATCGTTGCTGCCATGAGAGAAGCTGACACCTGAGCAGGTGAAAATGAGCAGACCACGCACCCAGCCACGCGGAGGGTTATCACCCTGCGGCGGCTGATAAAGTTCCGGATCCTTCACCAGATGCTTCAGGATGAAATACAGGCCACCGGCACCGATCAGCCCCAGAATGGGTGAAATGGCCAGTGCGCGCAGCACTTTCCAGATCTGGGACCAGTCAACGCTGATGCCAAGCCCGCGTGTGTGCAGGAAGGCATCACCAATGGCTACGCCGATCAGCGCGCCAATAACGCAATGGGAACTGGAGTTGGGGATACCAAACCACCAGGTAAACAGGTTCCAGGCCAGCGCCGTGCCGAACAGTGAGATCAGCATCGGGATAGCCGGATCTCCGTTCGGGGGAGAAAGCACGTCGGCAGGCAGCAGCTCCACCAGCCCGTAGGCTACACTGATCCCGCCTGCCAGCACGCCGATGAAGTTCATCAGCCCGGACAGGACCACCGCAACGCGGGGCTTGAGGGAGTTCGTGTAGATAACCGTTGCCACCGCGTTCGCGGTGTCATGAAAACCGTTAACAAATTCAAAAACGCAGACCAGCAGAAAGCAGGTGGTCAGCGCAAGGATGGAGAGCACCGAATACGGAGCAAAATGAAGCATGGGAACAAGTACCTGTGTTGCACTGTCCGCATTAAGACCAGTTTTATACTTTTTTCATCGCCTCAAAAGCGAATTTCACAAAAGCTTAACTGTTCTCGTCTTGTGTTTTAGACCCTGAAAACCCGGCACAACCTGTTACAACAGACTGCACGGCTGCTTAAAGCAAGCGGGTAAACTTGAGCAGCATCCATGTACCAAACATGATGGCAAAGCACAGGCCACCGGCCTCTACCGTGCCCCATGAGCCATCGGTAAGAAACATGCCGCCGGTATTCATCCCGAAAAAGCCGGTAACGAACGTGGCGGGCAGCATCAACGTTGTGCCAACGGAGACGATATACAGACGGTGGTTGGTTTCTTCCGCCTGATTGGACGTCAGTTCGTCCTGCAAAGAGCGGGCGCGATCCTGCAAGGCCAGAAGGTCATCCAGTGCCGCATGAACCTGCCGCTGGGAACGATCCCGCAGGTCATCTTCCGCCCATTCCGGCAGTTCCAGCTCTTCATCCCGGAAAATACGGTCAACGGGAGCCAGCACACGGCGCAATTCTGTGGAACGGCGGCGCACAAGGCCAAGCAGACCGCTCATGCGGCCCAGATCAGTATCGCGGTCCAGCATCAGCAGGACATCTTCCGCACGGTCCAGCTGGTCATCCAGCCGGGCAAAGTCCCGCCGCAGAGTATCCGCAAATTCCAGCAGGGCACGGTCAACCAGATTAGCGGGAGAACGCGGCACCAGCCCGCGCCGAAGCTCGTGAAACACAACGCCAAGAGCGGGAATCGGGTGCCTGCGGGTGGTAATCAGCAAATCCGGCTGGAGCGCAAACCGCCATGTGCTGACGTTGCGGTCTTCATCCGTTGTGGTGTCATCAAAGGCGGGAAGTGCGCCGAACACCGTCTCGTCTTCACTGTCCAGACGGATGCTGCGTTCCAGATTGGTCAGCACCTGCCGCACTTCTTCTGGCAGGGACGGAATACCTTCAATCTGGGTGCGGGAGAGGGTATGGACAATATCAAAGTGGAACCACGCCCACCCGTCCGTATCGGCCAGTTCGGGCGGGAAAGCCCCGGTTAGCAGGCGCTGTGTCACCACATCCCGCTCAAGCTCGACCGGCTCATGCCCGGGGCGGCAGAAAATGGCCCAGATCAAGCCATCACGCAGCAGCGTACCACCTTCCGAGATTGGTTCAGGTAAAGTAGAGGGGGCGGTTTTGGCCATCACTGAACTCCCTGTTTCCCGAAAGGGCGATCGTTGCCTGTCCCGTAAGGAAGCGCACCGTCAACGGCCCGCCGCCGCAAACTGGTCCGCTTCATATCACAGCAGGCTTACAGGACAAAGGCCCCCTTATTTTACAAAAGCGATTTTACCGCGGGCGCACAGGGCGGGCCGGACGACGGGCATCTGCCCCGGCACGGGGTGCTGCGGCGGGCTTACGGGCTGGCTTAAGCACGGGAGCTGCCGTAATTTCCGCTTCAAGCTGGGCAATCCGCTTCCGCACGCTTTCCCGCAGGGCGGGAGAGGTGTGGGACTTCATGGCAGCCAGCGTTTCCTTCAGGTCACGCAGCTGCTTCTGCTTTTCAGGCAGGCTGCGGCGAATAGGCTGGTTGTCTGACATTTGACCATGAATGGCACGCATGGGTTAAGCTCCCTTAATTTTCTAACAGCCCTTCAGCAGCCAGACGCTGCCAGAGCACACAGACACAGAGCCGCCCCCGACAAAACGCGCCGGACAGGCGGGGAAAACACCAGATTTTCAAGCAAAGCACGCACAGCGCCCGCCCGGCAGGCCAAAGCCTGCCCGAACAGTGCGTTCAGTGGTTACGGAGGAGGATGTCCCGCAGGGCAGAGAAAAGCATCTCGCACTGGTGGTCTGTTCCAACTGTGATCCGCAGCCACGAGGATGTGCGCACACCGTGCAGATGCCGGACGATAATGGCGCGCTCCCGCAGGTGCGCTGCCAGTTCCGCAGCATCGCGGTCAGCATGTTGAGCATAAACAAAATTAGCGTGTGATGGCAAGACCTTGAAACCCAGCTCTCCAAGCTTTACCGACAGGATTTTGCGTGTGGCCATCACCTTTTCCACACTGTCCAGAAACCAGTCCTCATCCTCCACCGCAGCGGTGGCCCCGGCCTGCGCAATGCGGTCCAGCGGGTAGGAATTGAAGCTGTCCTTCACGCGGGTCAGGCCTTCAATCAGCTCCGGCTGGGCAAAGGCAAAGCCTACCCGTGCCCCGGCCAGCGCGCGGGATTTGGAGAAGGTCTGCACCACCAGAAGATTCGGGTAGTCCTGCACCAGAGAGACCGCACTTTCCGCCCCGAAATCCACATAGGCTTCATCCACCAGCACCACGCGGTCCGGGTGCCTGTCCAGCAGGCGACGCACAGCACTCAGGTCCAGCGCAATGCCCGTCGGGGCGTTGGGGTTGGCAAGCACCACGCCGCTGCACGGCCCTGCGTAATCCTCCACCTGAATGCCCATCTCTGAATCCAGCGGCACAAGGCGGTACGGCAGGTCATACAGCCCGCAATAGACCTTGTAGAAACTGTAAGTGACATCCGCGAACAGGATGGGGTCACCATGCGCAAAAAAGGCCTGAAAGGCGTGGGCCAGCACTTCATCCGAGCCATTGCCGACAAACACGTTCTCCGCCTTCAGCCCCACGCGCTCACCCAGAACGGTGCGCAGGCGGGTGGCCTCCGGGTCCGGATACAGGCGCATGCTGTCATCCGCTGCGGCCTTCATGGCCTCCAGCGCACGGGGGGACGGCCCGTAGGGGGATTCGTTGGTGTTCAGCTTGATCAGGTCGGCCATTTTGGGCTGCTCGCCCGGCACATACGGCGTCAGGCGATGAACAAGAGGACTCCAGAAACGGCTCATGGCTGAAACATCCGCAAAAAAGGAAAGGCAGCCCGCTAATGGACTGCCCTCTCCCCTAACCGATGCGTTTCCGCCTGAAAAGCCTGCGCTGTATCAGGCCTGACCGGCTTTTGGTTCTTTGAACAGCGCCACCAGCGCGGCATTGCCCTGCCGCTGAGCCAGATCCTGCGCATTCAGCCCCTCACCATCACGGTGGGTCGGGCTGGCACCGGCTTGCAATAGCAGTCGGGCCATATCATCCCGCCCAAACATGACGGCAAACATCAGCGGCGTGCGCCCCACAGCGTTGGGCACATCTACCTGTGCACCGGCTTCCAGCAGCATGCGGGCAATAGGCAGATAGCCCTTGAACGCCACCCCAGCCAGAGCCGTGGCCCCCTTTTCATCCTGCAAATCGGGTTTGGCACCGCGCATCAGCAGCGTACTTACAGCTTCAATGTTGCCGTTATAGGTTGCCAGAATCAGTGGGGTGTAACCCTTTTCCACGCGTAAATTAGGGTCCATCCCAGCGTCCAGAAAGCTGGAAAGCAGATCTGCCTCCCCTTCCCGCGCCGCGTTGATAAACAGAGCTTCAACCTGCTCACGCGTAAAATCACCAAATGCCGCTGCTCCCGGGGTCTGCGTGCCCTGAGAACGCGGGTCCTGAGAAGAAACCTGTGTCATGCTCGACCTCCGGAACATTTCTTACAAAACCAGATGCAGCTCCTGCCGCAGGCCCGTTTGGGCGTAGGAGAAACTATGGACTGTCATACCTGATACTGCAAACGTCCCGGCCACGGCAGCGTTTCCTCACCATGGCACGACTGCCTTGCGAGACAGCGACGCTCCGGCCCCCTTTCCCCGCCCTCACGCGCAAGTGATAACCTTTGCTGACGTGACTCAGAATGAATGATTTCTTATCAAAAAAGCGGCAGAAAAGTAGCCTTTGGAGCAAACCTCCCTATACAGGATGAGAGCCTTTTTACCGCCGAAGTCATCTCAAAAATAAGATTATTTCCACCCTGGAGGCAGCCTCTGCCCCTCATGCTGCGTTGTATCATCACATCGGCGCCCCCGCCCGGCACAGAAGAGGCAAAGTCTCGCACCTGCTCTCTTGCCGAATAACGTCCGACCGTGTGATTGTGCACAACCCTGATCCGGGCCGGGCCACCGGCTGCGTGCTCTACACCGGGCCAAAACAAAAAACGTCCATTCTGAAGGATAGGTTAGCATGTGTGCCTCTTTTCCCACCCCTCTTCACGCACCAGACGGCCTGAAAGCCGGGGGGACGGCCAACCTCGATAACCTGTGTATCAACACCATCCGCACCCTTTCCATGGATGGCGTACAGAAAGCCAATTCCGGGCACCCCGGCACGGCCATGGCACTGGCTCCGGTGGCGTATACCCTGTGGCAGGACGTTCTGAATTACGACCCGGCAGACCCGCTCTGGCCCAACCGGGACCGCTTTGTGCTGTCCATCGGCCATGCGTCCATGCTGATCTATTCGCTCATTTTTCTGGCCGGTGTCCGGCAGCTGAAAAATGGCAAGGCAACCAATGCCCCCGCCCTGACGCTGGAAGACCTTGAACAGTTCCGTCAGCTTGATTCCAAAACCCCCGGTCACCCGGAATACGGCCACACCAGCGGCGTTGAGACAACCACAGGCCCGCTCGGGCAGGGCTGTGGGAACTCCGTCGGCATGGCAATGGCGGAAAAATGGCTGGCCGCGCGCTTTAACAAGCCGGGCTTTGAGCTGTTCAACCACCATGTCTACACGCTGTGTGGCGATGGGGACATGATGGAAGGCATCTCCAGTGAGGCCGCCTCCACCGCAGGCCACCTGAAGCTGGGTAACCTTGTCTGGATGTATGATGCCAACCGCATCTCCATTGAAGGCTCCACCGACATTGCGCTGACAGAAGATGTTGCAGCCCGCTTTGCCGCCTATGGCTGGCAGGTGCTGGAACTGAAGGATGCGAACGATACCGCTGCCCTGAAAGACCTTCTGGCCAAAGCCAAGGCCGAGACGGAACGCCCCACCTTTATTCTGGTCCATTCCGTCATTGCATGGGGTGCCCCGCATAAAGCTGGCACCGCCGCAGCCCACGGTGAGCCGCTGGGTGTGGAAGAAATTCGTGAAACCAAGAAGGCTTATGGCTGGCCGGAAGACCGCAGCTTTTATGTGCCGGACGGTGTGCAGGCGCACATGCAGGATGGCCTGGGCGCCCGTGGTGCCAAAGCCCGTGCGGAATGGGACAAACTGTTTGCAGCCTACCACACGGCTCACCCGGAACTGGCAGCTGAACTGGACGCCATTCTGGGCGGCAAACTGCCGGAAGGCTGGGATACACAGATCCCGGTTTATGACGCCAGTGAAAAAGGCATTGCCTCCCGCGCCAGCTCTGGTGAAGTGCTGAACGCCGTTGCAGGCCGCCTGCCGTGGCTGCTGGGTGGTTCGGCTGATCTGGCGCCCTCCACCAAAACCCTGCTGAAGGGCGAAGAAAGCTTCCAGCCCGCAGCATGGGGTGGCTCTTACGCAGGCCGGAACTTCCATTTTGGTGTGCGTGAGCACGCTATGGGCGCCATTGTTAACGGCATGGCCCTGTATGGCCTGCGCCCCTTCTGCGCCGGGTTCCTCATCTTCTCTGATTACATGAAGGCCCCCATCCGGCTTTCGTCCCTGATGAACCTGCCTGTCACCTACATCTTCACGCATGATTCCATCGGCGTGGGGGAAGACGGGCCGACGCATCAGCCTATCGAGCAGCTGGTGCAGCTGCGCGCCACACCGGGCATGACCACCTTCCGCCCCGGTGATGCGAATGAAGTGGCCGAAGTCTGGCGTTATCTGATTGCCAAGCAGGATGGCCCTGTGGCTCTGGCGCTCAGCCGCCAGAACCTGCCCACACTGGACCGCAGCCGCTTTGCCCCCGCCTCTGGCGCGGCAAAAGGCGGCTATGTGCTTGCAGACAGCAAGGAGACCCCGAAAGTCATCCTGATCGCCTCCGGTAGCGAACTGGGTCTGGCGGTTGATGCGTATGAAGCGCTGAGCAAGGACGGCATTCCCGCCCGCGTCGTCTCCCTGCCGAGCTGGGAAGTGTTTGAATCTCAGCCACAATCTTACCGCGATACGGTGCTACCGCCTGCCATTACGGGCCGCGTGACGATTGAAGCGGGCTCCCCCATCGGCTGGGATCGCTATGCCGGCCCGACGGGTGAAATTATTGCCATGCGTGGCTTCGGGGCCTCCGCTCCGGCTGGTCAGCTGGCAAAGAAATTCGGCTTTACTCCGGAAGCTGTGCTGGAAGCGGCTCGCCGTCAGGCGCGCTAACAGCGTAGTTTTACACGACTATCAGATGCTTCTATGCCACCTGGCTGCCAAGGACAGGCCGGGTGGCATGCAGATAAGGACACCAGGCATGACAGCTTCTTCCCCTAAAGATGCCAATCCGCTGCGCGGCCTGGCCTCGGTACAACAGTCGCCGTGGCTTGACTTCATCCGTCGCTCTTTTGTGGAAGACGGCTCTCTGGCACGCCTTGTGCAGGACGATGATATTCGTGGCGTAACCTCCAACCCGGCCATCTTCCAGAAGGCGATGGGAGAAGGGACGGAATATGACGCCCAGATCCACGATGTTCTGGCGCATACCATCCTCTCCCCCGGCGCGCTGTATGAAAAGCTGGCTGTGCGGGACATTAAAACCGCAGCCCATATTCTGGCCCCGGTTTATACGGCCACCCACAAGAAAGACGGCTTTGTCAGCCTTGAAGTCTCCCCTTATCTGGCGCGGGATGAAAAAGGCACGGCGCATGAAGCCGTCCGCCTGTGGACCGATGTGGCTGAACCCAACCTGATGATCAAAATTCCGGCCACACCGGAAAGCATCCCGGCCATCCGGCAGACCATTGCTGCGGGCATCAACGTCAACGTTACGCTGATTTTTGCGCTGTCTGCTTACAAGGCTGTGGTGGATGCGTGGCTGTCCGGCCTTGAAGACCTGAAGAAGACGGGCGGGGATCTGTCCAAAGTCGCCTCCGTCGCGTCCTTCTTTGTCAGCCGGATTGACGGCAAAATTGATGGCGCGATTGATCACCGCATCAAAGCCGGGGACAAAGACGCTGAGGCCCTGAAAGCCCTGCGTGGCAAGGTCGCTATTGCCAACGCCAAAGTTGCCTATGCCTACTGGCAGGACATGATGCAGACCCCGCGCTGGAAGGCTCTGGAAGCCGCTGGTGCGCAGCCACAGCGCCTGCTCTGGGCCTCCACCGGCACCAAGGACAAAGCCTATAGTGACGTTCTGTACGTGGACAGCCTGATTGGCCCGCACACCGTCAACACCGTGCCGCCCGCCACCATGGATGCGTTCCGTGACCACGGCACCGTGGCAGACACGCTGACGATCGGTCTGGCTGATGCCCGTCACGTTATGGACGAAGCCGAACGCCTGAAGCTGGACCTGGACGGCGTGACCACCACTCTGGTGAATGAAGGCGTGACCTCCTTTGAGGAAGCCTTTGACAGCCTGCTCGGCTCCGTTGCTGCCAAACAGCAGGCCATGCTGGGTGACAAGCTGACCACCATGAAAACCAGCCTCCCCGCACCGCTGGAAGCCGCCGTGCAGAAAGGGCTGGACGCATGGCGCAAGGACGGCACCATCCGCAAGCTGTGGGCAAAAGACGCATCTGTCTGGACCAATGGCCCGGAAAGCAAGTGGCTCAACTGGCTGAACATCGTTGAAGACCGTCTGGCCCATCTGTCCGAGCTGGAAAGCTTTCAGGGTGAAGTCAAAGCCCGCAACTTCCAGCAGGTTCTGCTGATGGGTATGGGCGGCTCCAGCCTCGGGCCGGAAGTGCTGGCCTTGACCTTTGGCAAGCATGAAGGCTTTGGCCACCTGTACGTGCTGGACAGCACGGACCCGCAGCAGGTTGCCGCTTTTGAAAAGAAGATTGACCCGGCCCATACGCTGTTCATCGTCGCGTCCAAATCCGGTGGCACGCTTGAGCCGAACATCATGCTCGCCTACTTCCATGACCTTGCCAAAAAGGCACTGGGGGAGAAGGCTGGCTCCCATTTTGTGGCCATTACAGACCCCGGCTCCAAGCTGGAAGCTCAGGCGAAAAAAGACGGCTTCTGGAAGATTTTTGCAGGTGACCCGCAGATTGGTGGCCGGTATTCCGTGCTGTCCAACTTTGGCATGGTGCCCGCCGCCGCTGCTGGCCTGCCGCTGAAGCTGTTCCTGGATGATGCCCTGCGCGGCGTGCGTATGAGTGATGCCAGCGTGCCGCCTGCCCTTAACCCCGGCGTGCAGCTGGGCACCATTATGGGTGTGGCCGCAACGCAGTTCGGGCATGACAAGCTGACCATTATCGCCACCCCGCAGATTGCCGATTTTGGCGCGTGGATGGAGCAGCTGATTGCTGAATCCACCGGCAAGCATGGCAAGGGCATTATCCCCATTGATGATGAAACGCTGGGGGGCCCGAAGCGCTACGGCACTGACCGCCTGTTTGTGTATCTGCGCCTCACCACGGAACACCGGCATGAGCAGGATGAAGCCATTGCCACGCTGATTGATGCCGGGCAGCCGGTTATCACCATCAATCTGCACAGCAAGCGCCAGATTGCGCAGGAGTTCTTCCGCTGGGAGATCGCAACGGCTGTCGCCGGGGCGTTTCTGGGGATTGACCCGTTTGATCAGCCGGACGTGGAAGCCAGCAAGGTTGAAACCCGCAAGCTGACGGATGCGTATAACGAGACCGGCAAACTGCCCGCAGAAAAGCCTTTTGCGCAGCATGGCTCGTTCTCCTTCTTTGCGGACCCGGCCAACGCCAAAGCCCTGAAGGGTGAAAGCGTGGATGCCATTCTGAAAGCCCATTTTGACCGCGTGAAAGCGGGCGATTATGTGGGGCTGCTGGCCTATATCGAGCGCAACCGTGAAACGATGGAATGGATCCAGCATACACGGCTGAAAATCCGCGATGCCAAAACTATTGCCACGGCAGCAGAGTTTGGCCCGCGCTTCCTGCACTCCACCGGGCAGGCCTATAAAGGCGGGCCGGACACAGGTGTTTTCCTCCAGATTACAGCGGATGATGCGAAGGACCTGCCGGTGCCGGGCGCGAACTACAGCTTTGGCGTCGTGAAAGCCGCTCAGGCCCGTGGTGATTTTGACGTTCTGGCAGAACGTGGCCGCCGCGCCCTGCGTGTGCATATCCACGGCTCTCTGGAAGACGGGCTGGCCGCTCTGGCAACCGCGCTGCACAGCGCACTGTAAAAACAATAAGATAAAGATAAGGAACTGAGCATGCAGATCGGCATCGTCGGGCTTGGCAGAATGGGCGGCAATATTGCCGTGCGCCTCACACGGCATGGACATGACGTGGTGGTTTATGACCGTGACTCATCAGCTGTTGAAAAAGTGGTGGCCCGTGCGGAAGCCGGGCGGGCCACGGGGGCAAGCAGCCTGACGGATGTCGTAGCAAAGCTGACCGGCCCGAAGCGCATTGTCTGGTCCATGCTTCCGGCAGGTGAGATTACGGAAGAAACCGTGCTATCACTGGGCGGCCTGATGCAGCGCGGCGATATTGTGATTGATGGTGGCAACACCTACTACAAAGACGATATCCGCCGCGCGAAAACGCTGGCTGAAAAAGGCATTGATTACGTTGATGTCGGCACCTCCGGCGGTGTGTGGGGGCTGGAACGCGGCTACTGCATGATGTACGGCGGCGCACCGGAAGCGGCTGAGCATATTGACCCCATTCTGGCAGCACTTGCCCCCGGAATTGGCGATATTCCGCGCACCCCGGGCCGGGACCGTGAGGGCGTGGACCCACGCGCCGAGCAGGGTTACCTGTATTGTGGCCCGGCTGGCTCCGGCCACTTTGTCAAAATGGTTCATAACGGCATTGAATACGGCATGATGCAGGCCTTTGCTGAAGGCTTTGACGTGATGTACCGCAAGGACTCACCGCTGCTGCCGGAAGATGAACGCTTCTCCCTGAACATGGCAGACATTGCTGAAGTCTGGCGGCGTGGCAGCGTGGTCTCCTCCTGGCTGCTGGACCTGACGGCGCAGGCTTTGACCAAAAATGAATCGCTTTCTGAATTCTCGGGCGAAGTGAATGATTCCGGTGAAGGCCGCTGGACCATTGAAGCCGCGATTGAAGAAGCTGTGCCCGTGCCTGTGATGACCGCAGCACTTTTCACCCGCTTCCGCTCCCGTTCTGGCAACACTTTTTCAGAAAAAGTGCTGTCTGCCATGCGGTATGGCTTTGGCGGGCACGTTGAAACAAAAGACTAAGTGCGTATTTTAGCACGCGTTAAAGCACAGGGAGCGCAAACGCAGCATGACGGTTACCGATAACGCCCTTCACGCCGCTCTTGCGCCCCCGGCATCCCGCATTCGGCTGGTGGTGTCCGATATGGACGGCACCCTGCTGACCCCGGAAAAGCAGGTGACGCACCGTACCCTCGCCGCCGTACAGGCGCTGAAGGATGCGGGCATCCCGCTTTGCCTTGTCAGCAGTCGTCCCCCCGGCGGCATTGAGATGTATTTTGATGTGCTGGGCCTGCACACGCCGTATGGCGCGCTGAATGGCGGCACCATCTTTAACGCAGACCGCACCGTGCGTTCCCAGCTAGCTCTGGACCCGGATGCCGTGCAGGAAACTCTGGATATGCTGAAAGTGCATCATCTGGATGCCTGGCTGTTCCGTGGGCATGAATGGCTGGTGGACAATGAAACCGGAGCCTATGTGGAGCCGGAACGCAAAGCTGTGCGCATTGACCCGCAGATTGTGTCCTCCTTTGCTGGCTCTACCACCGGCATTGGCAAAATTACCGGGTCTTCTGCCGATTATGATGCCGTAGCCCGGCAGGAAGCCGAAATTGGTATGCTGCTGGAAGGCCGCGCCAGCGTAGCACGGTCCAGCCAGTGGTTTCTGGATATTACCCCTCTGGATGCCAACAAAGGCAACGCCCTCCGCCATCTGGCAGATTTTTACGGCATTGACCCCTCAGAAGTGGCCTGTATTGGCGATATGGACAACGATGTATCGATGTTCAAAGTTGCCGGACTTGCCATCGCTATGGGGCAGGCCTCCGACGGTGTGGCGGCTCAGGCCCATTTTGTCACGGCGTCCAACACGGAAGAAGGCTGGTCCAAGGCCATTCAGTCTCTCGTGCTGCCGCGTGCAGTTTCTCCAAATGATCAGCCTGCTGCCAGCACTGCCGCGCAGTCAGGCACGCCTGACGGAGCCTGACCCGTGGTGCGCCCGCCGCATGACATCCGGCTGGTGCTGGCTGATGTGGATGGCACACTGGTTACGCGGGAAAAACATCTCACCCCGCGTGCCATCCGGGCCGTCCAGGCCCTGCGGGAGCGGGATATTCTGTTTGCACTTACCTCTGGCAGGCCGCCCAGAGGCATGGCCATGCTCATTGAACCGCTGGGCCTGACAACACCGCTTGCAGGCTTTAACGGCGGCATGATGGTGCAGCCGGACATGACCCTGCTCAGTGCCCTTCGCCTGCCCCGCAATGTGGCGGAGCAGACCCTCGCCATTCTGAAAGACCATGCTGTACCCGCATGGGTTTACACGTCACAGGACTGGCTGGTGCCAGATACCTCCGCCCCGCATGTGGCGCGGGAGCAGTGGACCGTGAAGTTCCCTCCGCACGTTACTGCGTCATATGAAAACGTGCTGGATGATGTGATCAAGATTACCGGTGTGAGTGACGATACGGAGCTGATGCGCAGCACTGCCGCCCTGCTCACGCAGGAACTGGGACATGCGGCGTCTGCTGCGTTGTCCCAGCCCTATTACGTTGACATCACCCACCCGGATGCCAACAAAGGCGGCGTTGTCCACACACTGGAACGCCTGCTGAAAATACCCGCCACCGCCATGCTCACGGTTGGAGACCAGCCGAATGATGTGCTGATGTTCCGCGCGAGTGGAACCTCCATTGCCATGGGGCAGGCGACAGAGAGCGTAAAAACCAGTGCCACCTGGACAACCTCATCTTCAGAAGAAGACGGATTTGCCAAGGGCATCGAACGGTTTGTGCTCGGAGAGGATTAAAAAGATCATGACCGGACAAAACACACGCACCGGCAAAGTTGCCGTTTTTGCCAACCGGGAAGAGGCCACACGCCATCTGGCGGACTGGCTGCTTCAGGAAGCGCTGAGCAAGACGGACGGGCCGTTCAGCATCGCTCTTTCCGGCGGCAGCACGCCGCAGTTGCTGTACAGCATGATGGCCTCGGAACCGTACGCAAGCCGCTTCCCGTGGGCGCGCATGCAGTTCTTTCTGGGGGATGACCGCTTTCTGGCGCACGACCATGCGGACAGCAATTCCGGCATGCTCAACCGCCTGCTGTTCTCCCGCGTGCCAGTGCCTGCGGAGAATGTGCACCTCATCCCCACAGCAGGGACGGCGGAAGAGGCTGCCAAAGAGTATGAGACTGAACTGAAGAAGTTTTACGGAGCTGACAGCTTACAGCCGGGCAAGCCGCTGTTTGATGTTAATCTGCTGGGGCTGGGGGAAGATGGCCACACGGCATCCCTGTTCCCCGGCCAGCCGGTGCTGAAGGAACGCACTGCATGGGTTTCCACCTGCGTGCCGCCCGTAGCCCCTTATACGCGCCTGACCCTGACCTACCCCGCCATTGATGCCAGCCGCCATGTGATCTTTCTGGTGGAAGGTGCCTCCAAGCGTGAGCCGGTTGCCAAAGTACGCGCGCAGGACCCTGCCTGCCCGGCCAGCGCCATTACCTCCATGGGTGAACTGACATGGGTGCTGGACCGCGACGCAGCGCCCGCTAACGCATAACAGCCAGCCCAGACCAAACCCGACCATAAAAAGAAAAATAAGGAAAAACACCATGACCGGCACCCCGCTTGATCCCGCCGCCAACCTGAAACAGCAAGCTGCCATTAAAGCGGCGGCACTGGTGCAGGACGGCATGGTTGTCGGGCTTGGAACAGGCTCAACGGCATTTTTTGTGGTGGCGGAACTGGGCCGTCGTATTCGGGAAGAAGGGCTGCGGTTCTGTGCCATTCCCACATCGGACGCCACGGAAGCGCAGGCGCGGGAAGAAGGTATTCCGCTCACAACCTTTGGCGCGCACCCGGAGCTTGATCTCACCATTGATGGTGCGGATGAAATAGAGCCCCGCACGCTCAACCTCGTTAAAGGCCGGGGCGGTGCGCTGCTGCGTGAAAAAATTGTGGCCTCAGCCGCAAAGCAGTTTGTGATTGTTGCTGACAGCAGCAAGTATGTTGACCATTTAGGCACACTCTGCCCGGTGCCGGTGGAAGTCATCCCCTTTGGCTGGGAAAATGTTGCCGTCAATCTGGGGCGTCTGGGCGCACATGTGGCTCCCCGCAAAACGCGGGATGGTTCTTTTTATCTGACAGATGAAAAGAACCTGATCATGGACTGTGTTTTCGGCCAGATTGAAGACCCACACAAACTGGGCACGGATATTCACAGCATTGTTGGTGTGGTGGAGCACGGGCTGTTCATACACATGGCAACACAGGCTATTACTGCCGGGGTGGATGGTATTCAGGTTATTACCCCCACCGTATCTGACGGGCTGATTGCCACCCCGGTTGCGGATGCCTCTCAGCCGGTCACGCATACAGCGCCTGCCCCGAACATGAACGGTAAGAGCAAGACCGTGCTGCCCCCGCAGCCTGTGGCCGAAGGGATTGAGAAGCATCTTCTGGTTATCATGGGGGTTTCAGGCGGCGGCAAGACAACCATTGCGGAAGGCCTGCGTAATGAGCTCGGCTGGCCCTTTCAGGAAGGGGATGACCTGCACCCCGCTGCCAATGTTGCCAAAATGGCGGCTGGCATTCCTCTGGATGATGAAGACCGCTGGCCATGGCTGGCCCGGTGCCAGGAGTGGTTATCCCACTGTAAACAGGAAAACACCGGAGGCATCCTCACCTGTTCCGCTCTAAAACGTTCGTATCGGGATGTTCTTCGTCAGGGTGGTCTGAACCCCGTTTTTATCTATCTGCACACAACAGAAGCCACTCTGGTCAAACGGCTTAAAAACCGGAAAGGCCATTATATGCCGTCCAGCCTGCTCCCCAGCCAGTTGCAAACACTGGAAGTGCCGGGCGAAGATGAACGCGCCATTTCCGTTTCAGCCGACACCTCTCCGGCTGAAACCATTGCGGAAATTCTGTCTGATCTGAAAACTGCCTGACCAAGGCAAAAAGGGAAGCTCCGTGGGCCATAATTACGCAAAACCGTTGACATCTGGCCAGAAGATTGAACGGTTGCTCACGCGCATTCCTCCTTCATGGGCTATACGGATGGAGCGCGAGACGGGCACCGCCACATGGCGGGCCGTTGTCCATGCGCCGGAAGCCACGGAGGGCTCGTGGAGTGACCCGCACATGGACCCGGCAGACGCGCTGGAAGACGCATGGCGGCGCAACCGCACGGTTCTGGCGTAAACTTTCCGGTTAACGCACCCGCCCACGTTTGCGGGGCTGGCCGGTTAGCGGGTTGATCTCCTCCCGGCGTGGCGGTTTGGGTGTTGTGTCCGGCACCACATGGCAGGGCACGCCCTCCGCCCGCCGCGCTGCGGCAAATCGCTCCGCATGCGTGAGCTGTGCAGCCTGATACAGCACCTTATCGCCCACCATCACCTTATGCTGTCGCACCGGTTTTTCCTCCTGCTTGTGCGGAGAGCCTGCGTGTTGCACCCGCGCCTTCTATATTCTATCGTATATACTACGATCAGGTCGGGATACTCATGCGCTCTTTTATGCTCCGATGCAGACTGCTCTGCACCTCGTCACTCATGTTCAGCCTGCTCGGCACAGGGCTGGCCACCGCGCAGGCAGCGCCCCCCCTGCCCGCCATCAGTAATATCCCCACATATCCGCGCACGGTTAAGGATATGAGTGGCACCAGCGTTGCGCTGGATAAGAGTGCGGCCAACATTGCGGATCTGTGGTTTGCCCATAACGAGATTACCGTCATGCTGGGTGGGGCAAGCCGCATCAAGGTTTCAGCAGATAAACCGGCGGACCTTCCGTGGCTTTTCAAGGTGGCTCCGGTTCTGCACACGGCTGAAACCGGCATCCGGCCAGATATTGCCAACCCTGAAGATCTGCTCAACCGCCATATCGGGCTGGTGTTTGTGCCCACCCACGCCAAGGCGGAAGACCTGCGCAAAACCGGTCTGCCCACGCTGGACGCGCATTACACCACCCTGCCGCAGATGCTCACCTCCGTGGACATGACGGCCGACGCACTGGCCACGCCCTACGCCCACCAGATTGCCGCCCTGTATCGGCAGAAGCTGGAAGGGCTGATGCAAACCCTGCATGCCCGCACGGCCTCTTTGCCGGATTCGGCCCGCCCGCGTGTGCTGCATATTGCGCGCCTTTCCCCTTTGCAGATTGACGGCACGGATACCCTGATTGACGCATGGATTCAGGCCGCAGGCGGACGCAATGCCGCAGCGGAGGTTTCCGGTAACCATCGCCCTGTCACGTTTGAGCAGATTGCAGCCTGGAACCCGGACATCATTATTCTGGGGACCAATGGTGAAACACCTGCGGCGGATTCCCCGCTGCACACCCTCGCGGCTTTCCAGCACGGTAAAGCATGGACCAACCCGCAGGGCGTGTTCCCGTGGGACCGCTACGGATGTGAAGTTCTGCTTCAGCTGGAATGGGCTGCACAGCGCATTCAGCCTGACCTGTTCAAAGACATTGACCTGCGCCAGGACCTGAAAGAGTTTTACACACTGTTCTTCCGCTACACCCTGACGGAAGATGACATGTCACGCATTCTGGCAGGCCAGCCGCCCGCCTCCCCCTAAGGTCTGAAATTAGCCCTTCCCTCACACAGGGGAAAACAGGCATTAGGGAGAACGTGACACACCAGACAGATGCTCCTCTGCCTGTTTCAGTGCAGCCATGACCGGCTTGCTGGACCATATGCGCACCCACAACACGCCGCCCCGGCTTCTGGCGGCGCTCAGGGCGTTGGTGCGCACAGATACCCTCTGGCTCATCGCCCTCGCGGCTCTTGTTGGCGCTCTGGCTGGCGGCGTTGTCAGCCTGATGACAGAAGCCACCTTCCTTGCGCACCATCTGCTGGCCCCCGGCTCAGGCCGCCTGTCCGGCCTGACAACACTTAACCCGGCCCGAGCTCTGCTGGTGCCCACAGGGGGTGGACTGCTGCTGGGGCTGACCAGCCTGTATCTTGCCCGCAAAACGCGCTTCCGCCCGGCGGACCCCATTGAAGCCAATGCCCTGCACGGGGGCCGGATGTCCCTGCGCGACAGTTTGATTCTGGCCGGGCAGACCATTCTTTCCAACGGATGCGGGGCCTCTTTGGGGCTGGAGGCTGGGTTCAGTCAGCTCGGCGCAGCCTTTGGATCCCGCATTGGCAGACAACTGCGTATGCACCGGGCGGATGTCCGCCTGCTGGTAGGCTGTGGCGCTGCCGGGGCCATTGGCGCGGCATTTGATGCACCTCTGGCCGGAGCGTTTTATGCGTTTGAACTGATTATCGGCTCCTACACCTTTACCGCGCTGGCCCCGGTGGCGCTGGCTGCTATCTGCGGCATTGGCGTGGTGCACCTGACTGACACCGTTCTGCCGCCGGTTCTGGTTGCCACACCCCAGGGTATTCCCCTGCTGGCCTACTTCCCCATTATCTTGCTGGGGATCTTTTCCGGGCTGGTGGGTGTCATGCTGATGCGTGGCGTGACGCTGACGGAACACACCTTTCAGCGCCTGCCTCTGCCTGTCTGGCTGCGCCCGGCTGTGGGGGGCCTGCTGGTGGGCGGGCTGGCTCTTCTTTCCCCCTCCGTGTTGTCTTCGGGGCATATGGCCATGCGGGCCGGGCTGGTCAGTTCGCCGCCGCTCATGCTGGCACTTGGCCTGCTGGGACTGAAGGCGCTGGCTTCCGCTATTTCTATTGGCTCGGGCTTTCGCGGCGGGCTGTTTTTTGCCTCGCTGTATCTGGGAGTGCTGACGGGCGCTGTGTTTGCCGGAGCCCTTGCCCCGCTGGCGGTAATGCCTGTTTCCGTCTGCACGATTGTGGGCATGTGCGCGCTGGCCGTGGCGGTCATTGGTGGCCCCATGACCATGATCTTTCTCGCGCTGGAAACCACGGGCAGCCTGCCGCTGACGGGCGCTGTTGTCGTTTCTGCCATTGTCTCCTCCATTACCGTGCGGCGGACGTTTGGCTACTCCTTCGCCACATGGCGCTTCCATCTGCGCGGGGAAAACATCCGCTCCGGCGTGGATGTGGGCTGGATGCGCACCCTGACAGTTGAGCGAATGATGCGCACGGAAGTGGCCACCTTCCCGGCAACCGAGACCGTGCAGGCCGCGCGCATAGCCTTTCCCAACCAGACACCGCGCTACATCATTCTGCGGGATGACCAGAACCACTATAAGGGGCTGGTGGAAAACGTGCTGTTTCACGCCAACCGCGTGCCGGAAAACACACCGCTGGCCGAGCTGGTGGCTCCAGATGATCTGGCCCTGACCCCGGCTCTTTCACTCTCCTCCGCCATTGATACATTTGAGCGGCTGGCCCGCCCGGCGCTGGCCGTGGTGGATGACCAGAACCATATTCTGGGCCTGCTGAGTGAACGCTATGTGCTGCGGCGCTACGCGGAAGAACTGGAACGCACCCGGCGCGAACTGGCGGGCGAGAAATACCGCGTCTGACCGGCCTGATATCCGCCAGTTGCCGCCCCCATCTTTTATTTTGACGTTATGGAGAATCCACGCATGTCCTGTTCTGTCATCCTGAAACTGCCTGTACGGATCTGCGCCCCGATGGCTGTGGTCTTTGGGCTGGCAGCCGGACCGGCGCTGAGTGCCCCGGCGCATAAAGCTGCATCCACTGCCACACCTGCGCTGGATGCCGCCGCCCTTGCTGTGCGGGCCGACCTGAAATCCGTAGGGGCTACCCGCTTTACTGCCCCGGATTATAAGCCCGGCACGGTGCGCCATATGGTGATGTTCACCTTCCGCCCCGGCACCACGCCCGCTCAGCGAGCCGAAGTCACTCGGCGATTTGTGGCACTGGCAAGCCTTTCCCGCAGGCCGGATGGCAAACCGGTTGTCTCATCCATTGAGACAGGGGCGCAGAGCAGCGGTGAAAATTCAGACCTCGGGCTGGAACAGGGCTATCTGGTCACGTTTCAGTCAGAAGGAGACCGGAATTTTTACGTAGGCCGCCCGATTGTGACGGACGTAAACTGCTTTGACCCCGCGCATGATACCTTCAAAACCTTTGCCGGACCATATCTGGCCAATGTTGTGGTGTTTGATTTCAGCCCGGAGGCGGCTGCCACACCGTAAAGCAACCTCGGATTTCCCCCACGCTCCATACCCCTGCCACCCGGAACGGGATGCCGCACCACCTCAAACGCATATCTGTGATCTGGCACGGATGAAGAAGAGTGTTATAACACCTATCCTTTTCCTTACCTGATCCAGACGGAGCCTCTGCCCAATGACCGCCCCTGCCCAGACCCCGGCGAACCAGTCTCTGCTGGGCCGCCTGAAGGATATTGCTGGCCACAGCCATGTCATGACCAGTGAAGCCGAAACCTACCGCTTCCGCCACGGCTTTCGCTTTGGTGCTGGCAAGGTTCTGGCCGTGGTGCAGCCCGGCACGCTGGTGGAACTCTGGCGGGTGGCGCAGGCCTGTGTGGATGCGGGCAAGATTATCATCATGCAGGCCGCCAATACCGGCCTGACAGGCGGCTCCACGCCGGATGGCAATGATTATGACCGTGAGATTGTGCTGATCAGCACTCTGCGGCTAACCGGCGCGCATATGATTGGCGGCGGCAAACAGGTGGTCTGCCTGCCGGGTGCCACGCTGTATGAACTGGAAAGCATGCTGGGGGCCATTGGGCGGGAACCGCATTCTGTTATCGGGTCATCCTGCATCGGGGCGTCCGTTCTGGGCGGCATCAGCAACAACTCTGGCGGTGCGCTGGTGCAGCGCGGCCCGGCCTATACGGAAATGGCCGTGTTTGGTCAGGTGGGGGATGACGGCACGCTGCGGCTGGTCAACCATCTGGGCATCCAGCTGGGGAATGACCCGGAAGCCATTCTGAACAAGCTTCAGGCCGGCACGTTCTCCGATGCAGATATCGACTGGGATGCAGGCCGCGGGCATGACGGCAATTACATCACGCATGTGCGCGATGTGGATGCAGATACCCCCGCCCGCTTCAACGCGGACCCGGCCCGCTGGCATGAAGCCGCAGGCTGTGCAGGCAAGCTGGTGGTGTTTGCCGTGCGTCTGGACACCTTCCCCGCAGCAAAAGACCCTGCGGTGTTCTACATTGGGACCAACAGCACGGATGAGCTGGAAGACCTCCGCCGCCATGTGCTGACAGCGTTTGAAGAACTGCCGATTTCCGGGGAATACATCCACCGCGATGCGTTCAACATTGCCGAGAAATACGGCAAGGACACGTTTGCCGTCATCCGCAAATTCGGCACAAAATTCCTGCCGAAACTGTTTGCCATGAAGTCCCGGTTTGACATTTTTGCCAAAAACTTCGGCTTCCTGCCTGAAAATCTGAGTGACCGCATCATGCAAGCACTCAGCGTGTTTATCCCCAACCAGCTCCCCCAGCGGATGCTGGACTACCGGGACAAGTTTGAACATTACCTGATGCTGAAAACATCAGCCACGCTGGCAGGCCCGATGAAGGCTTATCTGGAGCAGTATTTCAGCAAAGCCGCCGGTGAGTTTTTTGAATGCACGCCCGATGAAGGCTCCCGCGCCTTCCTGCACCGCTTTGCCGCCGCCGGTGCCGCCGTGCGCTACCGTGCCGTGCACCACCGTGAGGCGGAAGACATTGTGGCGCTGGACGTTGCCCTGCGCCGGAATGACCGCGAGTGGTTTGAAAAACTGCCGAAAGAGATTGAAGATAAAATCATCGTCAAACTCTATTACGGCCACTTCCTGTGCCATGTGATGCATCAGGATTACGTTATTAAAAAAGGCTACAACGCCATGGACGTGGAGCACAGCATGCTCCCCGGCCTAGACCAGCGCGGGGCGCGTTACCCGGCAGAACATAACGTAGGCCACCTGTATCAGGCTCCGGATGTCATGCTGGCACATTACCGGGAACTGGACCCCTGCAACTGCATGAATCCCGGCATTGGTCTGGCCACCAAAAAGAGAAACTGGGTGGCGGAGAGCGTCTAAAACGCCCTCAGCCCTCACCTTTTTCATCAAACTGGTATAGAGAGGTCCGGCCCTTCCCTGTTACCGGACCTCTCGCCTTATGCTCCAGATCGACAGCCTCGTGTTCAACGCATGGGGACGCCAGTTTTTTAACCGTGCCAGCGTCAGCCTGCCCAACCCGTCCAAGGTCTCACTTGTCGGGCGGAACGGGGTTGGCAAATCCACGCTGTTCAAGCTGATTAAAGGCGAGTTGCAGCCGGATTCCGGTGAAATTTCCATCCCCAAGGCCGCCCGCATTGCGGCGGTGGATCAGGAACATCCGGCCACAGATGTCACGTTGCTGGAAACCATTCTGGCAGCCGATGCGGAACGCGCCACTCTGATGGCCGAACTGGAAACCGCCGAGCCGGAACGCATGGGCGATATCTGGATGCGGCTGATTGAAATTGATGCTGACAGCGCGCCTTCCCGCGCCGCGGAAATTCTGAACGGCCTTGGCTTCTCCACCGAAGACCTTGACCGCCCTATGGCGGAGTTTTCCGGCGGCTGGCGTATGCGCGTGGCCCTTGCTGCGGCCCTGTTCTCTGAGCCTGACCTGCTGTTGCTGGATGAGCCGACCAACTATCTGGATCTGGAAGGTGCTCTGTGGCTGGAAGCCCGGCTGGAACGCTACCCGCACTGCGCGCTGATCATTAGCCATGACCGTGAACTGCTGAACAACTCAGTTGATTTCACGCTGCATGTCACGGAAGGCAAACTGGAACTCTATACCGGCGGCTATGATTCCTTTGAGCATCAGCGGGCTGAAAAAATCCGCCTGCAAAGTGCCACCCGCGCCAAACAGGATGCGGAACGCGCACATCTGCAATCCTTTGTGGACCGCTTCAAAGCCTCTGCCGCCAAAGCCGCACAGGCCCAGAGCCGCGTGAAGCGTCTGGCCAAACTCACGCCGATTGAAACCACCATTGAGGCACAGGTTGCTCCCTTCATCCTGCCCTCCCCGCAGCGCCCGCTGGCCCCGCCACTGCTGCGGCTGGAAAATGTGGACGTCGGCTACGGGGATGACCCGGCCATTCTGAAAGACCTGGACCTGCGGCTGGATGTGGATGACCGCATTGGTCTGCTGGGGGTGAACGGGGCCGGTAAATCCACTTTTGCCAAGCTGGTTGCCGGGGCATTGCAGGCGCGCTCCGGGCGGGAATCTCGCTCGGCCCGTCTGGAAGTGGGCTGGTTCCATCAGCATCAGATTGAAGCACTGGACCCGCAGCAAACCCCGCTGGACATTATGCGGGAGGCCCGGCCTACGGATAGTGACCAGACGCACCGCTCCAAGCTGGCGCAGTTTGGTATTCATTTTGAAAAGCAGGGCACCAAGGTTGAAGCGCTCTCCGGTGGCGAGCGCGCCCGTTTGCTGCTGAACATGGTCGCCATGTCTGCCCCGCATCTGCTTATTCTGGATGAACCGACCAACCATCTGGATATCGACAGCCGCCGTGCCCTGCTGGATGCGCTGAATGAGTATGAAGGCGCTGTGCTGCTGATTACCCATGATCGCTCCCTGATGGAGCTGGTTGCGGACCGCCTGTGGCTGGCTTCTGACAACACGATTGTCCCGTTTGACGGCGATATGGATGATTACGCCCGCTTTGTTATTGAGCGCGCCCGTGGCGGCACAGCAGCTCCCTCGCAGCGTGCGGCCAAGGAAAAGCGGAACAAAAAAGATAAGAAAGAGAAGAAGAAAAAGTCCTGAACAGGGCGTAGGACGGACCCTTGGCGCAGATTGCCATTACCTCCAGCCTCTCGCTGGATGACGCGGAACTCTCCTTTACCTACATTCTGGCCTCCGGCCCCGGTGGCCAGAATGTAAATAAGGTCGCTACCGCCGCGCAGTTGCGGTTTGATGCCGCGGGTTCACCCTCCCTGAACGAACGGGTGCGCGGCCGCCTGCTGGAACTGGCAGGCAGCCGGGCCACGCGGGATGGGGTGATTGTTATCACCGCACGCAATTACCGCACCCAGCAGCAAAACCGGGAAGACGCCACCCAGCGTCTGGTCGAGCTTATCCGGCAAGCCGCCCACAAACAGGCTTATCGCGTGCCCACCCGCCCCAGCCGGGGTGCCCGCCAGAGGCGGCTGGATGGCAAGGCGCGCCGCTCAGGTATCAAGCAGGGCCGCAGTAAACGGTTTGATGATTAAGAGTATGAAACGGCAGGAGGCCGGTTATGGGCCTCCCGCCCAGAGCGTTAGTGGTCACTTGCTTTCATAACAATCATGCCTGCAACGATCAGACATGCAGCAATGATCCGTCCCGCATTCAGTGGCTCCCCCAGAAAAGTCGTACCAACTACGAAGGCACCAATAGCGCCAATTCCAGTCCAGACCATATAGGCCGTACCGAGTGGGAGTGTTCGCATTGCTGTTGAAAGAAGAATAAAACTGGCGACCAGAGTGACCGCCATAACAAGTGTTGGAACAATCTTTGTAAAACCTTGAGATTGTTTCATGGCCGTTGCCCAGACAACTTCAAGTAACCCGGCAATCAGCAAGTAGATCCAAGCCATAACGTCGCTCCTTACTTAAGGCCGGGCCGTCCCGGGCTTGATCCCTGTAAGGGGGAGGACGTGGCCTCTCTACTCGGAGACTAAGCACAAATTTGTTCAACAGTAAGGCGAAACACAGTTTTATTTGCCACTCGGCCTCGCGGCTATTTCTTCTCATTCTGAAATTAAATAGCACCGCTTAGAAATAGAAATTCCTTATTAGTGATATAATAAAACTGTCTCATCACATAGTTCATATCGAAAATTTGTTTGTTTATTTTGACTTCTATCAAATAAAAAAAGACATGCGAACTGTATAAACTTATTCAGCAAGATGATCTGTGACGTCACTTGCCAGAAGGAGATGACGCACCATGCCGAAATCTGTCGTAAACCCCGAATTTCTTCCTGTTCTTGAAACAATGCCGTCCTTTGATGGCCTGTCACTTTCATCACTGCCGGAAGTGCGGGAAACGTTCCTCACGTCCATCAGGGTGATGGACAACAAGCCTCTGCCGGATGTGGAATCACAGGAAGAGTATGTACCAGGCCTGAACAACGCGCCGGATGTGCGCATTCTAACGTATAGCCCGCGCAAATGCCCGCCTGGAGCACCTGCCATGGTTTATATCCACGGCGGCGGGCTGGTTGCCGGACACCCGGAAGTGGATGACCCGAAGTGCCAGAAACTGGCCAGCCAGATGGGATTCAAGATTTTTTCAGTCGATTATCGTCTGGCCCCGGAAGTGAAATACCCCGGTGCCATTGAAGATTGCTACGCCGTGCTGAAATGGGTGCACGAAAACGC
>NZ_CALLXM010000237.1 GCF_937875265.1 uncultured Acetobacter sp. | reverse complement strand
AATACAACGCCGGATGCTACATCTTACGCGGCGACTGCCCCTGTACAGATGGCTTCCGCAGCACCTGTGACCCAGACTGCTGCCATCACACAGACCAGCCTGCCACCCGCCCGCGTTGTGCCAGCTTCTTTTACGCCTGCGCCCGCATCGCGTCGTG
The DNA here is from genome assembly GCF_937875265.1 of uncultured Acetobacter sp. Taxonomy (GTDB): domain Bacteria; phylum Pseudomonadota; class Alphaproteobacteria; order Acetobacterales; family Acetobacteraceae; genus Acetobacter. The sequence goes on along the minus strand of NZ_CALLXM010000237.1, from coordinate 1,894 downwards.
CCTCGGCCTACCAGACTGTGTCTGAACGAGCTCCGACAGCCCGCATGCAAAGTGCCGTCTACACCACCCCGGCTTCCTCTTCGGCACATGTTTTAAGGCTGCCTGCGTCTTCTGCTGTGGCAACACGCTCTTTGCAAACACCGCGTGCAGGCAAAGGCGGCATCGTGCAGGTGGGGGCGTTCGCTTCCTACGCGGAGGCGCGTCGTGCAGCAGAAAGCGTGAATCGGGTTCTGGCGTCCCGCTCTGTGCAGGCAACGCCAACCGTGCAGTCTGTGTCAGTTTCCGGGAAAGCCATGTACCGGGCACAGCTTGTTTCTAATGGCGGGGCGGGGGCTTCCGGCGTCTGTCAGGTCCTGCATGCTCGCTCCATGCCATGTATTCCGGTGCGGAGCAGCTAAGAGCCTTTCTTAAACCACAACAAAGTCAGGCAATGGAGCGCGTGCCCCATTGCCCTTTGGTTTTTTATCGTGCCGGAGCATCCGGGTTGTGCTTGTGGAAAGATGTGACCAGAACAGCAAGGGTTTCCGTGTTCGGCTCACCCAAGGGTATCTGGTAAAGAGTGTTTCCATAATAGCGGGAGAGCAGGCCCCAGGTGGCTTTGCCATCTTCTGAGAATACAACATCGAGTTGATGGTCTGCACAATCATGCGGTTTGCATAAATGGCCTACCAGATAGTTTTTACCATCCTGAGTCAGTGTTTCGGTTGCTACGGAAACAGCGGATGCCTTTGTCACCCAGCCTGGCAGTTCCGTCATGGTCTGATACGCGTGGCGATATTTCACGGATTTGACCAGATCAGCTGTGGTTTGTGTGCTTTGTGCAAAAGCGGGTGAGGAAAAGCAAAGTGCCAGAAGCATCGCGGGAAGTTTTTTCATTCTGGTCTCTCCTGTCAAAAAAATGAAAAAGATGGCCCCACCAGTATAAAGCGGTTAGGGTAAAACACAGACTACAAAATTCGGATGTAAACAGCCTGATGAACACTTATGCTGGACTGGTTGAATTCCTGAATGGCCTGAACCAGCGCGCAAAGCAGGAATTTGATATAGTGCGGGCCGGGCCGCACTGGGTAGTGCGCTCAGATGTGACCATCCCGGCCCTCAGGCATGCGGCTCTTCTGATGCTGGTGAAAGATGAAGCCGATATTCTGGGCCTGAATTTACGGCATCATTACCAGCTGGGTTTCCGGCGGTTTTTCATTCTTGATAATAACAGCACAGACGGCACAGCACAGGAAATCGAGACTTTCCGAAAGCATGCGCCTTTGGCTGATGTTTTTCACGCACAGGATTACCAGAAGGCCTATTATCAGGCGGCCAAAATGCAGGCCTTGCAGCAGTTTGTGGAAATCTACCTGCAGCATGATGCCAACCCGCCGGACTGGATCTTTTTTGTGGATGCAGATGAATTTATCACCTGTTGCCACAACGGCCCGCAGCCTGGAGCAGCTTTTGCCCGGATGCTGGAAGACCCGGAAAACAGGCTACTGGTGTTTCACTGGGCGCAGGCGGCTTTGGTAACCAGCACACCGCCTTATCGGCTGACAGCTTTTGCGGACTCACTGGCGGAAACGGACTGCGCTGTCTGGCCCGCCATGCAGGAGGACGTTACAAAAGTGGCGCTCAGGACGGGTTATGGGCTGACCACAGGGCAGGGTAATCACTTTGTGGAACAGGTCGCTGTGGTGCAGGACCATGCCGGACTGATGATGGATGCCGGGTTCTGCATGCTGCACTTTCCGCAACGCTCTCTGGCCCAAATTCAGAAAAAACTGGTGAACGGCATGAACGCCCTGCACGCGACCAACCTGCCACCAGAAATGGGTAAGCACTGGCGGGGGCAGTATGACCGGTATCAACGTGAGGGAGCAGAGGCCCTGCGGCAGATGCTCGCGCA
>NZ_CALLXM010000236.1 GCF_937875265.1 uncultured Acetobacter sp. | reverse complement strand
CTGGCGGATGAACCCACAGGCAATCTGGACGTGCGGACGGCAGACGCCGTGTTTTCAGAACTGATGGCCGCCGTAAGGGGGCAGGGGCTGGCTGCCCTGATTGCCACCCATAATGAAGAGCTCCTGGCCCGCATGGACCGTGTGGTCACGCTGCGGGATGGGCTGATCGTTCCTCGTTAAAATAACAGGCGCTGTGCGACAGTGATAATGGCGCCCTGAACCCCGCTCAGGGATTCAGGATAACTCGTTCGACTGCCTTGGTGACGCGGGCAGAAGCTGGCGGCGTGATGCTGGAAAACCATGCCACGGGTTTCCCCGTCCTGTTGGTCAGATATTTGTAGAAGTTCCAGCGAGGGCGGGCCAGATAGCCGCATTCTTTGTCCAGCCAGCGGAACAGCGGTATGGTTTGGGGGCCCCGCACAGGGCAACGGGCTGCCATGGGAAAGCTGACGCCATAGTTTCTGTGGCAGAAAGAGGCAATTTCGGAGGCGTCTCCGGGCTCCTGATTACCAAAATCATTGCTGGGAACCCCGATAACGACCAGCCCCATGCTGCGGAACTGATACCATAGGGCTTGCAGCCCTTCATATTGCGGGGTGAAGCCGCATTTGGAGGCTGTGTTCACAATCAGGACGGGCCGACCGCGGTAATCAGCCAGATTGATATCACCACCTTCAAGGGCGGGAAGGGTAAAGTCATAGATTGTGGTCACGGTCAGACACTCACTCTACTGCATTGGACAGGTCTTGCCTTAGCTCTGTGTAGCGTAAGACAACCGGAGGAGCGAGTGTGTGGGGGAATTGTGTCTGATCAGAAAAAACTGGGGGGAAGCCTGCTGCCCTGTTCCGGGTTCTTGTCAGGCTTCCACCAGATCGTTCTGTGATGGAGGATCGAGTTCTGATTTTTATTGTTCATTATATTGAACTCGATCCCGTATTTGGAATAATGAGGGTAAGGCCCCTCTTTGTCAACAAGGAAAATAAGAAACGGTATGCCCCAACCTTCTGATTCTGTGCCCGCTCTGCGCCGTGCTGTGCGTATTCTCGATCTGGTAAAACGGACGGAGCGCCCGCCGCTTGCGGCCGATATTGCCCGCCAGCTTGAGTTGCCCCGCAGTACAGTCCACGGTCTGGTGGCAGTTATGGTGGAGCTTGGGCTGCTGGAAAAAACCGTAACGCAAGGCTATCGCCTCGGGGCGCGCCTGCTGGACTGGGCTGGTGGCGTGACGGAACGGCGGGATCTGGTGACTGAATTTTACCAGAGTCTGGAAAATTTCTCAGACCTCGCAGCTTTCACGGTCACGCTCACCCTGCTGGAAGATACCGATGTTGTGTATATGGCCTGCCGGAATAGCGCGACGGTGCTGGGCGCGTCCTTCCGGGTGGGGATGCGTCTGCCTGCCATATTTACGGCCACAGGCAATGCCATGCTGGCTGAGATGGATGATAACGCGTTCCGTGAATGGCTGACCCTGCATCCGGCCTCCACATGGCCGGAACCGTTGACACCTAACGGGATTCGCTCAGTGACCACTTTGGTGCGGGAAATTGCTGAAATCAGAGAGCGCGGCTACGCGGTGGATGATGAGCAAATTCATGATGGTCTGTGGTGCTTCGGGGCCGGAGTGAGGGACCATTCCGGGCGCATGGTGGCTGGGGTGGGCCTTAGTCTTCCACAGACAGAACTGGGCCGTTATGAGGTCAGTCAGCTTGGACACCTGGCCGTGGCTCTGGCGCAGGCGCTTTCCCGTCGGCTGGGGTATCGTGCTGCGCAGTCCGATTCTGTCTGACGCTGTGCCTCTGATACAAAGAGGGCTTGAGTCTGGCTGACGGTTGCGTCTGGTTGGCGGGTTGAAAAGGAAAGCTATGCTGCGTTTACGTTTGCTGTCCGGTAGGGCTGCTGTCCTGCGGTTTGTTGTGCCTGGCCTGTGTGCCGGACTTCTGCTGGCAGGGAGCTGTGGCTCTGCGGCACGGGCCGATGCCAGTGTGCCGCAGACTGTCGTGAAATATCGCGTTTATGCACATGGCTTTAACGTCATGGATATTCAGGCGTCTTACAGGCTGAGCGAGTCTCAGTATGGAGTTACGGCGCACATCAAAACTGGTGGGTTTTTCGGCCTGTTCATGAAAACCAATTTGCAGACCAGCGCGCAGGGGCGGTTCGGCAGTGCGGATGTTGAGCCTGCCTTGTTTGACAGCGTGGGCTGGTCTCGTGGCCGGAATCGCCATGTCTCTCTGGCTTATCGTGATCAGATGCCAGAGGTGACGCTGATCGACCCCGTTGAGACAGACCGTGACGCCGTTCCGGCGGCGGATGAGAAGGGCGCGATTGATACGCTGGCCGTTCTGATGAACCTGCTGCATCAGGTGCGCACCAATCAGAGTTGTGGTGGGCCGGAAAAAGTATTTGACGGCATGCGCTTAAGCACACTGTCCGTCCATCCGGCGGGTTTGCAGCAGATTCCATCAGGTGGCCCGCTGGACTGGGGGAAAGACGCGCTGCGCTGTGATTTTGTTGCCCAGCAGATTGAGGGCTTCAAGCGCTCCAGCGAGAACAGCAAATTGCGGAACCCGCAGCCGGGTCGGGCCTGGTTTGAAAAAGTGGGTGATGCTGGCTTTGTAGCGGTAAGGGTGGAGATTGATCACCCCAAGCTCGGGCGCATTACCATCATTCTTGATGGTCCCCCGCAGCAGACTACCTGAAAACAAAAAGCGTGTGGCCCGCAGCTCTGAGTGTTCACTCAGAAAGCTGCGAGCCACACGCTTTTCAAAACCCCCAGAAACCTGTTCAGAACAGATTTATTCGACCGTCACTGATTTTGCGAGGTTGCGCGGCTGGTCCACATCCGTGCCTTTCAGCACAGCAACCTCATAGGCCAGCATCTGCACCGGAATGGTTTGCAGGATGGGGGCCACAAAATTATGCACATGCGGCAGCACAACCATCTCTTCCGCTATGGCGGAAACACGCTCAGCCCCCTTGGTGTCGGTAAAGACCAGCAGACGCCCACCGCGCGCTTTGGCTTCCTGAAGGTTGGAGAGCGTCTTATCAAACAGCGGGGTATAGGGCGCGCTGGCAACAATCGGCACAGTTCTGTCGATCAGGGAAATCGGGCCATGCTTCATCTCTCCCGCAGCATAAGCTTCCGCGTGGATGTAGGTGATTTCCTTGAGCTTCAGAGCGCCTTCCAGAGCAACGGGGAACATGCTGCCCCGGCCCAGATAAAGTACATCCCGGGCTTCAGCCACGATCTGCGCCATACGGCGGATCGAATCGCCCTGACTGAACACCTCTACCGCACGGCTGGGCAGGTCGAGCAGCGTCGCAACCAGTTCTTCCTCACCCAGAGCATCCAGCGTGCCACGGGCACGGGCTGTTGCAATGCTCAGGCAGGCCAGAACAGTGAGCTGCGCAGTAAAGGCTTTGGTTGAGGCTACGGAAATTTCCGGCCCGGCTACGGTGCCCAGCACAATATCACTCTCACGCGCCATGGTGCTGTGTTCCACATTAAGCACCGAGAGGATGTGAGTGGACTTCTCCCGCAGGCTGCGCAGGGCGGCCAGTGTGTCCGCTGTTTCCCCGGACTGTGAGATCAGCAGGCCAAGAGACCCGGGCGTTAAGGGCGGATTGCGATACCGCATTTCACTTGCAACATCGATATCTACCGGCAGGCGGGCAATATCTTCCAGCCAGTAACGGCCGATCATCCCTGCGTAAAAAGCCGAGCCACAAGCCGTGATCACAGCGCGCGGGACGGATGCCAGATCAAACGGCATTTCTGGCAGCACAACACGGCGGCTGGCAGGGTCAACCATGCGCTGAAGCGTCTGACCGATCACCAGCGGATGCTCGTGCAGCTCTTTTTCCATGTAATGGCGATAGCCATCTTTGCCGATGGAGCCTGCTGCCAGAGCCGTTGTCTGTTTCTGTCGTGTGACGGGCGTGCCATCAAACGTCATGAATTCAGCCCCTGCGGGGGTAATGACTACGCAGTCCCCGTCTTCCATGTAGCTGATGCGGCGGGTCAGTGGAGCGAGGGCGAGGGAGTCAGACCCCAGGAACATTTCACCATCGCCATAGCCAACGGCCAGGGGGGCACTGTGGCATGCCCCGATCATCAGGCCTTCATGGCCAGCGAAGATCATGGCAACGGCATAGGCGCCTTCAAGGCGGTTCAGGGTTTTAAGGGCGGCATCTTTGGGGGCAAGACCTTGCGTCAGATAGTAGTCCACCATCAGAGCGATGGTTTCACTGTCCGTTTCTGTCTGGAAAACCTGTCCTGCGGCTTCCAGTTCCTGACGCAGCGCCTCAAAGTTTTCGATGATACCGTTATGAACAATGGCCACACGTTCCGTGCCATGCGGATGCGCGTTGCACGCTGTAGGCGCGCCGTGTGTGGCCCAGCGTGTATGGCCAATGCCGGTGGTGCCGGGGAGAGGATTTTCTTCCAGAAGGCGACCGAGATTATCCAGCTTGCCTGCAGCCCGGCGGCGTTCGACCCGGCCATCGACAAGTGTTGCAATACCTGCGGAGTCATAGCCGCGATATTCCAGACGGCGGAGACCCTCAAAGACAATGGGGGTTGCGTGTCGCAGGCCGACAACGCCGCATATTCCACACATCAGCCGTTTTCCTTTCTGGCTTTGAGGGTCTCTTTGAAGCGTTTACCCAACTCAGGCTTGTTTTCCTGCCGGGGGCGACCAAACGCCATGGCATCATCCGGCACATCTTTGGTAATTACGCTTCCCGCTGCAATAATGGCATTAGTGCCAATGCTGACCGGGGCAACCAGCATAGCATTAGAGCCAACAAAAACCTGATCCCCAATAATCGTTTTGTGTTTGAAGAAGCCATCATAATTACAGGTGATGGTACCTGCCCCGATATTGGAGCGTGCACCAATGGAGGCATCCCCCAGATAAGTCAGATGGTTGGCTTTTGCGCCATCACCCAGTGTGGTGTTTTTCACTTCCACAAAATTGCCAACTCGTGCTGCTGTCCCAATTGTGGTGCCGGGGCGCAGGCGGGCATATGGGCCAATAATGGCATCAGCCTGCACGGCGCAGCCTTCCAGATGGCTGAAAGACCGGATTTCAGCCCCCTCTTCAACAGTTACGCCTGGGCCAAACACTACATGCGGTTCCACCAGAACATCCGCAGCAAGCGTGGTATCTGTACAGAAGAAAACGGTTTCCGGGGCCACGAGCGTGACGCCATTTTCCATGGCCTTCTGCCGTAGTCGCGTTTGTAGAGCCGCTTCGGCTTCTGCCAGTTCCATACGCGAGTTTATGCCGCGCAGTTCATCTTCAGGGGCTTCCACGGCATGCACACGAACCCCATCGGCTACCGCGGAATCAACGACATCAGTGAGATAGAATTCGCCCTTAGCGTTGTCATTTTTCACGCTATGCAGCCAGCGGCGGAAGGTTACAGCATCCGCGCACAGCACGCCGGCATTGCACAGATCAACCGTGCGTTCTTCCGGCGTGGCATCAGCCCATTCCACAATCCGTTCTACCAGCCCGTCTTGCGCAATTACGCGGCCGTATCGGCCTGGTTCTGCCGGACGCATGGCCAGAAGGGCCAGCCCGACATCCGGTGCGTGCCGTGCCTCCAGAAGGCGACTGAGTGTTTCAGAAGAAATCAGCGGGTTGTCCGCATAAAGAACAGCGACATCGCCATCGCCAAAATAGGCTTCTGCCTGCAAGGCTGCATGCGCGGTGCCCAGCCGTTCATGCTGGATCACCACGGGGTAGGGAACGGCCAGTTCGGCGACATCGCTCATTTCAGGGCCGATAACGACAACCAGCCGGTCAAAGACCTCTGCCGCGCTGGCAATCAGATGCGCCAGCATGGGTTGGCCAGCCAGGCGTTGCATGGCCTTGGGGCGAGAGGATTTCATACGTGAGCCAAGCCCGGCAGCGAGCAGGACCGCGGTAGCGGGACGGGATGCAGAAGAAGACGTCATGATGAACTTGCGGTAAGCCAAGCTCATGCAAGTGTCAAACATCTGGCCGGGGAAAGGCGTTATATGGATATCATAAAACTTTTCCAAAGTTTACCGAAGGATAGCAACGCATGACGCAGTCACGACTTGCCGTGTTTGATATGGATGGCACCTTGCTGGACTCCCTGCCGGATATTGCGGACTGTGTAAGGCAGATTCTGGCGTCTCATAACCTGCCGCCCGTCTCAAATGCCGTCGTGCGTGGGATGATTGGCAACGGTGTGCATGCGCTGGTGGAAAGCATGATCCAGATAGCTGATCCCGCAGGGAATGCCGGGATAAATCCGGCTCAGACGGTCGAGCAGTTTTTGGCACTGTATACTCCTCGCTCCACGCGGCTTTCCCGCCTGTTTCCCGGCACGGAAGAGGCCTTGCGGGATTTGCAGGCGCAGGGCTGGCGGCTGGCCGTCTGCACAAACAAACCTGAAGCAGCAGCACGACATATTCTTGAGCAGTTTGGATTGGCTTCCATGTTTGCCGCCATCGGGGGAGGGGACAGCTTTGCTGTTAGAAAACCTGACCCTGCTCACTTGCTGGGCACCATCGCGCAGGCCGGAGGGCAGCCCGCGTCCACCGTGATGATTGGTGACATGATGCCCGACCTGCAAGCGGCAAAAGGTGCGGGTGTTCGGTCCCTCTTTGCTGCATGGGGATATGGTGACCCAGCTTTTGCCAAAGAGGCGAATGCTAGCGCAGCAAGCATGGCTGAGGTGCCTGAAAAGGCCATGACTTTGCTGGGGTAGAGGGCTCTTCGGTCAGTGCGTCAGTGCGTCAGTGCGTCAGTGCGTCAGTGCGTCA
>NZ_CALLXM010000235.1 GCF_937875265.1 uncultured Acetobacter sp. | reverse complement strand
CCACATGCTTACCCTCGCAGCTATCCGCAGAATCTGGGGATAAGTTCAAAAGGCAGAATGAAACGCTAGAGCTGCATGGAAAAAGGGCGCGTTTTTCAGTCTGTAGCGTATAGCTATAGGTATGCCCACACAGGGCAGGGGGCACACAAAGTGCGCTTCGATACGAGATAAAAGAAATCCAGACGGCATAAGCCGAAGCAGATTTAATTTTAAATTTTTAGGGAAAAAATGGTGCCCAAGACCGGCATGGATAAGGCCAGCAAAAACAAATAACTATGTAACGGTGGGGCATAACTGCTGCCGCATTTTATATACGTTTTTTGTGCGTTTTGTCCCACGATTTTTGACTGATGCGACTCTATGAGCGCCGCCGGGAATACCGCTTTCAAGGCGTGCATGCCGCATGTAGCGCGTGCTCTCCTTGGCGAACCGAATGCCAGCCTTTCCAACAAGACCGAGTGGCGGTTTGGTTCGAGAGGCAGTCTGTCAGTCGATCTGTCAAAAGGCACTTGGTATGATAACGAGGCCGGAGAAGGTGGCGGTGCCATTGATCTGGTCATGCGTCATCAGAGCGTGCCTAAGGCGGAAGCCGTTAAGTGGCTGCAAGACCACGGACACATTGAAAAGCCGGAAGCAAAGCCACAGGCCAAAGCCCGGATCGTTCAGGCTTACGACTATGTGACAGCGGACGGTGAGCTTCTGTTTCAGGTATGCCGGATGGACCCGAAAGACTTCCGGCAACGTAAGCCGGTGGATGGCGGCGGGTGGTCATGGTCAACCAAGGGCTTGCCACGCCTGCTGTATCGGCTGCCTGATGTGCTGGACGCCATACAGCAGAACCAGACGATCTATATCGTGGAAGGCGAGAAATCAGCCGATAAGCTGCATAGCCTTGAACTGACAGCAACATGCAGCCCCGGTGGTGCAGGCAAATGGAAGCCAGACTGCACACGCTCCCTGCGCGGTGCGGATGTGGTGATCCTGCCGGACAATGATTCGCCAGGGCAAAAACATGCCAGCGCGGTTGCGCAGGCGCTTCATGGAACGGCTGCACGCACTCGGGTGCTTAATCTGCCAGACCTGCCAGAAAAGGGTGACGTGTTCGACTGGCTGCGGGCAGGCAATACGGCGGCTGATCTGGTCTCGCTGGTTGAGGCAGCGCCGGACTATGATGCCGGGGCCGTGGAACCGAAACACATCCTCAGACCCACATGGCTTGATGAATGTCAGGTCGATGACCGTGGTCAGCCCATCCCCAACGTGGCGAACGTGCTTCTGGCCTTGCGGGCTGATGAGCGTTTTTCCTGCACGTTCGCCTATGACGAAATGCAGTGCATGCCATTGCTGATGAAGAGGCTCGGACCTCAGGCGGAGCCGTTCAGGGCACGATCGCTTACGGATGAAGACGTGACATTAGTGCAGGAAGCCTTGCAGCTTGCAGGCCTGCGCCGGATTTCCAAAGACATGACCTTTCAGGCCATCAGCCGGGTTGCGTATGAGCGGAAATTCCATCCAGTGCGTGACTATCTAAACGGCCTGAAATGGGACGGTATACCGCGCATGGATACGTGGCTGACTGATTTTCTGGGTGCGGAGCTGACAGATTACAGCCAAGGCATTGGCCGCATGTTTCTGATTGGCACCATAGCCCGCATCATGAAGCCCGGTTGCAAGATGGACTACATGCTTGTGCTGGAAGGTGAGCAGGGTGCCAGAAAATCCACCGCCTGCGCCATACTGGGTGGCGAATGGTATTCTGACAGCCTGCCAGACCTGAAAACCGGCAAGGATGTGCCCGTGCATCTGCGTGGCAAATGGGTGATCGAAATTGCCGAACTGTCCGCACTGGGCAAGGCTGAAAATGAACTGCTGAAAAGCTTTCTGACCCGCACCACGGAACGCTACCGGCCTCCATACGGACGCATGGAAGTGATTGAACCACGCCAGTGCGTGCTGATCGGAACGACCAATAAATCCGTCTATCTAAGCGATGAGACTGGCGGACGCCGGTATTGGCCCGTGAAGGTCGGCAAAATAGACACGGATGAATTGACGCAAAACCGTGACCAGCTTCTTGCTGAAGCCGTAGCGGCTTATCGCAAAGGCGAACAGTGGTGGCCAGATGGTGACTTTGAACGCCACATCATCAGACCTCAGCAGGAAGAACGCTTTGAGGTGGATGAGTGGGAAGGCCTGATTTCCAACTACCTGACCCTGCACCCGAAAACGACCATTCAGCGCGTGGCTTATGATGGATTGGCGTTTGATAACAAGAAGATAGGCACGTCAGAGCAAAGGCGAATTGCCAAGGTTATGGAGCGGCTTGGGTGGAAGCGCGGTGCGCGTGGCAACAGTGGAGAACGCTATTGGGAGCGTTCATCATGAAAGCAATTACTGACGCACTGACGCACTCTGACGCATTTTCCCTATATAACCCTTATACGCACACACACACGCGCACACACAGAAAGCCATTATATATGGATGTGCGTCAGGGTGCGTCAGTGCGTCAGGCATCACCATGACCGACTTCTACAAAACCCCGTTCTGGAAGCGCCTGCGTGCTGCTTGCCTGAAACGTGACCGGACATGCACGACACCGGGCTGCACCAAGCGTGCTGCCGTAGCTGACCACATCGTGCCGCGATCCAAGGGCGGGGCCGATACGCTGGAAAACCTGCGCGGTCTATGCATCCAGCATCACAACCAGCGCCGCCATGGCGGTGAACCTTACCTCAAGGGCTGCAATACCAATGGCCAGCCCGCAGACCCAAACCACTGGTGGAATTCCAAATGACTGACACAAGCCTTATCAGCGCCCTGCGCACGGAACTTTCCCTGCCTGATGATAGTGCCGATGACCGTCTGAATGATGTGCTTACGCAGGCATGGGGCATTGCATCCGACTATTGCGGGCAGGACCTGACGGCTCTTGCGCCCATCCCGCAGACAGTCACGCGCACCGTGCTGGATATTGCGGCGGCAATTTACCATCAGGCAGGCCGTGACCGCTCTGTGACGCAGGAGGAATGCGAAGGGGTGGGGTCAACCAGCTTCGGCCTCGCCTCTTGGTCCGACCTGCTGGCCAACCTTGACCCATGGCGCGGCTTTCATGTGGCCTGAGAATCTCTCAAAGCTATGGGGCCACGACCGTTGGGGAGGTCCAAAAATAGTTAGTTCTGGATTGGAAAATTAGAAAATGGGCCTTCGTGGACCCGGTGCGAAGCCGGTTTCAAAGTCAAAGACCCCGGCACCACTGCCGCTCTTTGGCGATGCACCTGCCACCACGCCAGCAGGGATGCCTGCTGACCGCCCGCTAACTGGTGAGACGCGGGCAGAGCGGCTGATCTGCTGGATAGAACGCCTGACCGTAACCAGCGGGGCACTGGCCGGTGAACCCATGCGGCTGGATGAATGGCAGAAAGTCATCATCCGCGCCTTGTATGACACGGATGATGACGGCCTGCGCTACGTCCGCACCGGCGTCATCAGCATGGGCCGCAAGAACGGCAAGACGGGCTTGGCCTCTGCTCTGGCCTTGGCGCATCTGTGTGGGCCGGAAGCAGTAAGGCGCGGGCAGGTGCTGAGTGCCGCAGCAGACCGGGGGCAGGCATCCATCGTGTTTGATGAGATGGTGGCCTTCGCCCTGGAACAACCTCATCTTGCAGCGCGTCTGGTTGTGCGGGCTTTCAATAAGACCGTGGAAGATTCCGTGACAGGCTCCATCTACAAGGCGCTCTCTGCCGATGCCCGTAAGGCGCACGGCCTGTCACCAACATTCGCCATTGCGGATGAGGTTGCCCAGTGGCGCGACCGGGATCTGTTCGATGCGCTCAAGACAGGCGGCGGCGCACACCGGGAAAGCCTCCTGCTTGGCATTTCCACCCGGTCACCAGATTCAGACAATCCATTGGAAGAATTGCTGCGCTACGGTGCCAGTGTGGCAGACGGCACGTTTCCAGACCGCACCTTTAAGTCCTTCGTCTGGTCCGCGCCTATGGGTGCAGACCCATGGGCGGAAGCCACATGGCGCATGGCGAACCCTGCACTGGGAACATTCCGCAGCCTTGAGGATATACGCTCACAAGCCATGCAGGCCATGCGCGTGCCTTCACAGGAAGCCGCTTTCCGCAGCTATACGCTCAATCAGCCCGTGGCTGCGGATGTGCGCTTCCTGCGTCCTGATGACTGGGACGCCTGTGCGGAGGAAGCCGACACCGCAGGCCCCTGCTATTGCGGGCTTGATCTGGCATCCGGTGCCAGTGACCTGACTGCCTTCACCTTCTACTGGCCGGAAACCGGCAAGCTGGTGGTGAAAGCCTTTCTGCCCAGTGAGCTGGTGGAAGTGAAACAGTCAGAGGATCACGCGCCTTATCGCGAATGGGTGTCCGCTGGCCTGATTGAAGTCATACCGGGCCGCGCCATAGATCGGGCATGGCTGGCGGCATGGATTGCAGATGCCATTGAAGGGCTGGATGTGGTGTCTATCGGCACAGACCGCTGGGGCTTGCGAGACCTGATAGCGGTGTGTGACCGTGAAGGCATAAGCCTGCCGTTTGCCCCGGTTGGCATGGGTTTTAAAGACCAGTCCCCAGCCATTACAGCGTTCGAGACTGTCGTGCTTCAGGGCACGCTCAAGCATGGCGGCAACCCTCTGTTGCGCTGGGCAGTATCAAACGCAGCGATTGACACAGACCCAGCAGGCAACCGCAAACTTTCCAAACAGCGTGCCCGTGGCCGTATTGATCCGCTTGTGGCCAGCGTGGTGGCCGTAGGGCTGGCAACCAGCGAACCCGCTCCTGAAGAATTATTTTTTGACGTGATTGCTTTGTGAGATTGCAGGTACCAATTAGTGAAAAATTATTATATTAATTTTTTTGTTTTAATGAAGTTATTTTAAGGATAAAAAAAATATGCAATTATGCACTGGTTAAGCTGATAAATTGGAAAATACAGATGTCAAAAATTACTGATATAAACATGGTTGCGGCTATTCTCTGCGGTCCGTTAGATTCTAGTGGTTCATCAGAGGTTAGCACGCATGTGACTAAATATTTCAACATCCTAAAAGAATTACATGAGAAATCAAAAGATCCAAGCATACGTGATTTCATAAATGTTGTGGAGAAGAACTCTTGACGATTGCAGTTTGATTTGCAATTAAAAATTCAGGAGCTTGAACACTCCATATAGAGGCTAGGGCGGCGCTGCACGAAAGCAGAAATCCGCATAATTAGAATTCGCTCCGGGGGCGATGAGGATATGTCCAAGAGGGCAACCTCCAAAGCCTTATCGGCCTGTCTCTAGCCAGGTGTTCAACCCCCGGAGTATGCGCCTTGAACAGCGTGTGCTTCCGGCAATTTTGCTAGAGGAGCCGCACACCATGCGCTCAATGAACCGCCGTGACATTTTCCCTGCATTTGGAGCCACCGCACTGGCAGGCCTAGCCGCCGCCGGTTTGGCAAAACCTGAAACCCTGACCGCCGCGCCTAATGCGAAAACGTTTCTCACATCTGAGCAACGGCTTATGGCGCTGTGTGAAAAATTTATCCGTCTGGAAGTTCAGGTTGATGCAATCCATGCGCGGTGCGAGACATTCGAGCAGGAAGAAGAGGCAGAACCGCAGTTGTCGGCTCTCTATCAGCAGGAAAAAAATGTATTCGATCAGATGAACGCGATAAAAGCCACGACACTGGAAGGGTTTATCGCAAAGGCCCGCGCTTTTGCAGCGTGGGATAGGGGTGAATATCTTTCCAAAGATAGCGGAAACTGGGACATCGCAATGCTTGGCCAGTTGATACAGGAACTGGTCTCGCTCGGCCCGAAAGACAGCATCACGCGTCTTTGTCCGACTGTTGCGTAAAACTATCTTTACACACTGCTTACTACATCATAGTATGGGAATATGAAGATAGAAGTCATACTCAGAAACCCTGATTTCAATCCGGAGCGTCCATTAACCCCGGACAATCAGCAATATAATGTCTTTGTCAACGACATTGGGCAGGGGCAACTGCTTGAGTGCAATCTGTCTCCTGTTTGGGTTTTGGATGTGACTTCTTCTCATATCTTTCCAGATAGCAGGAAGATGCTGAACAATATCAGTGATAGGGGATACATCCCTTTCGAGCGCGAAAATGATTCACCAAAAGCTTCTAGATTATACAATTTCTATGGTGCCTTAAGGTTTGCCATCATGCGTTCTGGTTCAGCCCACGGCATAGCTTATGAAATTAGTAGTGAAATCGCTGATACATGGGTTGAGTATTTTTCCGAAAATTTTGAATGCTTTGATAGTTTAGATGAATTCAGTGATTTTTTTGTACCAAAAGCTCTTCTTATGACTAAAGACCTTGTAGGCAAAAGATATTACGAGATTAAAGATACAAAAGAGTTTGATTTGGAAGGTATATTTGAGTCAGGAAATTGCAGCCAATACTGTAGCTTTAATAAACCCATGTTCAGAATACCTGAAATTCTTTCGAATTACGCCAAGCATCTGTTCGCACCTGAGAAACCACCGAGAAAAGTGGTTCCTATGGTCGAAAAAATGATGCGTGGCAGCCAAAATGCTGGATGAGAACGTGCTCAGCACAAGTTTTCTCCAACCACCAGTTCCCCTGGGCAAGGAAAGGAACTTCGAGATGAAGCACCATTCCCTTGAAGGATGCCCACCTGACCATCGTGAGATAGCCGTTTCCCTTAGAAGGACCCTTTTATGACATTAAGAGAATTGCAGGCCCGCAAAACAGAAATAGCAACTGAACTGCGTGCCTTGAACACAGCGCACCCGGATGCGCTGCCAGCAGAAGCACAGACCCGTTGGACGGAACTGTCAGGTGAACTGACAACACTGGAAAGCCGCATGGCACGCCAGCAGCAGATTGATGAACTGGACCGGACGGCACCAGCCAGCCGCGTAGGCGGTGGCGCACCCACACAGCCAGAAGTCCGCGTAGCCGGGTTCGATGTGCCAGCGCAGACGCCTGAGAACTTTGACGGCCTGTTTCTGCGCACACAGCAAGGCCAGACAGTGCCCGTTCTGGAATCTCGCCACAGTCTGGCGTCTTTCCTTCCTGCTTCGGAAAGCAGAGCGCAGGAACTGGGCTTTGGTGGCTTTCTGCGTGCGCTCTATCGCGGTCCGGAAACAGAGCTGGAACGCCGGGTCATGTCAGAAAGCAGCATTGGTTCAGGCGGTGCGCTGGTGCCGCTGCCTGTTGCTGCCGGTATTCTGGATGAACTGCGTGCCAGCACGGTTGCGTTCCGCGCCGGTTGCCGCACTGTGCCCATGGGCAGCCAGTCTCTCACCTTTGGTCGGCTGACTAAAACGCCAGTCGGCGCGTGGCGTGCAGAAAATGCGGCCATTGCCGAGGATGAAAGCACGTTTGACCAGGTGAAGATGACGGCCAAAAGCTGGGCTCTTCGCTGCAAAATCAGCCGGGAACTGCTGGAAGATGGTCAGAACGTGGATAGCATCATCCGTGCAGCATTCGCCGCGTCCGGTGCCTTGGCGCTGGATCAGGCCGTTTTGTTTGGTGATGGTTCCGCAAACAGCCCGGTGGGTATTGTGAACACACCGGGCATCCAGACAACCGCACTGGCTGGCAAACTGGCCAACTGGGACCCGGTGCTGGACGCCGTGCTGGATCTGGAAAATGTGAATGCGGGCAAGGTGTCTGCCATGATTATGGCTCCGCGCACCAACCGTGCAATCCGTGGGTTCAAGGATGCCAACGGCAACCCGCTTTCTGCTCCGGCTGATGTTTCCTCCATTCCGCGCCTGACCACCACATCCGTGCCGGTCGATCAGGGTGCGGATAAGAACGCCAGCAGCATTGTCATGGGTGATTTCAGTCAGTGCTATGTTGGCATGCGCACAAGTCTTCAGATCAGCGTTCTGAACGAACTCTATGCCGAAAATGGCCAGATTGGCTTCGTGGCGTGGATGCGGGCAGATGTGCTGGTGGTGCGGCCTCAGACCCTGCTGACCCTGACTGGCATCACGTCATGATGGGTGCGGCTGGCAGCGTGGAAAGGCGTGCGTGTGGCTTGGAATTCCGCGCCGCCGGTCGCAAACTTGAAGGTTATGCCGCTGTGTTTGGCTCTTCTGCCCGGATTGGTGGCTTTGCAGAAAGCATCAGGGCAGGAGCATTTTCCGGCACGCTTCAGGCAAACCCGGATATTCTGGCGCTGGTCGATCATGACCCTGCCAGATTACTGGCCCGCACGGCGTCCGGCACGCTCCGGCTGGCGGAAGATACACGCGGCCTTCATTTTGAACTGGATATTCCCGACACACAGCTTGGCCGGGATGTTCTGGCACTGGCGGAACGCCGTGACCTTGGCGGCATGTCCTTTGGTTTCCGCGTCAAGGATGAGGCATGGCCTGCGTCTGACCAGCGGGAGCTACGTGCGGTCGATCTGGTGGAAATCAGCGTTGTGCAGGCTTTTCCTGCCTATGCTGATACCTCTATTTCCGCCCGCGCCCGTCAGACAGGCATGACCCTGGCACAGCGTTTACGCTTTCTGGAGACACTCAGATGAGTCTGATTGATCGCCTTTTAGGGCGTGCAGAAAAGCGCGATACGGTCTCAGCGGAACCCGTCATGCCCAGCATGTGGTTTCCGCGTGGTCCCGGTAATCCAGAAGGGCTTTCCACGGTTCTGGCGTGCGTGAACGCCATTGGCAGCGGTATCGGTTCGCTTGATACGTATATCTACAACACATCCGGCAACACCCGGACAGAAGCTCCGAACCATCCAGTGGCACGGCTGATCCGTCAGCCTAACCGCACACAGACATGGCCTGATCTGGTGGAATGGGTCATGGGCAGCGTGTTGCTAACCGGCAATGCCGTGCTGGTGGTGGATTACGACGGTGCAGGCCGTCCGTCTGGCCTGACGCCCGTGCCGTGGCAATGCGTGCAGGTGGACCGTCTGGCATCTGGTCGGCTGCGCTACACCGTCATCGGCTGGCAGGGCGTCACACGCACCTGTCTGGATGATGAGGTATTCCATCTGCGGGATCGTTCAGATGATGGTCTGGTGGGGCGTAGTCGCCTGAGCAGAGCGCGAGATGTTCATGCCGGTGCGGCTGCTTTGCAGGATTACAGCCTGAGCATGTGGCAAAATCAGGCAACACCCAGCGGCATCATCACTTTTGAAAATGCCCGTCCAGGCAATGATGCTATCAAAGACCTGAAAGAAGAAGTCCGTAGCAAATTTTCCGGCACCGGCAATGCTCGTCAGGTCATGGTGATGTCAAACGGCATGAAGTGGCAGTCGATTGGCATCAGCCCGGAAGATGCGGAAGCACTGGAAAGCCGCAAATTCAGCGTGCAGGAACTGTGCCGCGTCTATGGTGTGCCGCCGCCAATCGTGCAGGACTACAGCAACAACACCTTCACCAATGCCGCACAGGCCAGCCTGTGGTTCGCCACAAACACGCTGCTGCCATGGGCACGGAAGATTGAAGCTGAATTCAAGCGGTCGGTGTTCGGGGCATCCAGCCCGTTTGAAATGCACATTGATCTGTCCAGCCTGATGCGTGGTGACTACGCAACCCGCTGGGCTTCCTACGGCATCGCCATTCAAAACCAAATCCTGACTGTGAACGAAATTCGTGAACAGGAAGGCTTTAACCCGAAGCAGGATGATGCAGCGTGAAATCGAGATATGACCATCTGCCACCGGGTCTTTTGCCGATTATCCTCAGACGGCGGGCAGCGGCTGCATTCTTTGACGTGAGTGAAACAACTTTTGATAAAATGGTGGAAATGGGACTGGTGCCACGGCCTACGCGTGTAGGCTCCCTGTCTCTCTGGTTTCGTCCTGCGCTGGTAGCAGCCGCTGCAAAAATGACAGGCACTGAACTGCATTATTCCGCACAGACGGAAATGCAGGATGCGCCGAATGAGTGGGATGCGGTTGTAAGAAAATGATGCAGGTGAAACGGCGCTATAAATACGTGTCAGAGGACACAGACAGGCACGGGAATGTGCGGGTGTATCTGCGCCGTCCGGGGTTTCGCAAGGTGCGGCTGCACCAGATGCCAGGAACACCGGAATTCGATGAAGAATATCGCAAGGCAATGGCCGGTGAAATCCTGCCTGCACCAGGGAAGGAAATCATTATACCGGGCAGCTTCCGGGATCTGTGCGTTCGTTATTATGGCTCCGGGGCATTCACCAGACTGGACGCACGCACTCAGTATGTGCGGCGTGGCGTGCTGGACGGATTGTGTGAGCGGTGCGGGTCGTTTCTTGTCGCCACCATCCAGTCCAGACATGTGCTTGGCCTGCGCGACTCCAAAGAGGGCAGGCCAGAAGCTGGGAACGGTATTCTGAAGGCTCTGCGTCAGCTCTTCGCCTACGGTGTGCAGATCGGAGCTTTGAACAAGAATCCAGCGGCGGACGTGTCCTACATTCCGCCATCAGGAACGGGCTTCCATAGCTGGACGCCTGAAGAAATTCATCAGTTTGAATCGGTGCATCTTGTTGGCTCACCGGCACGGTTGGCCCTTGCTCTGTTGCTCTATACAGGCCAGCGGCGGAGTGACGTAGTGCGGTTCGGACTGAAGGATGTGAGAGACGGCTTTCTGACCTTCACACAGGTGAAGAACGGCAAGAAAAAGCCTGTCACTCTGACGTTGCCAGTGTTCCTGGAACTACAGCGCATTATTGAGGCCACGCCTGGTGCGATGGAAGGCACGTCCTTCATCCAGAATGCCTATGGCAAGCCTTACACGCCGGAGAGCTTTGGCAACCGATTCCGTGAATGGTGCAACGAGGCAGGCTTGCCACATTGTGCATCACACGGACTGCGGAAGGCAGCTGCTGTCCGTCTGGCCGAACTTGGATGCACAGCCCATGAGATCGCGGCTGTCACGGGTCATCGGTCATTGAAAGAGGTTCAACGCTACACGCTGGCGGCTGATCAGAAGCGGCTGGCGGCAAGTGCGTTCGCACGCATGCACGGACACCAAATGTCCCACAATGACGTGAAAAAACCTGAGTGGGACGAAAAACGCCCGAAAATCATTGATATTAAAGGGGGAAGAAATGAGATGGTGCCCAAGACCGGGATCGAACCAGTGACACTGCGATTTTCAGTCGCATGCTCTACCAACTGAGCTACTTGGGCACCGCAGCCTTGCGGCGTGAGAGAGCATGTATCTCAGGCCGTAAGGGAGATCAAGTCACCTTTCGTCATTTATCTCAGGTTTTTCAAGATTCTCTTCATCTACCGGCGGGCCGGGAATGCGATACTGCCCTGAAAACCAGCGCCCGAGGTCAACATCCGCGCAACGCTGGGAGCAGAAAGGCCGTGTGGCGGTCTGGGTCGGGGCACCACAAACCGGGCAGGTGCTGTTTTTGGTCATGAATGTGTCGTCCAGAAAAAATCAGGCAAAGCAGGGTCAAGCCGTAAGCTCAGGGGTTTACCCCGTTGAGCAATACAGTCTGCCAGAGCCTGTGGGTCCTGTTCCAGTGCGGTGATGAGGCCTAACCCGCCACGCAGCATGGTCGCTTCCGTTTCCTGCATTACAAGGTGGCGCAATACGGCCAGAGCCTGCCCATGCGCTGAGGACAGCAGTTCATGCAGGGAAGGGTGGATACGGGCCCGAACAAGCTCGACCAGTCCCAGCGCCGTAATGCCAAGGCAGCGGGGTTTAAGCGGGTCGTCTTGCAGTGTGGCTTTGACGGGTTCCAGAAGAGCCTGCCGCTTGCGCGTTGCCAACCCGGCGGGGTCAATCAGAATCGCGCCAGAAAGGTTGCGCAGGCGAATCTGGCGCATCAGGGCCGGAAGAGCATCCCGGTTGGCAGCAAACTGGGCAGTCTGCTTGGGCCAGCCTGTCTGGGCAGGTGGGGCATCCATATCAATGGCGACCAGAGCAGGGGTGGGGGTAATACTGGCTTGCATGCCGCCCGGCAGACTTACAAGCGGGTCTTCCAACGCATCGCAGGCGTGCGCGATCTCTTCAGGGAACGGCAGAAGTTCCTGAAGGCGGCGTGGGCGCAAGGCGGGAGGAATACTGGCAGCAGCAGCCGGAGAATCGACAACGAGCGTGGCATCCTGCCACCGGGCTGCCAGCCGCTCCAGCGGTGTGGGGCCGCGGCTGATCAGGCCCGGTTTAGCTGGTAAAGCGGCAGAGGTTTTTTCAGGCCTAAGCCTGACACCTTTACCGCCCTGTGCGGCGCGAACTATCCGTACAGGGAGCGTCTGCCCTTCTGGCAGTAAGTCTGAGCCTTTCTGATCGGGCAAAAAGCCGCTTGTGCCATTCCCAAGGTCTACAAAAGCGCCGCCCATTCCCGCTGCGCGCGCACTTATGCGACCCAGATAGAGATCATCCACGCCATCCGGTGCTGATGGGCGCCACAGAGCATAATCAAGCAGAGTATTGTCTTGCGTGACGGCAATGCGCATTTCGCCCGGAAACGTGGCGATGCGTAGAAACACGCTCACGCCAGCCAGTGGCCCGGCTGGCCACGCAAAAGCTGGGCAGTTTCAAACAATGGCAGGCCAATAACGGCGGATGCACTGCCTGAGATAAAGCGGATAAAGGTTGCGGCATGGCCCTGTAGGGCATAGCCGCCCGCTTTGCCTTGCCAGTCGCCCTGATCAAGCAGGTTTTCAATCTGATGAGACGTCAGCCGGGAAAACGTTACAGCGGTTTCCACAACCCGTTCAGCCCGACGGCCTTCCGGCCAGCCAGATGAAGGAATAAGGGAAAGGGCTGTCAGCACTGTATGGCGGCGTCCGGAAAGTTGTTCCAGGCACATCCGGGCTGTTTCACGGTCTTCGGCTTTAGGTAAAATGCGCCGCCCGAGGGCGACAACTGTATCGGCCCCCAGAACAAGAGCGGGTTCACTCAGGCTGGCGGCAACAGCAGCAGCTTTTTCTGCTGCCATGCGGCGCACGTAAGGTCGGGGCAGTTCTGTCCGGGCTGGAGTTTCATCAATATCAGCAGGGAGAACGCGGTCTGGCACCAGCCCGACCTGACGCAATAGGTCAAGCCTGCGGGGTGATGCTGAGGCCAGCACAAAGTGCGGGCGGCCCACACTCTCCGTGCCATCCGGCCCGGATGCTGCCATCGTCTTACTTGAAGCGGAAGGTAATACGACCTTTAGAAAGGTCATACGGTGTCATTTCGACATTTACCCGGTCACCTGCCAGAACGCGAATACGGTTCTTACGCATTTTGCCGCTGGTGTGGGCCAGAATCATATGTTCGTTGTCGAGTTTTACCCGGAACATCGCGTTGGGCAGCAGTTCGGTAACCGTGCCACTGAATTCAATCATGTCTTCTTTAGACATGGCGTCCTTCGTTCATTTTTAAGCCTCGTTATGGTTGGATGTGCAGATATGGGTGAGGGAAGGGGTTCGGTCAAGCGTTAGGCGTTGTTTGGTCCAGCGCATCAAGCCGGGCGGAGATGCTCAGAGCATGCGCTTCCAGCCCTTCGGCCTGCGCCAGCGCCACACCTGCGGGGCCAATACGCCGCAAAGCATCCGGGCCACCGGCAAGGAATGTTGTCCGTTTAATGAAGTCAAAAACGGACAGGCCAGAGGCAAAACGTGCGGTGCGTGATGTGGGCAGAACATGGTTGGGGCCGCCTACGTAATCGCCCACGGCTTCCGGGCAGAAGCGGCCCAGGAAAACCGCGCCAGCGTGGCGTACCTTGGCAAATAGGGGTTCCGGGTCATCCACCATCAGCTCCAGATGTTCCGGAGCCAGACGGTTTGCCAGCACAACTGCTTCTTCCAGATCCTGCACCACCAGCACAGCACCGTTCCGCTCCCAGCTTGCGCCGGCAATGGCGGTGCGGGTCAGCGTTTTCAGTTCTGTTGTGACGGCTTCAATCACTTTATCTGCAAAGGCTGCGTCTGGTGTGATGAGGGTGGCCTGAGCCAGTTCATCATGCTCGGCCTGTGCCAGCAGATCCAGCGCGATCAGGCGCGGGTCTGTTGCCGAATCGGCAATCACCACCACATCGGATGGCCCTGCAATACTGTCGATGCCCACATGGCCGAACACCTGCCGCTTGGCTTCCGCAACAAAAGCATTACCGGGGCCGACAATGCGGTCCACAGGGCGAATGGTCTGGGTGCCAAAAGCCATGGCTCCCACCGCCTGAGCACCGCCAATACGATAGATTTCCGTTACCCCGGCCCGATGTGCCGCAGCCAGCACCAGCGGGTTGATAATGCCGTCCGGGGTTGGCACGCACATGGCCAGTCGCTGCACACCGGCTACACGGGCCGGGATGGCATTCATCAGCACGGAAGAGGGATAGGCAGCTTTCCCACCGGGCACATACAGCCCGACTGCATCCAATGAAATCCAGCGCATGCCCAGCGTCATGCCGACATCATCCGTGTACCGGATATCAGATGGCATCTGGGCCTTGTGAAAGGATTCGATACGCCGGGCTGCAACATCCAGAGCCGCCATCAGGTCGGGGCTTACCTGCGTGCAGGCTGTGGCAATCTCATCCGCTGTAAACGCCAGCTGGGCAGGGGTTAAGGGCAGACGGTCAAAGCGTTCAGTCAGCGCACATAGGGTAGCATCCCCATCCCGACGCACTGAGGCCAGAATGTCAGCAACCGGTTTATGAACTTCCTGCCCCTGTTCTTCACGGGCTGTCAGAAGTGAGGCAAATTCAGCCTCAAAACCGGGGTCGCGTGTGTCTAACCGTTTCATGAAGACTGCTCTGCCTTGATTTTTTTTGCTGCAGGAGGGGCAGCCTCCAGAGCGCTACGAAAGCCGTTGATAATGGCACTGATTTCTTCAGGGCGTGTTTTCAGGGCTGTGCGGTTCACAATCAACCGGCTGGTGATGTGGGTAATGGTTTCTACTTCCCGCAGTCCATTGGCCCGCAACGTGGAGCCTGTATCCACCAGATCAACAATCAGCCGTGAGAGCCCCAGCATCGGGGCAAGTTCCATTGCGCCATGCAGGTGCACAATATTGGCGTTAATGCCGCGTGCAGCAAAAAAACGGCGAGTCATGGCTGGATATTTGGTGGCAACCCGTACCTCAGACCACCGTGCCCACTCCTGCGGGTCATGCGGTAGGTTGGCGGGTTGCGCGACGGATACCCGGCAGCCGCCAATGCCCAGATCCAGTGGGGCATAAATTTCGGGGTAGTCAAATTCCATCAGCACGTCTGCACCGCAGATACCGACATGTGCGCCGCCGGAGGCCACAAAAGTGGCAACGTCAAACGAGCGGACGCGGACAACATCCAGTTTGGGGTCCTGAGTAGGAAAACGCAGCTTGCGACTGTCGTCGCCCAGGCAATCGGCAGAAGGTGCCATACCGGCTTTATTAAGAAGCGGGGTTACGGCTTTCAGAATTCGCCCTTTGGGCAGAGCCAGAACCAGAGGGCCCCGGTCCTGCGCTCCGGAAGAACGCTCGGGCTGAAGATCTGGCTGGGGCACGGTCATGAAAACTCCGGTGAGGCGGGGCAGGTCAGTTTTATGGAGGTATTACCTACCATAAGGCCGCCGGTGGTCAAAGGAGGCATGCGACGGTGGGGGCAGGCTTGAAGGCCCACCCCCAACTGTCAGGCATGGTTTAGCGGCGCCACCAGCCCGTGCGGCGTTTGGGGGCTGGCTTCTCGTCATCAATGACAATTGGCTGCACGATAGACGCATCGACTGCGTCTTCTGACGCAGGCGCTTTGTCGGCGCTGGCGGTTTTAGCCTCAGCCGGCGCGCTTTTGCTGGGTGCTGCCGTATTTTTGGCGGCAACCCGACGGCGACGCGGAGAAGGTTTTTCCGCAGCAGGTTCTGCTGCATCATCCTGCGGTGCTACTGCCGTGGCGTCTTCCGCTGCTGCCGCAGTTTTCCGTCGCGTGGGTGCGCGGCGGCGGGTGCGGGGCTTGGCGTCTTCTTCAGCCGTTGCCTCTGCTGCGGGAGCAGCTACAACGTCTGCATCCTGAACCGGGGCTTCTGCCGTTGCGTCAGCCGTTTTCCGTGTCGTGCGGCGGCGGCGCGGCTTGGGGGCCTCTTCCGCCACAACCGGAGTTTCAGCCACAGGAGCGGCTTCTGTTGCAGTTTCAGCTACAGCAGGTGCGGCTTCCTGATGGTCCGCAACCGGAGCGTCTTCAGTCGGGGTCGCAGATTTACGGCGACGGCCGGGGCGTTTGCGTGCCGGTGTTGCTTCAGCAACCGGAGCCTCTTCAGTATGCACTTCAACCGGGCGCGCAGCTTCTACAGGAGTGGCTTTAACGGACTTCGCCTTTTCAGCTTCAGCGGCTTCCATTGTGGAATTTTCGATCAGATCGAAAATATCCAGGCTGCCACCAAACGGATTAGCCGGTGTCGGCCCCTGCCATGTCGGGCGGCTCGGCTGGGGTGCCGGGCCTTTCTCAATGGCAACCCGAATTTCCGGCGTTTCCGTCCCGGAAGGACGAACACGTGAATGACGGGTGCGGCGGCGACCAGGGATCAGATTACCTTCGCCCTCGGCCGGTGCAGCAGCGGACTGCTCTTCGACGGTCACCGGGGCAGACGCTACAGCTGCATTCTGTTCTGGCGCAGCTGAGTTTTCCTCACGGTTGCCGCTCCCACCACGGCGACGGCGGCGACGGCGACGGCGACGCGGTTCGTCTTCCCCGGTGCCAGATTCAGCGGCAGCAGCCGGAACTTCAGCCTGCGGTGTGGTCTGTTCCACAGTCGGTTCAGGCGTCTTCTCTTCCGGTGCAACATCGACAACGGCATTTTCTACTGGCGGCAGAGCTGCATAGTTACGGTTTGGCTTGGGCGGCTGAAGGCGCTCAATGCGAATTTCCGGCACAGGCAGCGTTGCATCGGCAGCGAACAGAATTTCCATCTGATGCCGCTGTTCAATTTCTGCCAGCCAGTCGCGCTTGTTGTTCAGCACATAGAAGGCAATTTCTGCGGCAACGTGCACAGTAATGGCAGACGCACGACGACGGGCGCCTTCTTCTTCCACTGCACGCAGCACATGCAGCGCGGAGCTTTCAATGCCACGGACCATACCTGTGCCCTGACAATGCGGGCAGGGCGTAAAGGCCGCTTCCGCGACTGAAGGCCGCAGCCGCTGGCGTGACATTTCCAGCAGACCGAAGTGGGAGATTGACCCCATCTGGATACGGGCGCGGTCATGGCGCAGCGCATCTTTCAGGCGGCGTTCGATCGTGGTGTTGTGGCGGCGGGATTCCATGTCAATGAAGTCAATGACAATCAACCCGGCCAGATCGCGCAGCCGGAGCTGGCGGGCCACTTCATCCGCCGCTTCCTGATTGGTGCGGTAGGCTGTTTCTTCAATATTACGCTGACTTGTGGCTTTGCCGGAGTTCACGTCAATGGCCACAAGAGCTTCTGTCTGGTTGATAACCAGATAGCCACCGGAGCGCAGAGACACGACCGGGGAAAGCATGGCGTCCAGATGCCCTTCCACATGGTAATGCGTGAAGAGCGGCTGGCTTTCCTTGTTCCACAGCAGAACTTTTTCTGCGTGCTGCGGCATGAGCAGGCGCATGAAGTCTCGCGCGGCTTTCCAGCCCTGCTCGCCATCGACCACAATTTCACTGACTTCACGCGTGTACACGTCACGGATGGCGCGTTTGACGAGGCTGGCTTCCTCGTAAATCAGGGCAGGGGCGATAGACTGCACCGTCAGGTCACGGATATCGTCCCACAGGTGCAGTAGATACTCGCAGTCACGCGTAATTTCCGGACCCGGCCTCTGTGCGCCCGCGGTGCGGACAATCATGGCCATGCCGCGCGGCAGGTTGAGGTCGGAAATAATGTCGCGCAGGCGGCGGCGGTCAGGCACGGACGTAATCTTGCGCGATACACCGCCACCACGCAGGGCGTTGGGCATCAGTACACAGTAGCGCCCGGCAAGGGAGACGTAGGTGGTCAGGGCTGCGCCCTTGTTGCCCCGTTCTTCCTTGACGACCTGCACCAGCAGGACCTGCCGGCGGCGGATAACCTCCTGAATGCGGTAATTACGCAGGAAGCGGGCAATGCGCTTTTGAATCAGCGCTTCCTCACCCGTATCGGTTTCACCGCCAACATAGTCAGGTGTATCGTTTCGGCGGGAATTGCGGCGGCCATCCTGCTCGCTGGCGGATTCGTCAGCGTCAGAGGAGGAATCATCCTCATCAGTCTCGGATGCCTGAGCCTCGTCTTCATCCTCATCAGAGGAAGACTCGCCTGACTCCATCAGGGTTTCTTCTTCCGCCTGCAAGGCCAGAAGCTTTTCCCGGTCTGCTACCGGAATCTGGTAGTAGTCAGGATGGATTTCACTAAAGGCCAGAAACCCGTGGCGATTGCCGCCATATTCAACAAAAGCCGCCTGAAGGCTGGGCTCTACGCGAATAACGCGGGCAAGATAGATGTTGCCCTTGAGCTGCTTTTTGGTGGCAGCTTCAACATCGTAATCTTCAAGTCTGTTTCCATCCATAACGACAACGCGCGTTTCTTCCGCGTGCGTCGCATCGATCAGCATACGCTTTGACATAAAAAGAAAAACTCCGGCGTGCCGGTGGCCGGCCTATCCGGTGGAGCCGTTTGGACGGCTGAACACGGGATGGGGACACTTCCGACAGGCATAGGTCTGTACGTGTAAAAAAATGAGAGGCGAATGTCAGGCCACGCACTGAGGTGACAGCAGAGGCGCGGGAACAGGACACTGTTTCCGGTCTGGTCATGCACTCCAAGATAGCGGCCCTGACGATAGTCATGTATCCTTCAACCAATGTTTCCTGCTCCCATCTGCGCTGGGCGGCGTTCAGGCGCCAGCCGCGCCTTTAAACTCTAAAGGAGCGGAAACAGGATGCATGACGGGCAATCCTGCCTTGATCCATGCTTAACGAGCATGACCTAAACGGCAACAAATCGCAAGCCATTCAGAACGACAGTTTTTTCTTCTCTCTGATTTTGACACGCTTTCGACATTATGTGTGTGCAGGGTTGCCCCAATTATAGAAATGTGAGCCTCATCATGACCCCTGTGTCTGAAAAACCGCCTGGTTTTTTCCTGATGGCCGAGCAGCCAGCCCATGCAGTCGGGCTCTATGTTCCGGAAGCCGCACAAGGTGTTTGTAACCGGCGTAGCCTGCTGATAGCTGGGGCCGGGTTGATCACTGGTAGTTTGCTCACACCACAGGTTCAGGCCGCCGGGACCGCGCACCATACGACAGGCCAAGCCATAACCGGGCAAACCCTCCACGCTCCTGCTATTATAGGCAAAGCCCGGCCTGCCCTGCCGTTGGTCATGCTGGACCCTGGCCACGGGGGGAAAGACCCCGGCGCCATTGGCTACACAGGGACTTATGAAAAATACGTGGCGGAAGCTGCGGCAATAGAACTCCGGCAGCAGCTTCTGGCTACCGGGCGTTATCGTGTTGCCATGACGCGGACCAGTGATCATTTTGTACCATTGGATGGCCGCGTGGAACTTGCCCAGCAGCATGGGGCGTCACTCTTTATTTCCATGCATGCGGATGCCTTGCATAATGCAGGTGTACGGGGGGCAAGCGTTTATACACACTCTCACGGCGCATCAGACAGTCAGACCGCTGATCTTGCAAAAACAGAAAATAGTGCGGATCGGTATGGCGGACCTCTGGTGCAGGGAGCTTCTCCAGAAGTGCAGCAGATTCTGGCAAGCCTTGTTACAGAGGAAGCTCGGCGTGGGTCCGCCCATATGGCGAGTGCTGTTGTGGCTACTTTTCAGTCCCGCATTAATTTATTGCCGCACCCGCATCGGCATGCGGCATTTGCCGTGTTGAAATCGGCTCAGATTCCCTCAGTTCTGGTAGAGATGGGTTTCATGTCCAACCGAATGGACGAGGCTGCTTTAAGGCAGGCAGGGCACAGGGCCATGGTAGCTGGTGCAATGTGTACCGCTGTAAATCGGTATTTTACTTCGGCCGGGGTTGGTCTGGCCGGGTAGCATCAACTCTTTGTTCGATAGTTTGTTGCAATGTGTAAACAGACTGGTCGAACACAAATCTTCCTGATATCAAGATATATTATAACATGGTCTGACAGGATGAAGTCTCAATGCGTACAAAACAGACAGGTTTGAAACTGGCTGGGCTGCTTGCCACGGTTTCTGTGCTGGCAGCTGGTGTTGGCGTGACCGGGCAACCGGCTGCCTGGGCGGAAGATACTCACCAGGCTGCTGATGCGGCAAAGCAGAAAGTCAGTCTGGAAGATTTTCTGGGCAAACCGCAGAGTGTAACCACTAGTGGCTCTGTTACCGTACATGGTGCGCATATTGACTATGAAGCTGTTTCCGGCACCTTAATTGTCCATAAAGCCGGTTGGGATGATTCCGAACTGCCTGATGCGGACAAAGACAAGAAGTCGCCGGAAGCCGCAGCGTCCATCTATTACGTCGCCTATTTTAAAAAGGGTGTGCGCCCGGAAAATCGCCCTATTACCTTTATTTATAATGGTGGTCCCGGCTCCTCCACCGTCTGGCTGCATATGGGGGCATTTGGTCCCAAAAAAGTGGTGACAGCAGACGATACCCATACTCCCGCAGCGCCCTATTCCATTGTGAATAATAATGACAGCCTGCTGGATGCGTCCGATCTCGTGTTTATTGATGCCCCCGGCACCGGTTACGGGCGTCTGATTGGCAAAGATAAGGAAAAAGCGTTCTGGGGCACGGATGCCGATGCCGGAGCCTTTACCGATTTCATCGCTCAGTTCCTTTCCCGCTACGGCCGCTACAATTCTCCCAAATATCTGTTTGGTGAAAGCTACGGCACGACGCGTTCGGCCATTGTTGCGAATAAACTAGCTGACGATAAGGGGATTGATCTGAACGGCGTGATCCTGCTCTCGCAGATTCTGGATTACGATAACGATATTGATGCCGCATCCATGAACCCGTCGATGGATCAGCCTTACTTGCTGAGCCTGCCCAGTTATGCGGCAACGGCGTGGTATCATAAGCGCCTGCCAGCTGAGCATTCTGACCTCAAGGCATTCCTGAAAGAAGTCGAGCATTTTGCGCTGACTGAGTACACAGCAGCCCTGCAGGAAGGAAATGCTATTTCTGACGCGCAGCGTGATGCCACAGCCCAAAAGCTGCACGACTACACGGGTCTGCCGGTGGACTATATCAAAAAGGCCGATCTGCGCATCAGTGGCGGGGAATTTGAAAAGACCCTGCAAGGCGATAAGGATCTGGATACAGGGCGTCTGGATAGCCGCTTCTCTGGTCCGACCATGGATAAGCTGTCACAGTTCTCGTATTACGACCCTCAGTCTTCTGCCATGTCCCCCGCTTATATTGCGGCGTTTAATGACTATGCGCGCAACACCCTGCATTATGGCAACACACCGGCCTTTGGTGATGGATATCAGGAATATAAGTTCTTTTCTGATGCCATCATGAAGTGGGATTTCTCTCACAAGCAACCCAATACGGATTTCCCGATCCACGGCGCGGTGAATGTGCTGCCTGATCTGGCTTCTGCAATGAAGCACAATCCCAGCCTGAAAGTGATGCTTAATCAGGGCTATTTTGACCTCGGAACGCCGTATTTCGAGGGTATTTATGAAATGAAGCATCTGCCTATTTCACATGAGCTGAGCAATAATATTCAGATTGTGCAGTACGAATCAGGCCACATGGTCTATGCGCATCAGGATTCTCTGGCCCAGCTTCATGATAACGTCGCCAAGTTTATCACGCAGACGCATAGTGCCCCAGCTACGGTGGCAAAATAACGACTGTGCCGTGAGCCGGATATAGGAAAAACCCTATGTTCGGCTATGGTTTTACAGCGGGGGTTTGCTCATTCGGGCAAGCCCCCGTTTGTGTTTGAGCATAGCCATTAGCATACTTGTGCCCAGCCCGGCGGCAGACCCAAGACCCAGCCAGTATAAAATGCCCAGAGCCGTATCCAGACGCAGGCAGAAAATCAGGGCCACGCATGGCGCTAAAGCCCGAACGATCTGCTTTACATGCACGGACTGTGTCTGGTGGGGGAACGCTGCGCGGGTTCTTGGTTGCAGGCATTCATGGCACCAGAAGGCAGCACTCCAGAGCGCCAGTGCAAGTAATATTATCATGCTGCTGGTCCTCGTAATTTTAGAGTTGCATACAGCGCGATCAGGCCAGACAGAAACGCCAGAGCATCCATACTCATGAAAACTGTCGCACCGTGCACCCATGTATGAGAATGGGACACGAGGTCCAGTAGCGGAAGTGCGCATCCTGCTCCAGCCAGAAATCCGAGTTGCTGGCGCCACCCGGGCGCAGCATGGCGTGTCAGGCTCATGAGCAGCGCGTGTGTGGCGCATAGACCCCATAGAGCAAAGAAGAGATCAATCTCGATAAAAGCCCGACCAGAAAGGGCAGCAGGCAGGCACCTGTTGGCCCAGAACAGCCCAAGTGTTGCAACGGGAAAGCCCACAACCGTCGTCATGGTCAGAGCCTCAGCCAACCGGAAGAGGAGCTTTTCACCCGATGAGCGACGGCGTTTCATGAGAAACACAATTAGCCCGCTTGCCATAAGGGCTGTGCCTGCCAGCCCGGAAAGGAAATACAACCAACGCAGCAGCGGCGGTGCATAACGGGCATAATGTAGCCCTCGGACAAGCTGTAAAGTTTTAACAGCCGGTGGGTTTTGCGTAACAGACCGGAGGAAGTGCCCGTCTTTTCGGCTGAAATCGACATGGTCTCTGGTCAGAAACGGCCCAAACGCATCACTTTTGAAAATGCGCACTTCATCCGTTGTAAACAGCACCAGATTTCCATCCGGGCTGTGCAAGGTGTCGCGTGCCTGTGCAATAAGCGGGGTAAGTGGTGGCGAGAGTGGCCCGGCCTGTAAAACCCGCCCCTTTGGCACAGTAGGTTCTTTCTTGTGCGTTTTGGCGTGGTGTGCTGGGAAGAAAGGCTGTGCTGGCAGCAGGACCCGCGCATGGATAGCGGTGCCAGTATACGCCATGAAGAGAATAAACGGCAGAAATAGCACGCCAGCAATCAGATGGGCATCAACCCAGGCGCGGGGGCGTGCGCCAAACGGGCGGAACAGAATTAGGTCCGGCCAAAGACCCTTGATGTGAATGACAAGCCCGGAGCCGATTGCCACTAGCAGGCAGAGCCCCAGAAATGTGACAAGTTGCACCCCGGGTAGACTGCCGCCCCGCAGAGAAAAGTGAAAATTATAGAAAAACTGCCCACCCGCAGTCTCGCGGACGGGAAAAGCGTCTCCCGTTTCAGGGTTGAGAACGTCCCCTATAAATTCATATCCATCATAATGCAGAACCCTCAGAACTGGGTCCCGCTGTGAAGGCAGGGTGATGAACGCAGAAAGCCCTTTATTTTCTTCAGCCTGAACTGCCTGTGTGGCGGCCTGTAAGGCGGCGGGGGTGAGGGCTGTGCCTTGGGTTAGTGGTGCTTCGGGCTGCATCCACTGGGTGATTTCCGTATCAAATACGGCCAGTGTGCCAGATGCAAAAATGCAGGCCAGAACCAGCCCGGCCAGAAAACCAACCCAGCTATGTAGCCACCCCATATGCACACGCAGCGTTTCACGCATGGGTCGTCTTTCTCATCAGAACGGAAGGATACCGGCAAGGGCTGCGCCGGTACAGGCTGTCAGGCTGATGATCAGCCCCCACATATGGCGGCGCCCGGCAAAGCCCACCAGAACAAGAACGGGAAGCAGAGCCGCAACTCCCATGCCGCCCAGATCAGTTTTCAGCCGTATGTCTTCAAAGGGCAGATGCTGGGTATCCAGCATGATCAGATGGGCTGTCAGGTAGGACAGGCAGCAGATAACAGAAAGCAAACCAAGCCGGCGAAAAACGGCCTGTCGTTTCTGGCTGCTTTTCACGTCAGGTGAGGCTGAATGTCCCATCATGCCAGTGCTCTTGGTGCGACTCATTCTCATGCTGCTAGGTGCTCAGGGCAATGCTGTAAAGCCCGGACACGCGATGACATTATAAAATAATATTGCGAATGTCTCTCAATTGCGCCTATGGAGGCGCGGTAAGTCTCTAATTTTGGATTAATTATGATGATGCGTGGTCGCCTGCCGGTCTTTCGTTCTGTGCGTTGTGGGGGGCGGGTTGCTCTTTTGCTGACAACAGTTGCGTTCTTCAGCGGATCTGCCTTTGCAGCGCAACAGGAGGCGGTGGTCCCACAGGCCGCAAAACAAAATGCGAAGAAATCCAAAGACCCGGTGACACCTGTGACTCAGTCACAAAAAGATGAAAGCCTTCTGGTCACAGCGAGGCGTCGGAACCAGATGGAAGTGATCAGCGGTGGCCAGTTGGGCGCATTAGGGACCAAGAAGGGGCTGGATGTTCCGTTCAACATTCGCAGCTATACGTCCAGCCTGATTTTGAATCAGCAGTCCCAGACGCTCGGTGAGGTTCTGGAAAACGACCCTTCAGTGCGTACGACATACGGATATGGCAATTTTTCAGAAATTTTTGTGATCCGTGGTTTCCCCGTTTATGGCGATGATGTTGCTATAAACGGCCTTTACGGCATCACTCCTCGGCAGCTTCTGTCCCCCCAGTTGTATGATCAAGTCCAGGTGCTTAATGGGGCCAGTGCGTTTCTGAACGGGGCTGCCCCCAGTGGGAGCGCTATCGGGGGAAGTATCAACTTGATGTTCAAACATGCCCAGAACACACCCATTACCCGCCTGACCGGTGATTATGCCAGTCAGGGTGTTGGGGGCGGTAGTCTGGATGTGGGGCGGCGGTTTGGGCAGGACAAAGCTTATGGTCTGCGGTTGAATGTGGCAGGCCTCTCTGGTCAGACCTCCATTGATCATGAACGCCGCCACTCCGTGGCTCTGGGTGCGGACTTTGACTGGCACGATGATAAAACCCGTATTTCTCTGGATATGAACTACCAGAATCAGGGTGTGAACGGAGGGCGACCGGGTGTGTTTCTTGGGGCAGATGCAACAGGCGTGCCGCGTGTTCCCAATGCTGCCCATAATTATGGTCAGGCCTGGACGTATAATGATCTGAATTACATTTTTGGAATGCTGAACGTCGAGCATGATTTGTCAAAGCACATCACGCTTTATGGGGCTTTTGGCGGGCTTGGGAGTGATGAGAAGGGAAATTATTCGACACTCACAGTCAATAATTCTCAGACCGGGGCCGCCTCCGCCGGGGCCATGTATGTGCCTTATGCCCAGACAAATGAAAGCACACGTGGCGGCGTGAGAGCCCATTTTGATACAGGGCCAGTCAAACACGAAGTGAATGCTGGTGGTTCTGCTTTGTGGGAAGAAAGCCGCACGGCGTATTCCATGGCACTTAACTCATTTGACAGCAATCTGTACAATACGGCGGCTGTTCCGGCTCCTGCAGAAAACTGGACGGGAGGCAATCTGGATGATCCCATGCCAACCAGTAAAACCCAGCTGTATAGCCTGTTCTTTTCAGACACGATGTCTTTCTGGCATGATCGCATAGCACTGACAGCGGGTTTCCGTTACCAGAATATGCTGATCAATGGGTATGATGCTTATGGCACCGGGGAGCGCACGTCACATTATAATCAGGGTGCTATTACTCCCGTTGTCGGGCTTGTAGTGCATCCTACCAAACGGACATCTATTTATTTCAACCGGATTGAGGGGCTCTCACAGGGACCGACGGCCAGTGGGACCAATCTGGTGAATCTGGGGCAGATTTTCCCACCATTTAAAAGCGTTCAGTATGAGGTTGGTGCCAAGTACGATACCGGACGCTTCACAACGACACTGGCATTTTACCAGATTTCGCAGCCAAATTCCTATACGGAACCGTATGGCAATAATGGCACCTTTATCTTCCGGGAAAACGGCTTGCAGCGGAACAGGGGGGCAGAACTGAGTGTCAATGGCCAGATATTGCCCGGTCTGCGCTTTAACGGGGGTGCCACGCTGATTGATGCAGATTTACGCCGTACTGCGCAGGGCGCGGATAACGGCCATACAGCTATTGGTATTCCCAATTATACCATCAATGGGAATCTGGAATATGATCTGCCATTTCTGCGTGGTGCGACGGTGGTGGGGCGTGTAGAAAACACGGGTAAACAGTGGGTCAATACGGCCAACACGTTGCATCTGCCTGTCTGGACACGGTTTGACGTGGGAGCCCGCTATACTTTCGCGGTGGCACATAAACCGCTGACCCTGCGGTTTGGCGTGGATAATATTGCCAATACGCGTTACTGGGCATCCGCCTTCAACGGTTATTTGTTGCAGGGCCTCCCCAGGACTTTCAAATTCTCATTTACAACCGATCTGTAAAAACTCTTTGTGCGTAACGTCTGTATGGTTGCGTATGCACGGAAAGATTGCTGGCTCGCGTGGTCATGCTTAAGTCTGGATAATGTTCGGGTAAAAAGAGCAGTCCTCTTTTAGCCCGTTTTTATAAAGCCACCCTTTGAGGTGGCTTTTTCTTTTTCCGGACAAAACAATGCAAGACAAACGATGCGCAACCGCCGAAGAGGTGGCGCTTCTGCGTGAACGTGTGGCGCGCGTTGAAGGAGGGCATGACCACCTGCGGGATGGGCTGGATACCCTGTCCCGGCAGTTTTCAGATCTGCGCCGGGATCTAACGCAGGCTGTTGGAGAAAATTCGGCCCGCACACGGCATGAAATCATGACGCGTGTGGATGAAATGAGCCGGGGTGCGCAAAGCCGGGATGCCGAGGTATCAGACCGTCTGGCGCGGATAGAAGGCGGAATACGGCTTGCAAACTGGGTCACGCTCACCTGCATCACCTTAGCAACAGGTTTGCTCGGCTGGGCGCAGCTGGGGGATACGGTCTGGGCATTTTGCCGGTCTTTGACGCGGCTTTCCTCTTGATGAGCGCTATTGATATTGCTGCCCGCACCGCATGGGGAGAAGCGCGTGGGGAAGGACTGCACGGAATGCAGGCTGTTCTGAACGTTGTAGGGAACCGCATTGCTCAACCGGGATGGTGGGGGCATGACATCGTGTCAGTTTGCACCGCTCGTTCTCAATTCTCCTGCTGGAACCAGACTGACCCCAATCGGGTAGCTTTGCTCCGTGTGACGTTGGTAGATGCACAGTTTCAGCAGGCGTTTGACCTTGCTGATCAACTGTCCCGCCAGATGCTTCCCGATATCACTGGCGGTGCTGATCATTATTATGATTGGCGTAGCACAAAGCCCAGTTGGGCGAAAAATAACTTTTATACAAAAACACTAGGCCATCACGCATTTTATCGGATAGGTCTGAAAGGAAATTCACAATGAAACAAACACTCCTGACAAGTGCGAAAGTCAGCAGTATTGCGACCCTTATTCCCATGGTGATGGGATTTATTCCTGAGGCATGGGATCACCTTATTTGCATCCTGATTATTGTCTGTGGCGCAGTTGGTACCGTAATCCCTGTTCCACAGGCAGGCTCCGCCTGGATGGTTGCCTACAAAATTATCTCTGTTGCAGGACTGAACTTTGGTTGGGCCGCTAACCATTTGGCATCAGACGCTTCGGCCTCAACCCCGTCAAAGACAACAACAGATATTACGAAGTCCTCTGTAGCCCAGAAGACAGATATGCCTTCAAAATAGAAAACATCAATTTTGTAAAATAATGTTCTGAAACTGCTTCAGGTCATGTGTCGATGAGCTGCCTTTTGGCGGCTTTTTTATAGAACATGCAGGCGGCATTGAAGCAGTTTTTGCTAACTGCTTCGTGT
>NZ_CALLXM010000234.1 GCF_937875265.1 uncultured Acetobacter sp. | reverse complement strand
TCAGCGTGTTCTGGGCGTCGCGCAGCTCAGCCGCAATCACAGCCCCACCGAGATCCACCGGCGCACCCTGCGCGTCCTGATTGATGCACGTCACGAGGAACGTGGTGCCGCGTTTGAAGAGGAAATCTGCCATCAGTAATGGATCACGATAAGGCCGACTGAGCCGTATCCTCCAGGTGCATTAATCCCGCCGCCGCCGCCGCCGCCCGGATAACTTCCTGTGCTGCCATTGGATGTTCCGGTGCGACCTGCCACGGCGGAGAATGCGGTTCCGCCGCCACCTGGAGATCCGCCGCCTAATCCCGCCTGATAAATACCACTGTCGTTAGTTTGGAACAGGATAGCATTTGTTCCCCCCTGACCGGGCAAAGCAATGCCATTAGCAACGGCGGTCGTAGGAGGATTACCATTTGAGGCTCCACCCGTTCCGTTACCTTCGCCTCCGGACACGCCGCCACGAGCCGCTACGCCCGCTACAGTGGTGTCTCCGCCGTTCTTACCCGCCATACCAGGTGTGGACGACGGCACACCTGCAGCGCCCACCTGCAGTAAGATTTCCTTCCCAGGAGTAACAGCCAGATACATTTCCACATACTGGCCACCATTTCCCCCTGAGCCAGCTCCGCCATTGTCGCCTAGGCCACCAGCACCACCTGCTCCCCAATATTTCGCAAATATCAAGAAAACACCGGGCGGCACTGTCCATTCCTGCGTCTCCGTGATGCTCACCATATTGCGCATCCCAACAGAGATTTCTTGCCAGTCGCTGCTCCCCCCCGGAGCATCTTTGTTCTGCGCTGTCAGTGACATCCACCGCCGTCCGTCAACGCCTACCACAACGGCATATTCAGAGTAGCCGCCAATTGCATTGGCAATGGCCTGTGACCAAAGAGGCAGAGTGCTAAACGCTTTCATAGCGACCGTTATCTGCCCTTCATTGTCAGCGCTGGGCACCTGGCCCGACTCTTTAATCGCACCAACAATTTCGTTCTGTGGCGCATTCAGGTCAGCCTGCGTGATGTATGTGCCCTGCACACCCGCAGCATCATTGCGGTCCACAAACTGTCTGCGTCCCTGCGCGTCGGTGACATTGCCACTGGCAGTGGTGTAATCCATCAGGAAAGCTCCTGGTCTTTGATGTAAAGGTGAGTATCGGCCGGAGCTTCTCTCTGCATCGG
This sequence comes from uncultured Acetobacter sp., assembly GCF_937875265.1. GTDB lineage: Bacteria > Pseudomonadota > Alphaproteobacteria > Acetobacterales > Acetobacteraceae > Acetobacter. The sequence goes on along the minus strand of NZ_CALLXM010000234.1, from coordinate 26,514 downwards.
GCAGTAGAGCTGTTGCAGCACATCCGAGATAACCGGCACGATGACGGATCCACAGATCGACACGCCCGACGCCGCAACACCACTGATCGCAGCATCGGCCTCCAGGCTGGCAGATCCGGATTTGATATGGACAATCCAGTCCAGCAGAAGATCCTCATTCCCGCATACGTCCACGCCAGCAATGGCGGTGCCGCAAACAGGCGGATTGGGCTCTTCTATTTCGATAGAGACTCCAAGAGAGGCTGCCATCTGCACAAAAAACGGGATGGTATTATCCCCGACAGAGACCCAGCGCTGGTGCGCCAGAGACTGCCGTAGGGCCGTGGTCAGAGCCAGACTGTCACGCCCGCAGGGGTCTGGCCCCAGTGCCTGCTCGTAATCAGAAAGCAGCAGCGTTGCTGTGCCAGGATTGATCTCCAGCTTCAGCGCATCCAGCAATGCTTCCGCATCAGCGATCAGGCCCGCACCAGGATACAGATACCCAGCGACGTTACTGCTTTCGTCTTTCGGCCACGCAAAACCATCCGGGCAGTGTGCGTTCAGGCGGGATGACAGGATCTGTTCGGCCGATCTGCTCATGCGACAGATCCCCAGGTGATCGTGCCCAGCACAGGCACCTGATTTGCTGCCAGCTGCATGTCCGCAGACGGGGGTGAGATAAAGTGGCTCGTCTCACCCGCCACAGAAGAAACGGCGTCTGACAGGCCTGATACATACAGCCAACCGCCCATCTGCACGCCCACATAATAGGCAGCAACTGCGGCCTGCACCTGCGTGCGGGCTGTCTGTGTATCGGGGTTCAGTGAGATAGTCGGGCTCTGGGCAACAACCTCACCCGGCACAACCGTGACATTCCCGCGCACCGGCCGCCGCGCATCAATATAGGACTGGATGGCTGCAATTTGCGCAGCCGTCGGAACCGCAGGGCCTGCCAGCAGCACAATGATGCCAACGGTATTATCACCCAGCCAGTTTGGCACGACGTTGACATATCCGGCCCCGGCGTCCGTCGCGTCCTGACTATACTGGGCAGTTGTTCCTGCTGCCGCACGTTGCCGGACACGCAGCAGGATGCGGGATCGCCAGACCTCCACATCTTCCAGGTCCAGCCCACCGGCCAGACCAAATGCGTCCACCACAGCGGATGAGATACCAACCACGGTAGAGACAAGCGTCAGACTGACGTTGGCAGACAGATTGCCGATTGTGCCTGTTGTTTCCGCCCGCACTGGCACGGCCGTGCCATTGGAACCCGCAGGCACAGTCAGTGTGGCTGTGGTGATCCAGCGCACCGACCCATCCACGGTAAATTCCGTTCCGGATGGCACAATGACGTCCTGCGCGGCAGATGAGGCCAGCAGCACATACCCCACAGCAGCAGAGGCCGCCTTGCGCGGCACGCCCCATGTATCGGCATGCATCGGCAGCAAACCGCCAACAGTGGCGGTCTGAATGAACATCTCCTTAGCCAGCTGCTGGACCGTCAGATAGAGCTCATACAGGCCCATGGCATGCACTGCCGCCAGCACATTCTCGAACGTGTTGGGTGCACGGCCATCCAGCGTCACCACAGAGCCGTCATCCGCCGTGAACTGGCGGCCATCCAGATAGGTGCAGAACCGTTCCGCCAGCTCCGCAGGGGTGGGAATGGCCAGCGTCAAGCAGCACCAACCGAGACAGGCGTGGAAACCACGGTCCCGAAAGCTGCAGCTGTAACCACCAGCTTGCCGGGCGCAGTCCATGATGCCGCCACGCTGTAATCATGACCGTGATCTGTTGCGATCTGCCCGATTGATTCGTCCAGATACTGGATCGCATCCTGCCGGGCAGCTTCGGTCTGCTTTGCGTCAGACAGCAGCCACAGGCGGCAGCCCGTGCGCAGACCATCCGTGCGCAGTGCATCGCCCACCCAGCCACGCGCCGCCAGCAGGCCACCCGGAGCCACACCATTCAGCGTGCCCGGAATACGGTCATCAGAACGCGCCCGACGGTATGCTCCCATGGCAATCAGGAACGTGCTGGCAGGTGTCCGGTCAATGACAACCGTGCCTCGTCCGTTGCCAGTTGCGGCCACACGCACATCACACCGCCTCAGCGGGGCAGACCATCCAATCGCAATATTGGCATAGGGCACGTATGTCGTCATGCACGCAGCATCGCGCGCGCAGGATCATCCGGGAAAACTGCCAGATAACAGGGTGAAGTTTAGACTTCGGGCGGACCGGACTGGTCAGAACCGGCTTTTACACCCGAGTGAGCATGATCGTGCAGGCTAACGCCTTTCCCAACGATATCTTCCGTCGCTGTTATCTCGCCATTGACCTTCAGGGGAACATTCAGCGTAGCCAGTTCATTCGTCAGATCCAGCACAACGGTGCCGGCAATCTCAATGGCCATTTCAGAATGCGCGATAACGCGGACAATCTTGCCGTCCTGCAAATACACGGCCTGACCAACGGCGTCGTAATGGATACTTTCGCCTTTAGCCAGCCCACCGATATGTGCCAGTGATGGATTAGACGGCGGCAGAGCGGTCAGGTCTGCTTCATCTCCGCCCAGCGCCATAACGTGCGTAACAGCCCCGTCTATCGGGACGTGAGACGCAAAGCCAAACTGCTGATGCACTGGAACCTTGCTGCGCGGGTAACCAGCGTGCCCTTCGATTGTCAGCATTTGCTGTGGGCCACTATCGTCAATGGCATGCACGACGGCCCGGCGCGCTAAAGACCGCAGTTTCTGAGCAGTCTCACTCATGGTGCGCGGCTCCGGCTGCGGCCATTATGCCGTGTGTCAATGTCGCCCTTCAGGTCGTAAGCATCAACATCCACAACAGAGATCCGGGTGCGATAACCATCCTGCGCAGCCACCCATGTTACCGCGCCAATCAGCATGTCAGCGTCTATGCCAGCGTAGCTATCTTTAACGGACACCTTCTGGTTGGGCAGCCACAGTTGGCCGTTAGCCGCGCGCAGCCCGATCAAGGTATAGACACGCATCGCAGCTCCGGCGCGGGTTGAGCGCATCCGCCAGTCGGCCTGGTCCTGCAATGTCCAGGGGGTTGCGTCGGTGCGGGGCTTCATAGCTTTCCGGCGCGGCTTCCTGTGCTGGTGACCTCGATACGCACCGCTGGCTGGGCTGGTGGTCGCGCTGTTCGGGTCAACTGGATTGGAGGCCTGCTGTGCTTCTACAGATCCACCACTCTGGCTGGCGGCCAGAAACAGGCGTGGCCGGTAGCGCCGCACGGCCGGATCAATCGCGTGCCCAAACCGCAGGGTTGCTGCGGCTTCCGCCTGAGATGGCGTCAAGCCCGCGCCCGATGCGCTCAGCGGTGCATCCAGCGGCTTTGCCCCGATCTTAAGCGGCGCTGTAACGGGTCTTAAATGGCTATTAAACGCCCCTTTAACAAACACATCAGAGAACCGCCCACGCGATGAAATCCGCACTTCCATATCGTGCACATTGCCGGGGTTACTGATGCTCTCAGGAGCTCGTTCCTGTCCGGACTGGGTCAGAACAACACCACCAACGCCGTCAGAAGTGACCAGAATGCCGCGCTGCCGGGAGTGTCGTTCGATTGCTGCCATGGCAGTCTCCGCCGGTTCCAGTGCGACCAGCGTGAAGGGTTTGCCGACATCCACATCCGTAGAAACCGTGATGCCAAACGGCGTGCATAAGGTGTGGACCAGGTTGGCCAGCGTCACCTGCCGATATTCTCCAGGTCCGGTCGGGTTGGCGCTCCCGTCCACCAGATCTCCCGTCTTGTCCCGACCACTGATCACGGCCTGAAACTGTCCACCTTCCATCTGCATGCTGATATCATCGACCCATCCCATCAGCACCGTCTGACCGTGGACAAGCACCTCCACCTGATCGTGCTCCGTAATCCGCATGGCTTCTGCAACGCCTGATTTCGAGACGGGTATCAGGGTGCTGTAACCAAAATCATCCAGAGCCTGCCGGGGGAAGTAGCTAATGCGAAATTCTCCCGAGATATCGGCCAGATCCCGCCCTGCCTGCGCTTCGGTGTATTCCACCAGCTTCCGACCGTTGATCCTGATAACCATCGGCTGACCGCCACCTTTGACGGTGATCTCTGTTGTCATGCGGCAGGCTCCAGCACTTCCATTGTCCCTGCGGGCAAGGACGCAGGTGTCAAAACCCTGTTCCGTGCAATGATATCATCCAGCATCGGCACAACATTGGCCGCCGTATTGCCAGCCAGTGCATAGGCCAGTGTCCAGGCATCCATCGCAACAGGCAGCGTGACAGACACGACAGAAGGCAGACGTCCCAGCCGGGAGGAGATATCTGCAAAGACTGCTGCGCGTGTGGACTGTAGCGCGGCAAACAGATCAGTAATGGCTGCCGGTGCAATCCCATTGCCCTGCGTCACGGCCGCAGCGCTGACAACAGTGTCACTGACAGCATCCAGAGCTGCAACCAGAGCATCCCGTGTGCTGATTGCATCATCGGTGCTGGCGAAAGAGATTGCTGAAGCTGTTGATATAGCCTGAGTCACACAGCCAGTTGCAGCAACCAGAGCGAGACTGAAAGCGGCTGATCCTCCAGGCGCAGACCCGAGTGTCGTTCCCACACTCAGGCACCCATATGTTGCCGCAATCAGCAGCGCGGTTCCTGCCTGCGGCGTGGGAGCCAGAGTCACGGTGCCGCCTGACACGGATGATGCCAGCACGCCCAGATAGTCAGACGTGGTGACGGCTGCCGGGGCAAAAATGCTGGCCGAACTGGCGCTCCCCGTCGTTGGCTGGGCAGAAGCTACGGCAGGGGACGACGCAGGCAGCACAACATCAGCTATCGCAACCGGCACACCAGTCAGAGCATTTGTGATGGCATCGGCAAATGTCGTCCCTGTGTTCGAGGCTGGTTGAGGCACTCCAACTGTCAGCACGGCCAGGGGTGCAGCGCAGGCAGTAGAGACCGGCTCGGAAACATCTCCCATCAGGCCGGTAAACATCGCTCCAATCTGGGCAATGCTGTTTTCGACCGTTTTGACCAGAGAGACGCCCAGCAGTACCGGAGCCAGCACCTGCTGCATGACCGATGTCGCGGCATCCAGCATACTGTCTGCCTTGTTCAGCAGTACCGTAAGGCTATCCAGCCAGGACGTGCCCGCAGCAGTGCTGGATGGCGGGGGCGGCTCTCGCACAACCGTCATTTCCAGCGTGGCAATTCCCTGCCGGTTCTCATCAAATCCAATCCGCGCAGGCTCGCCAACCAGCCTGACCTTAAGCTCTCCCCACCAGGGGTGCTTCAGGGTTGCTGGCCCTTTCGCCAGCAGGGCCGCCCGCATCTGCGCTGCCCGATAGACGTAGTCATCCCCGCAGATCAGGCCGTGGATATGAATCGGCCCTTCCAGCTTCCCCAGATCCTGCACCGCAAAATCATCACGGCCGGGGAAGAACATCTGCACAACACGACGGCCAACCTCATCTTCGGATGTCGCCATGGAGAATTTGACGCCGCGAAAGCTGGCCTCCGCCAGTGTCGCGGCAATCAGGGATGTCATGCCCCCCAGGCCAGACAGATCAGCCAGACCGCCCATCGCCCCGATGGAACCGGATAGCATGCCGGCAGCAGTGGAGAGCGCCCCCGTCACCGCCTTGGCGGTGGACAGCACCCCACTGGCAGTGCCGGCTACATTCCCAACCGTTGTGCCAACCTGCGTCAGGGGAGTGGTCATGGCCGGTCCACCATGCGTCCTGTGTTCTGTGGCGCGATGGTCAGGCCTTTCTGCGGCCCGGAAACCTGACGCACAGACAGCCCACGGTCAGCTGAGACATGCACCCCAAACTGACCCGCCTGTTGCGCGGCATTGGCTGCCGCCGGTGTTGGAACCCGTGCAGGAGCTCCTGCCGGAACAGGAGCAGCGAGCCCCATATGGCGTCCCAGCCAGCTGGTATCAAATGCCGTCTCCAGCTTGCCAATCTGACCGCTCAGCCCGTCAGTCAGCACATGCCACTCTGAAGTAAGACCCTGCAGGATACGCAAGGGAATGCCGGAGCCCCATCCATCCAGCCAGCGTGCAAAATCAAGCGCGAGCTGTTTGACAATGCCCCATGCGCCAGACCACGCAGTGCTAATCCCACGCAGGCCTTGCTTCATGCCGCCCAGGATACGTTGCCAGTCGAAATGGAAGACCCCGGCAATCACGTTCCCAATGCCTCTTGCCTCTTCCATGAGGCCATACCCGAGCGTCCTGAATGAACCTGAAAAACGCGACCAGTGCAGGGCAATATCTGCAATGGCAGCTCCGACCACAACAAACCCAGCTACAATCCCACTGGCGGCTGCGGTGGAAACACCAAGAAATGATGCAAGACCGGCTGTCGCCCCGGTTTCAGCCAGAGCAATCCCCTTCAGCGTCGTTCTGACTAACGCAAAGCCGGCCTTCAACGGCCCCCAGACAACGCCAAGAGCAGCGGTTGCTGCCGTCAGGGCCAGCACCCCTCCTGTCATCTCAATGAAACCATTGGTCACACCAGGCACATGCTTATCCAGCAGTTCAAACGCCTCATTGATGTGATTGAGACCTACCGTCATCGCATCAACTGCAGGCTGGAACCCAACCCCTACGCGCCGGTTGATCTGCGCAATAGACTCATTAAATGCATTCAGCCTGGTTAACGGTGAGTTCTGCCGTGCGGTGTCATAATCCTCTCCAATCATCGCTGGAGAAGTGTGATGAATGTCATCCCGCATGCTTGAATACTGGCTCCAGTCGCGCGTCATAGCCCGGACGAAAAGCTGGTCTCTTTCATTCCCGAACAAGTCACCAATTGCTGTATACCGCTTGTCAGCATCACCGATGCCCATGACAGAGTTCAGAATGGCGGCCAACGGATCTGCATGATTGTGCTGCGCAGTAAGAACTGTCTTGTTCAGATCAATGCCATAGCGGTCAAATCGGTGCCGGGCATGCGGGCTTGAAATTGTCTGGATGAACGCTCGCAGGGCTGTAGTCGCCTCACCGGACGTCCCGGTGTTCTTGCGGATCAATGCCAGCATACCCCCCAGATCCGCAACCTGATCCAGGCCTTTCACGCCCACACCAGCAGCCGAGGACGCCAACTCAGGAAACAGCGGCGCAAGCTCTTCAAATGGAAGCGCGGACATTTTCCCGACACGGGCAAGCATTGCCAGCCCGATGCTTGTATCAGGCGTTGCGACACCAAGGTTCTGATTCAGAGCGAAAGCTGTTCGCGCAACAGCGTCGGGATGTGCGTTGTATGCCGTCGAAATCTGCCCGATCACAGGCACAAGAGCATTCATCCGCTCCTGGCTGTATCCTTCCTGATTCAGAAAGGTTGCCGCTTCGACCAGGTCAGTGCCTTTTTGGCCGTACTGGCGCGCCCAGTCGTTGATCTGAGTTCCAAGAGCCGCAGCATAAGAACTATTTGCCTGCCCATGGAGACCTAAAGTCAGACCGATATGTGTAAGAGCGTTTCCGAAATCAGCATTCGCATGCACCGGCTCAAGCATCGCCAGCGTTGCCATAGCAGCATTCATCCCATGATGCATGCTGCCCTGGAGACTATCCGCAAACCCACGGCCGGCCTGATGGACGTCTCCGGCCCAGCCACCAAAGCTGCTCCCCATACCGCCCGAAGCAGGCGTGCCAGTTCGGCCCAGCACCTCATGCAGAGCACGCACCCGCGCCATCAGCGCCTCGACCGATACCGTTGCCCGCTCAGCTCCGGTAACAATCTCGCCGCCCATAGCCTCGCCAGCAACCCCCACGGACTCTTCAGCCCCCGCCAGTTCCCCCAGAGAGGCACTGAGTTCCGTCACTTGCCAGGATGCACCACCAAAGGCGCTTGCCATCATTTCCACGGCAACAGAGGCACCGCGTGTGGCTTCTGTCACGCGTCTGGTCGCTGTGGTGGAAGCCTCCAGCGCTGCATCAAGCCGGGTTGTCCCTTCTGCAGTTTTTGCCAGAGCGTCTGTCAGTGTTGCCAGAGGAGCAAGAGCCGTTGAAAGGCGTTCAAGGGTCGCATTAAGGCGGTTAAAAACCTCATCCAGCGCTTTCACACCGCTGGAGGCTTCGTCCTTCAGGGTCAACCGCAGGGCGGCGGTAAGAGAACCACTCATTGGCCTTATCCTCCGATTTTAGCCTGCGCTGCCTGTTCTTCAAAAAACGTGCGGAGATGCTCGGACCAAAACTGCATCTCGTCCCAGTCCATCGCCAGCAACTCAGCGCGGGACCAATGCAGTCCCTGCGCCAGCGCTGTCACGATGGTGGCCCAGTTTACAGGCCAGGGTCGGTAAAAATCGATGCGATCACCGTGCAGGCAATGAAGTCGCGAGCATCCATTTTCCGGAACACGTCCGCGCCAACAGGCCCGGTCAGGCCGCTGCTTTCCTGAATCATAACCAGCCCGCGCTGCGCATCGTTTTTCTGCGCCTGGATGCGTAGCATGGCGGCACCGGTGAAGGGGCGGAACGTCACGCTCTGCACCGCGTTGCTCGTGGCACTCCCGCCCTGGTCAAAACCGCTCTGGATTACGGCCTGACGCAAGGTAAGCAGGACACTCCCGTCAGCCTGCCATGCCGCGTTCTTCGGGAGCGGCGGCTGATCGTCTGTCACAGCCGCAGAGGAATTTTCCGGTGCGCTCAGGGTCACCACAGGGTCCGAGTTGGTGGCGTAGGAAACTGTGGGGGTATCGGTATTGGTATCGCTCATGACGTTGCCTGAATTGTGTAGTTATCAAAGAACCAGCGCAGCGGGGCCTTGCCGCCGTTGTCACTGATCTGGGGTTTCTGTTCCAGGATGGCGTCCTGAATGGCCACTACCTGTCCGGTGTCACAGCGCACCTGGAGCGGCCCGCGAGATGACGGATCGGGCCAGTCCAGATCGTCTCCTGTGCCCAGCACAACCGTCGCATTTACCTCACCATTCTGGTATGAGGCTGCTGTGCGCGTGCGATAGCCAGTGGGAACGGCCGCATTTTTTCGCCCGGAAAGCCGGATATTGCTGCCCTGCACACAATCCAGCTGCGTGGTGCCAAGGTAAATGGCGACGATCCCAATCACGTCGCCTGGATTAGCAGTCATTTATCAATACTCCGTCTGGATCTGGCCATCGAGCCGGATCAGGTTGCCAATCACCTTGACCGGAATCTTGTAGAGCAGGCGGTTCTTGTTCGTGGGGTCGATCCAGAACACCACCTGATCGGACAGATCGTCCACGTCCTCAATCCATCCCTCCGCCTCGTACAGCTTGAGCTGGATCAACGCTTCCGTCTTGGCTACAGCAGGCGTGATAACCCCATCCGCCATGCTCAGCGGAGAGCCGTCATCAGCCAGCTTCATGCGGGACCAGCCTGACGTGTAGCTGCGCCATTCATAGCGCACGCGCGTATTCGTCTTGGGGGTCATGACGTCCTGATACGCCGAGCTGGGCAGTCCGTTGGCATCCGTCTTGTAGGTGGTCGGCACACGCTCGATAGAGACCGTCCCGTCCTGCGCCACCTTGAAGGTGGTGCCCCCCTGACCAAGAATGACGTTGCGCATGGGCTCATCATACAGGTCCGCCGCATCCGGAGCCAAACCCTGCAGGCCGGTCAGGTCCAGATCCTGCATCTGCCGCGCCGGATCATTGTTTGCTGCCTGTGCCGCAATACCACACAGGGCCGCCGCCGCTTCCCAGGGAGCCCAGCGTGCAGCCTTTGCTGCCACAACGGACAAATACGGGCAATTGAGCGCCTGCAGCAGTGCCAGAGTGTCGGAGTATGTTCCCCGGAAGCCAACAAAACCGTGCGCGTCCTGCCGCACCATCGCGCCATACCGGCGCACCAGTTCCGCTGCGAACGTCGTCAGGTTGGAGGCGTCATTCACCGTCAGCGCGATGTCGGTGTACCATGTGTTGGATACAGCATCCAATGCATCAGCAATATCGACAGACCCCATACCACCGGCAAACGGCGTCACCGTAAAGCCAATGCCCGGTACCTGGTCCGCATGTGCAGCACTCATGCGCAGATCAAGATCGTTGCCAGCAACCCCGGCTTCTTTCGCTGTCAGGGTCACGGCGGCACCGGATCCGGACACAACCGTTACCAGAGCCGCCGCAGCTGGCACCGTAGCAATGGCAGCAATCATGGCGGCCTGCACCTGAGCTGCCGTCATGCCCTGCGTCACGACCACCGGCACACGCACACCGCCCACAATCAGAGCCACGGTGCCGTTGGCTGTGGCCTGACCGGCAGGCAGCACAGATCCGGCTGCCTGGACAAAACTATCGGCTGCCTTAACGCCGATCACATCCACCTGCACGTAAGGTGCAGCCGTCAGGAACATCACGGCCGCACGTGCCAGAGACGTCCCAAGCCCGAACAGCGCTGGCGGCTGGCTGGGGTCAGTCACCGGCACGCCCGTCAGGGCCGTGGCAGTGCCACCACTCAGCTGCCCGATAATCAGCACACGCAGCGGCATCGTCACCAGTGTCTCACCAGAGCGCACGGCGGTGATTTCTGCATTGCTACCCGGCACATTCCAGCTGTCCGGGATCTGCGTCAGATCCAGCGTTGTCATGTCTTGCTCCCGTTTGCCTGTGTGCCAGAGGTCACAGCGGCCCCGGCCTTAGCGGGCGTTTCATCCGCCATACTCACATCTCCCCAGCGGATCACACGCCGCCAGAACGGATCTCGCTGATCCACCTTGATCGGCCCTTTGCCGACCAGTCTCCCGCTGGCATCCCGAAACGTCTCCGGGTGCTTCGGCACAACACTGACAATCGTGCTCATGCGTCACTTGCTCCATTGGACCCGGTGTCGAGTTCAAAACTCCATCCACCAGTCACACTTTGAAATTCTGTCATCGCGGCAGTCAGCAGATCCGGTCTGTAACCCAGATTTTTGACTGCCACGCTCATCGTCACAATCGCCGTGCGATCATTGATCCAGCCGCAGGCTTCAAGATTGCTGACTGAGCGAACCGCAACAGTCCCGCCACCAATCCTCTTCCCATGCAGGCACTGGACTGCGACGTTCGCCATGCCCATCACGCCTGGCATCGTCTGTGTTCCGGTCAGCAAATCCTTCGGCGCAGTCTGTTTCACCAGCAGGAACAGCGCGAACACCGCGTCCCCGCGATAATGATTTCCCTGATCGGCAGAAGGATTCCAGCTGGACCAGCTCATCCCGATCATAGGCGCGGCCTGAGCGACTTCCTGCCAGGCAGCCACCGACATCCGGGGCTGCACAATCCGGTATTTGAATTTGTTTTCCGGAAAGCTCTGCAGCAGGAGTTCCCGCAAACCCCCGAATGCTTCGGCAAGCGGACCACCTGCGGCCAGATTTTGTGGCGGATACTGGTTGTCCGGGAATTTACGTGTTGTCACAGGAAGCCCCCCGAAAATCCGGGACGCCGCGTTGCAACACGGGAAAAATCCCGGCCGGTATTCAGCGGCACCAGACCATCCAGCGTGATGGTCCCGGAGTTGACCCCCGTCAGCCAGGCAATGGCATCCTTGCGGTCGGCCCGCATCGCGTCAGAAGGCGAGAGATGCGGCTTGCGGAACAGCACCCACCGGGCCAGCACACAGCACACATCCACCATCTTGCGGGATGGATTACTGACTGGCACCGCGTAACGGCGGCGGAGATAGTCATTCATTTCATCCGATGCGACAGTCAGCGCATCAGTGATCATGGGCTGATCCATCGCCTCACGGTCCCAGCCTTCCTGCGTGGTGGCGGTGACAAGCTCCGCCTCCCCAAAGGCCCGGATCATGTCCGCAAGCTGCGCATACGCCATCAGTCGACCTCAATCACCACCAGCATGGGCTCTGCCTGCATGAGCGCCAGCTGCTGATCTGTGATGTCCTCGTAGGGGTAAACCGCCACCAGCGGATGCTCGATCCCGGCACGCCGAAAGCCCGGCTCACGGCAGACAACAATCAGGCTCTCCCGCTGCACAGACTGCCGAAACAGGTCAGACAGGATCTTCACCTGCGCATACTGAACAATCGGCGTTCCACCTTCGGGTGAGCCATCTTTCGGGATCTCGTAAACCACGACCTCGTCAGCAGGCATGGAGACATTCTCCTGTGAGGGATCAAGGAACACCTGTGCCGCTTCAGATGCCGTTTCTGTCACGGCATCGGCCTGCGCCGGCATCTCTGCACCGGCAACATGCTTGTGCACCGGTGCGGCGTTTTTGGGAGCGCGGGCCATCAGGCCGCCACCGCCTGCGGCAGGCGGTCGGAGACCAGCAGATCACAGTAATCAGCCCAGACGTTCGTCCCGGTCACGTAGGAGGTTCCGTCCGGAGCCTTAACCGGCACCAGCGTGCTTTTCAGCAACTGGCGGGCAGCGCCTTCCAGATTTTTCGGCACCACCATCAGGGTCGGGCTAACCCCATACGGCGAGCCATCACGCCGGCACTGGCTTCCCATGGTCGCCACCGCGGCCTGAAACGCATCAGCACTCAGCGGACGGTTGGAAGTGAAGGCGAACTGATAGAAACCATATCCTGCCGCACAGCGCCCGTCAGTGCCCCACTCAAACCGCCTGTGGTTGAAGACGTTTTCAGATGTCAGCTGCGTACGCGCCGTAATCGCGAAAGCACGGCGCGGCTGGAAAATCATCGGCCGCAGCGGACGGCTGGTATCAAACAGATACCACCAGGGCTGCGCGGCTTCACCTGCGGCAATCGTGCTGATGTTGGCGTAAGAGGTTGTCTTACCGTTGCTGCCAATCGTCTCGTGGTCTGTGTCGAAGAAGTTCTGGCCGTCCATGCACTTCGATGCACGGCCTTTCGCCAGAGTTTCATACACCAGCTTATCCGGCAGCACTCTGGCGTCATCACCAAGAGATTCAACAACCGGCATCAGAAAGCCATACTGATCATCTTCCAGATCGTTCCGGCTGACACCGATGGTTTCTTCAAAGTCCCGGTTTGCCAGCACCATGCGGTCTGCAGTGGAGAGCATATGGATCTGGCGCGGCCCCAGCCATTCCCGGATGCCGGGCAGCTCCGCCAGACGCGGGAAGAAATTGGCCGACGTGCTGGACGGAATTTCCATCGCAAACTTCGACCAGGTCGGATCTACCACGCTCAGACGGCGGTTAAATGCCAGATTGATGCGCGTGCTCAGCGCGTTGATGTTACCTGCTGTAATTTCCATGGATCAGCGCGCCTTATGCGAGATACGTCCAGGGGACGCCGGCAGCGTCCAGACCAGCAAGAATGCCGACCTGAATGCGCGCCGCACCGCCCTCTGGCGTCTGGGTAAGAGAAACCGTCTCATCATCGACGGCGTAAACCGGCTTTTCAGCATCAGCCCAGGTGGGGGCCACATCGAACGGCAGCGCCCAGGTGCCACGTTCGCACCACACATTCCCGGCACCACTCTGATCGCTATACACGCTGGATGTGCCGGTGTTGTCCTGACCCTGCCGGGCAATGCCAGCGCAAGCCACAATAGGGGACGGCGGAGCAGCGGTGCCTGCCTGCGCAAGCGTGCCGTCCTGGCACACGGCAGCAATGGACCCGCGATACAGCTTCATGCCGGCACCAAGCGGCAGACCAAATCCCGGGCCATGCCCGCAGGGAATACGGTCCAGAGCGCGATCATCAGTAAGCATGAGCTTCTCCCAGCTTCTTGCGCTCTTCGGCCGTGACCTTGAAGGTCGCGTCCAGCGCAGCCAGTGCCTTATCGTCCGCCCCGGCGTCTGCCGGCACTGTTGCGGCGTGGGCAGCCGAGGCCGGCCGCTGAGCAATCTGCCCCTGCGGCAGCTTGGGCAGCTGCGCGATAATCTTGCCAGCCATCTCCGGATTGGTCGTGTGCAGGGCAATCAGTTCCGCGCGCATATCCTTGCTGATCACGCGCCCTTCAGAGGCGGCATCGTCCACGGCCTTGGCGGCAGCAGCCTGAGCGGCCTCTTTCTGCAAATCGGCAACTTGCTGCTGGAGCGCATGCATTGCGGTTTGCTGGGCCTTGTCGCCGTCCAGACGCGCCTTAACGCCGGTCAGCAGGGCGGTGCCGTCCGCCGTGGCATCCAGACCCAGCACAGCGGCCAGATTCGTGTGCAGCGCGGTATTGCTGCGTGCAGCGGCAAACGCACGGTCAACGTCCGCCTGCGTCGCGCCTTCGGGCAGACCGAGCGCGCGCGCCTGTTCAGCGAGGTCCATCCTCGTCTCCTTTTGTTTATGATGTAGGGCTGTCAGTGTCAGGTTGGGATCGTTCGTGAGCGATGCCCGCAGGATGCACGTCACAACGCCGTCCCGCGTGTGGTCAAAAACCGGAGAAATGCCGCGATAGGCGAGGTTTGCCATTGCCTGCTTGCCGGGCGGCGTCCATTCAACGCGGCCCCATATTCCGTCCGGGCGTGCGTCCAGTTCTGCAATCCAGCCCATTGCGTGGGCTGGCAGGCCAATCTTGGCCGCTGTGTCTGTGGCGTGGTTTTCGTCAAGCGCTAGCTTGCCATGAGCCTGCTCCATGCTTCTGGTGATGACGCTCTGCGGATCTCGCAGCACATACGGTCCACGCCCGTCAGCCCCTTTGAAGGTGCCCGACGGCAGAATATGAATCCACTCCGGCGCGCTGCCGGCGGTCTGCATCTGGATCGTATGGAATACGCGTGCTCTTGCCATGCCGAGACTATCGCGCGCGGCGCATGCGCCGACTAACCTGCCAGATAGCAGGGCGGGAAATCAGACATGCTGGAGACGAAAACAGGAGAGCCCGAAATTTTGCCCCGTGGAGCGTCGGAGCAAAGCAGGAGCCATAATTCCCCGCGAACAGCTTAAAGCGCGCCCCAGACCCCTTTTAGAGCCTTTTAAAACCCTTTTAAAACCCCGGAGCAGATGGCAGGCCGCCATCACCGCCCACAGCACGGGCCAGAGCCAGTTCAAGTTCCTCAATCACCATGGCCCGATCTTCGTCTGAAAGGCCAAGATAAGGGCGTGCCGGAATATGCACATTATGAGCATGGATCAGATGACCACCCATCATGAAGGAAAGCTGCGTCACCCCTTCTTTGCGAGGAACTATAATCGCACCGAACTGATGCACGCCTGCGTATATCAGTGGTGATCCCACCAGCAGTTCATTGCCTACCACGGTCGACTCAATTGAATCCCGCAGGTGGCCTCCTTCAACCAGCAGGCCTGGTCCCTTTTTGTCGCGCTCATACAGTGAATTGAGGGGTGCATAACTTTCCCAGTTCACCCCGTCCGGATCTCGCCCTGTATTGAAGCGCTCCACGGTACTGTCTTCCAGGGCCACACCCACCGCTGCCAGCAGGCGCTCCGGCTTCAGCCCGATGTCCGCAATCCGCCCCAACGTCTGGTGCAGACCGTCCCATTCCATGCCAACAGCAACAGACATTGAAAATCCTTCGCTCTATCCGCTATAGTAACCGTGACGCGCCGTGACACGGTGATATTCAGCCGACCATAGGACCGCCTTTACGGGCGGGATCGTTTGTGGGGTTCTGGCTGGCCCCACCGGCGCGTCATCCCACCTCAATTCTCCGGATCATCAGGCAAAGCATCCAATGTGCCTGACAGGATTTCCGGATCGCGCAGTGTCCTCAGGACTTTCTGTTTTGTCGTGCGATGGAGAGATAGCAGGTAATTTTCCGCACCGTTCCCGGTTGTCTTTACAGCCCCCCGATACAGCAGGGGTCCCGCTTGCCGCAGCAACATGACCCGGCGCGCGCTCTGTCGCACCACAACATCCGGTTTCGCCAGAAGGCTGGGGATCTGACGGTAATCATCCTCAGTCAGGTCGTCGTGCTTCCGGATCTGTTTCTCCATGCTGTCAGCGGACAGGCGCACCGTTCGCGCTTCTGCGCCCAGAGCATGCTGCACATCCTGCGGCATCTGCCCAACATCCGGGATGACCGGACCACGGGTGCGCAGCGCCTCCAGCGCGGCTTTGTTATCCGTCTGCACGATCGTTCGCACTTCCGCACGCAGCTTCAGGATCGCCGATTGCCGCGCTGCATCCCGATGCTCTTCAGGCACAGGGATCTGAGGCGTCACAGCAGACGGTGTGAGAGGCTCAGCTGCTGGGGCTACTGGAGAGGTCGGGGCTGCCGGCCTGATGGGTTGCTCCGGTGCAGGCGCACCGGCGTCAGCGGCTTTAAAGCGACTACCAATGGGCGGCGTCAGTCCTTTCTGCCATGCCAGGCCGGGGTTGTAGGCAAAACCGGGGTCAATGCCTTCCGGCACATAAATGACTTCCCCCGTGCGCGGATTACGCCAGGGCCGCGCGTTCAGCAGCGGACGCTCGGAAACCGTCAGCCCACGCCTGCGCATCATGGAGACAGACAACACACGCACAGTGCAGTGGCATAGCCAGCCATTCGGCGGATAATGGGTCGCAAACCACGGATCGTTTGCGGGCAGGATAATGCCGTTCCACGCCACGTGCTCCGGCCGGGGATGGGCACAGGTATTGTGGACGTATTCCCAGTAAGGGAACATCTCCAGCGCCTCTGGCGTGGTCTGCCGGGCATACCGGCCAGCTGAGTGCGCCATGGAGGTGTTGACGGTATAAATCAGGTTGGAACGCCAGCCCGGACTGCCGTTGTGTGACCACCCGTGCTTCGCCACGATGGTATCAAACTCTTTCCGGAAATCCTTGACCGTCAGATCACCTTTTATGGCTGTATCAACAGCCTTCCGGAAATCTCCCAGCAGGGCGTCAGAAGCAGCACCCGCAACCATAAATCCGCGTGAATGCGCCTCATGCCACAGATCGTCCCAGTGCGCCGTTGGCACATTCTGCTTCTGCCTGAAAAACTTGAGAGCTTTCCCCGGTGGCATCCGCAGAATGGATGCAACGTCGTCAGCCATGGTCAGCCATCTGCTCCAGGACTTCAAACTCGCCCATCAGGTTCGCAATCATCATGCCCTGTGCCATGGCATTCGCGAAGGCCTCGTCAGGGAGCTTCAGGTCAGCAAAGCCACGGGCAATGTCCGCCATACTCCCGGCATGCATGACCACATCGCGGCACGGGGCAATCATCCCGTCCAGTGCGCCCTGAGCATCCTGAGCAAGGTTCCGGGCCAGCATCTCAACCACACTGGCAGGATCACTGCCTTTTGCGTGCCGGTTCAGCAGGCGGCGCAAGCGGGCAGAGAGCGCGGTGTGTGCGGCTGTGTCCTGTGTCAAAGGCTGCTGCGGATCAGGCTCACGCGGCGTGCTGACTGTCGGTGCAGGCGCATGTGGCGGCTCGTCCCGGTTGGGCAGAGCCTCTGGTGGCAGCGTTTTCGCCGGCTGCACAGGCTGTGGCTGGGCCTTGGTGCCAACCACCTCATCATCATCTTCTGGCGGTTTAAGCCCGAAGCGGTCCCACAGATCCTGAGCCCGCACCAGCCATCCCTGCGGGCCAGCCCACTGGATCGCCTGAATCAACTGCTCCAGAGGCGGCTCATCCGGCCGCCCAATGGAGATGACCGGGTATTTATCCTGCGGTCCAAAACTAAACGCCACCATCGACGCAGACATCTGCGTGGTGGCGGTAAAGGAAAGCAGAAGGGAGTCCGCCCGCTCAATGTCGTCGGCAACCTGTTTATGGACCTGCCCGGATGCATGCGCGCCTTGCTTGCTCTCTGTCGTGCCGGTCTGCCCAAGAACCCCCTTGCTGATTTCCTCATTCAGGAACCGCATCCGCAACTCGTGGGTGTTGTTCGCACCCGCGCCGTTTTTCGGTTCCTTGAAGTCAATCAGCATCCCTTGCGGGATCATGGCGGCGCAGTTGCCGGCAATATCCGTCAGCGCGCGGAACAGCACATCCCGGTCATCTTCCGATGCGTTCGGCCCATATGTGCCAACCCGCATGGGCAGCCCATAATTCTGCACAAAGAGCTGCCAGTCGCGGTTCGTAAATAGCTTGAACATAACAGCCCAGACGCACGCCCGCGTCAGACCGCTCTGGATCGTCAGACCTGACCAGGACGGATGCCGATGCGTCACAAATTTATATGGCATCATGTCGGCAAACCCGACCTGCGGCACGCCATCAGGCACGCTGCTTTTGGCTGCGCTTCCGGCCTCATTTCTGATCAGGATGGTTTCGCCGTCCTGGTAGCTGACCTCAAACCAGCGTGCCGGGCGGAAAGTAAACTTCTCCGGGTAGAAATTGCCGGCTTCGCAGTGCCAGTCAGTTTCGTGGACTGAATAGCCTTTGCCCAGCGCATCCATCATATCAAACAGGGCACGACGCAGGATGCCGCGCTCAACCCATGCCCGCACAAAATCGGCATGCTCAACATGCTTCGGATCATCAGACGCCGGAGTGACCGTAACAGGCAACTGGGAGACAACACGCTTGCGGGTTCCCAGCACGCCAAGATAGTGCAGGTCGCGCCGCTCAATATGCTCGGCCAAAATCTGCCAGGCCAGACCATCACCCTGATCCGCCTGTGACATCAGGTTCCCGATGATGGCCGGGGTGAGCGCCCCGATGGGCGTTTCGATGACGGCAGGCCGCAAC
Organism: uncultured Acetobacter sp.; assembly: GCF_937875265.1. GTDB lineage: Bacteria > Pseudomonadota > Alphaproteobacteria > Acetobacterales > Acetobacteraceae > Acetobacter. The sequence goes on along the minus strand of NZ_CALLXM010000234.1, from coordinate 8,044 downwards.
CCGGTCATCCGCGCGCCGGCCACATCGCCCTTCAGGTCTGCGGGCCTGATCGGGGATCCATACTGGTCCAGCAGTTGCGCCATATCAGTTGGCCGCCTTCTGGCAGGCACGCACCTGGTCGCGCAGTCCCGCTGTGTCCCGCATAACGCGATGCGTCATGGTCATTTCAGGATGCGCAGCCAGTTCCCGTGCCAGCGTGTGCTCGTCCGCCAGCGAGTAATTGACCAGCGTCGGGCACTCCGGACGCAGCACAGGCGTCGTGCAACCAGCCAGGAACAGCACCGCAATGGCTGCAATTTTCCCATACATCCGCATTAGAATTTCCCCGCTTCAAGCCGGTCCTGCAACGCCGCGTCATCGCCGGGCGCTGCTGTCTGGGCTTCTGCCATGCTGCGCTCAACGGTCACGGTTTCGCGGGCCATGCTGGCAACAACATGCGCCTGCGCCTCTGTCTGATTTTTCTGTGCGGCTGCTCTGAACATCCGGACAAACCAGATCATCAGCCCGGTTGCCAGCAGTCCCAGAAAAGCAGCACAAATCCACGCTACATCCGTCATACGGATACGCCTCCTCGCAAACCGAAATTGTTTGATTGCGCCGCCAGATCTTCCATCCGGTTGCGCGCCGCAGCAGTCTCGCACCACCCGGCGCCAAAGCCACCATCAGGCGGCTGCCGGAAATCAGGCACAGCGGTGTATTCGTAAATCTCCGGATCAGCCCGGCTGGCGGCATAGGCCATTGCCCCGGCAACAGCAGCATCCCCATGGCGCTTCTTGCCGTCTTTGCTGTTGGTCCTGGCATCCGGCACCCGGATCACGCCACGGACAACCTGCAGCAGCCGCAGGTCATCATGCACTTCGCGATCTGCGGGAACGGTAATTAAACCGTCCTCAAAAGCCGCTTTGAAGGGCGGCATATTGTCGCGATACCAGCTCTCGGACAGCATAACAGCCTCAACCCGCGCGCCGTAACGCTGGACGGTTACTTCTGCTAGCCACTGTCCATTGCCTCTGGCGTCCAGCTTCACACCGCGCAGCAGGGGCAATCGGTCCAGAACAAACCACAGGATCTGCTTCTGCTGCTCAAACGGCACGTTGCGCAGTTCCAGCAGGAAGGGCGTGCGCCGCAGAAGACTGCGCTCAATAGCCAGAGGCCAGAACACGGTAAGGTCTCCGCTGCGGCCAAAATCTCCGCCCAGCGCATGAGGTGTTTTCGGGTCCAGCCGTTCCAGATGCGGCAGCAGTTCGGTTTCACAGAACCGCTGTGTTTCCGCCATCCGCACATGCTCTGGCATCAGCATGAAGTCGGTTGTGCAACTCCAGCGCACCACGGACACAGGCGTGGACCGTGCTTCAATCAGCACCAGAGGGATGGCACTGCCGGACGAGGCTTTCGGGATGCAGAACAGCTCTTCGTCCGCATCATCCCCGTAAAAGTCGATAAGCTTCTGCCGCCATGCGGCTTCGCTTTCAGCTGACCAGGTCTCGCCAGTCTTTTCGCAAATCTTGTGATACAGACCGTCGCGCAGGGCGTCATCCAGCGTAACACGCAGCAGTTTGTATGGCTTATTCCCCGAACGAATGGATTGCACCAGCACATTGAACGGGTTGGTGTCGGTATTATGTGTGGAGATCACCAGTACGCGGCCACCCCACATCAGGGTTGCCATCACGGCCTTCAGCAATTCGTCCAGATTGTCGTGGAACGCCGCCTCATCAATGATGAACAGACCCTGCTTACCGCGTACCGCTCGGGCGAGAGAGGGGAGCGCCAAAATCTTGAAGCCAGACGGCAGATCAATTCTGAAAACCTTGCAGTCTTTCTCAGGATGATCAGGGTCGCTCAGAACCTGCTCATGCACCTCAGCGACAATCTCATGAACCTGCAGCAGATGCTCTGCGCAATAGTCGATAAACTCCCGCGCCATCTCAAGGTTGTATCCGATGTAGAACACATCCATGCCGCCAGCATCTGCGCTGGAGGCCGCCGTCAGAATGGCCCGGTAAGAGGCTGCCCAAGAATACCCGATACGGCGTGATTTCTCCGCAACCACCACGGGGTCAATCGCAGTCGAGGCCATAAGCTCCGACTGGTAGGACAGAAACAGGCGGAAGAATTCATTATTTTCCACGTTTCACCCCGAACATGCCGGTCATCAGGGCGGCAACCGTATCGGATGAAAGCCCCTGTTTTTTCGCAACCTGGTTAACCGCTTTTTCGGCCTGTCTGCGCATCCGCGCTTCGGTCTGCGCTTCAATTTCCTTGACGAATTCAGCATCCGTTTTGCTGGCCCGCGTCAGGTGATCCAGCGCTTTGGCGAGGGCTTCCACACCCTTTGGGTTACCTTTGAGAGTTTCCAGCCACGACTTGTCGTCTTCACCTTCACCATCTGCCGCCATGTGCAGATCAAGGATGATCCCATGCAGCAGCTCAATGTTGGCCCGCGCGAACTGGGACGCGCCGCCTTCACCCGTGCGCTTGGCCAACGCTTCAGCCATGGCTTTGGTGCGAACCAGCTGCGCTGTAAGTTTCTCACGCTTATGGAGATGCCGCCCCAAAGCAGAGCGGCTGATATCCGTGATATCGAGTTCGCGCAGCGCGGTAATGAGTTCATCGATTGAATGACCGTTGGCCCGCAATCTGTCGATTTCATCACGGATTTCCTGCGGCAGCTTATCCACGGATGACGCCTTTGCCATGGTTAGCGGATCGGAGAGCGCGCTACGCCATTAATACGCTGCACACCGTCCACCACGCGTGAACCTGTCGCTGTCAGCACAGCAACCCACACCACATCGCCCGGCGTTTCTGTGGGCAGCTTTTCAATGCGGATGCAGCTCTGGTGTTCCAGCCAGTCCAGGTCAGCCCGCAATACATCAAAATCCGTGGGGCAGCCTTCCAGCCGCAGAACGCGCAGCAGCACAGGCTCGCCCATGCGGCCATCACCAACTTCATGTAGCGACTGCAGGACGCGCAGGCGCCGGTTTTCAATAAGAGCCTGAGATGTGCTCATGACTTATTCCTGTTCATCTGAAGGAGGGACACTCTTTCCAGAGTCAAAAAGCCGCTGCTTCAGAAGGTAACCTTCAAGCGGCCAGATTTTTTCACGCGCACTTTTGCGGGCCAGCTTCTCTCCAATTTCAGGATCGAAATTTGCGAGAGAGGCGCAGGCGGAATGCCCGAGCACCGTGAAACCATTTTCCAACTCAAGAACGCAGATGGTCAGAGTTGCTAGGGCTGAAGATCCTGGGCAACCCTTGAACAGATCAGATGCGCGCCCGAAAAATTCAGCCTTGATCTTGCTATCCACACCGCCAGTGGCAATGCGGGGCGCAGTCAGGCCCTTTGCGGCCATTTCCTGCTCAAGAACTTTTTCGTTATCCATTATCAGTCCCTACGCCCCTGAATGAGGCTGTGAATGATCGTGTCCAGCTGCTTTTCGGTGCGCTGGCCGCTCTTGCGGATGTCGTCCAACTGGTCCTGAACCTTCCCGAGAGCATCCTCGTGCGCCGTATGGCGCCCATCCAGGCGTTTCACCCAGAAGAGCGCCACCAGCGACACAGCAAGCGCAAACGCGCACAGCAGCAACACAAGCGATTGCGGCCATCCTTGTACCGCGCTTGCCGTTACCAACATGCCGCTATCAGGTAGACGGCGTGGTGGTGGTGGAGGTAGCAGGCGCAGAGCTGGTCTGGGGCACCAGAATACTGGCCAGATCCGTCACCGCGGCCTTCAGATGCACGACAATCGCCGCCTCGGTCGGCAGTTCAAAGCCGAGAGATTTTGCCAGTGTCGTGAATTCGGAAATGGCAGACGCGACAATCGGATTGTCGGTCTCAAACTTGTCAAACGCAGTCTGCAGCTTGTCGATACCACCATCAACGGTGGCCACAGCAGACTTCACAGCCGTCTGGGCAACGGAAGAATAGGTTGCCATTTTGCTGCCGGCGATGGCCGGGACAACAGCGTTCAGAATGCCAAACAGGGGAGAGAGAATGGTAGACCAGGCAATGCTTGCCATTGGAGGAAACCCTTAAACCGGCAGCGCGTCTCTGCCATAATGATAACCGACCCGCGCGCCCGCGAGACGCTGGGGTTTGCACGCATTGCAAACCCGCAAAACAAACCCGTCAGGCAACGGCCAGTGCGGACGTCGCAGCATCCAGATCAGCCAGGGACGCAGCCACGCGCCAGCGCAGCCGGTCCAGCCAGCCATCACCATTTTGCGGAAACCCTTTAAAACTGCGGTAAGCCTGCTCCTGCAGGGAGGCGAGCGCGTAAATCTGCAGGCGGGTGTTTTGGCCGATATCAGCCATTGCCATCTTGAAGGGGCCGCTACTGCCATGCGGCGTGGTGCCATCTTCCTGCTGTGCAACATGCGACCATTCGGAAGAGATGAACCGCTCAACACCAGTGCAGTGCAGAAGCGCATAAAGTGTTTTGTTCCCGATATTGCCGTCAATGCCTGCGCCTGTCAGACCGACAATTTCCTGTAACTGCCGCGCCGCACGGGCAACACCGGAATTGAAGCCAAAATCGAACAGCATGCGCTGCAGGCCAGACGGCAGCACGCCACAGTTCAGCGCCCGCCAGTAATAGGCCTGGGCAATCGCCATGAACGTCTTGTGGTCAATGTCACGCATAACCTGCGGCGTCACCAGATCCGCAGAGCCCAGCCAGTGCGCCATGGTAGGGGCGGAAATACCACGCATGGAACCGACCAGGCGGCCCACACCAACAATGCCGGACGTCCAGTTGCCCGCATCACTGCGCGTCACAGAATAGAGGCCTTCACGCCCTTCTGTTGCTATTGCGATTTTTGTGAAATTAGTGTCCATGCCTGCGACAATACGCGCGCATGAAAGACGCTGGCGAACCTGCAATCTGGCAGGGTCATGCGTTTAGAATAAGGAAATCTGCCGATCATCAGAGCAACGCGTGGCTCTGGGAGGCGCAACACGCAAACCTTTTTGGCGAATGCTTTGCAAGGTTGCGTAGATCTGCCGCACGCTGAGACCAGTGCGCGTGGCAATCTCCACAATCGTAATACCCTGATTGCGATAACACAGCACGCGCCACGCCTTGCACATTGGCACAGTCCACCAGCCCGGACCAAAATCGCGGCAGACGACGGTCGCCAGTTCATCTCCAAACATGCGGGCAATCGGACTGTTTTCGGGCTGCTGCGGCACATAAAGCTGCTTGCCACCGTAAGCTTCCAGGAACGCCAGCACGGTATCCGTTCCTGCGGCATCAACCAGGCTCGCAATATTTTCCGGAACGAATGACACGGCAAACTCCAGTGCGTTCTGCTGTCAATTAAATCTGTCTGAAAAGCCTTTTAAGAGGTGCTTAAAATACTTCCAGCACCAGCCTTGTGCTTTATCCTACCGTTTTATGCCCTGTGTTTCCAGCGCATAAAAAAAGCCACCCCGAAGAGTGGCCTTTTCTAATCCAGATCAGTCAAGAATTCCCGGCTCAGGTTTCTCATGCGTAAGCCTGTGACTTTTAGGGATGACCTTCCGTTTTGGCGCTTTTCCCACTTCACCAAGCTGCATGCTGTCAGCAAATGGGCGCCCTTTTGCGCTCTCTTCAAAACGATCATAATGGCCATCTACACGGTCCACTTTTACGGCCCGTTCAGAAATCGCCATGATCGTCGTCGCATCCTTCATAGACATGGCATAATTGCCAAAATCGATGGAAACTATTGCTTTTCGTGTCATTGGGCATTCTCCAGTCTTTCTTTCCATGCCTTCAGCCCCTCAATCACTTTTCGGGCTCTCGGCTCGTCCAGGAATTCCGGCGCGCTTACCTTCGTCATCCGCAGCACATAAGCCCGCAGCGCTTCACGCGTGCCGCCAGAGCGCAGGAGCGGCCCCATTTCGTCCCACAGCGCATAGACCTTGCGGACCCATGGCTTCCCACTGGGGCGAGACGTCTTAAAGCCAACCCGCTTCATTTCCTTCAGGATCAGATCCAGCTCGCCTTCAGAGCATTGCGTAGATGACGTCTTACCCGTGACCCGCTGCAAGAGGGCGCGGTAATCCGCGTCCTCCAGCCCCAGCTGCTTACGCCCCACATGCAACTTGCGGACCATGCCGGCCCGGTTGCTATCGTGCCGCACCGGCCCACGTGATGTGCGTTTCTGTTTCATGCCGCCCTCCTAAAAAACACCCGAAGGCGCAGAACTGGATACATCACTACCCGAACACAGCGTTTGACGACATTCTCAACCTGCGCATCATAGACAATCTGGGTGCAGAGCTCGACACACTCATCACAGATAAAGACATTTGGCCCCGCAATTAGTTTCTTAACCTGATGCTGACTCTTTCCGCAGAATGAGCAGTAAAGGTTTTTCTGGTCGCTCATCACACACCTCACAACGAAGAAAACTGAAGCGGGATCTGCTTCCATTCCAGATCAGACTTCTCGCGCTCGTAAAACCGGATCTGGAGGCGGCTGCCAATGGTCTGAATGCTATCCTCAATCGCCATCTGGGCATCGGGCCAGAGGGGGTGATCAAGCTTGATGCCCTTCAGCCCTTTCAGCTTCTCCACGCTGATATTCCCGGTTTTCTCATCCCTTACGAATGCATTGTTCAACAGGGCGCGCAGACCGGGATCTACGCCAACAGTTATGTCCTCCAGAACCTGATTAACCAGCGCCTGCGCGGCCATAACCGATCCAGTGACGCTCTCATATTTTGCTGTTGTGACGGTTACTTTCCGGAGCTGATCCATGGTCGTGATCGTCATGGTGCCACGCTCACCACCGGAGCGACCAAAGCGCCCTGCGTTGTAAATCTCCAGCAGGCTGCGCTGGTAGAGGTCAATCATCCCCCACATTTCTTCCTTCTGCCCCAGCATCAGATCGTGCAGAGCCTGTGCCGCATCCACCAATTTGTCGGTGAAGTCATTGGCCAGAAGGATCGGTCCCTGCACAACTTCACGGGGATATTCCGTCCCGCCAGCAGTCATGACCATGCCTTCACGGGACGGAATAAAAATGTCTTTGGTTTCCATGGTATTTCCTCAGTGTTTCGTGGCTGCTTCGGCAGCCTGTAATTCGTTTGTCTGGGCGTTGACGTAAGCGCCCAGAATGATCAGCTGCCAGACAGCCAGTACGGCAACAGCCTCCGCTTTGGCGTGGATGTCCCGCAAATCCTGCGCGGTCTCAATATTGGGCAGCGCCTTGCTGACTGACTGCGCCCCAAGCAGAACCATAGCGCTCACTTCAGGCGCATTCTTGCCGTTCACTTTCGGGCCGTTGGCAATAACTCCCTCAACAATCCGGCCCATGACCTCCTGCACACAAACACCCGGCAGGCTGATGCACTCTTTTTTCGCAGCACTCATACGTCCCTCCCGTTCATCCCTGAAAAATAGGAGACCAGGTCACTGGATTGCCCCACCAGATTGACCCGCAGGCGCTCCATGCATTCAAATGCTCTCTGGTCACTCATGCCGTCATTCATGCCCGGCACTGCGTAATTCTGGCCGTTCCATGCCCGCTTTTTCAGAGCCGCCCGGATCGCTTCCTTCGTGCCGCAGCAGAGCGGCAGTGTGCCATCGGGAAACCCCACGCCGGGGCGAAATTCAATCCGCCCATTACGCTCAACCCACACGGTCATGATGACCTTGGGGGGAATGCGACGACTCATGCCTGCACCTCTGTCGCAGTGACATCCGTGACCACCGGCTGACTGCTGAGGTCGATGCCCGCAAAATGCGCGACAGCCTCAAGCTCAGTTGCAAGAGCATCCAGCCAGAGTGCCGTTTCCAGCCGGTCACCGTTCGTCAGCGTGATCGGGCCGTTCCGGTCGGAAAACGCGCGCGCACCATCCCGCAGGGCCTTCAGGACGGGATTCAGAGAAACAGGGTTTGGCATCACACAGTCTCCATCTGGGTCAGGATGTCAGCAGCCGTCGTGTCTGCGGGGTATTCTTCAAAAAATTCACGGATCACCTGTCGCCGCTGGTCGCCAGCAACACTGCTGGCGTGCCGCAGGTCAGAGGCACAGTCAGCCGCAGTGGCCTGCG
>NZ_CALLXM010000233.1 GCF_937875265.1 uncultured Acetobacter sp. | reverse complement strand
CGCAGGCCACTGCGGCTGACTGTGCCTCTGACCTGCGGCACGCCAGCAGTGTTGCGGGCGACCAGCGGCGGCAGGTGATCCGTGAATTTTTTGAAGAATACCCAGCAGACACGACGGCTGCTGACATCCTGACCCAGATGGAGACTGTGTGATGCCGAACCCTGTTTCTCTGAATCCCGTTCTGAAGTCCCTGCGGGATGGTGCGCGCGCTTTTTCTGACCATAACGGCCCGATCACGCTGACCAACGGTGACCGTCTGGAAGCAGCACTCTGGCTGGATGCTCTTGCAACAGAGCTTGAGGCTGTCGCGCATTTTGCGGGCATCGACCTCAGCAGCCTGCCGGTGGTCACGGATGTCACTGCGACAGAGGTGCAGGCATGAGTCGTCGCATTCCCCCCAAGGTCATCATGACCGTGTGGGTTGAGCGTAATGGGCGGATTGAATTTCGCCCCGGCGTGGGGTTTCCCGATGGCACACTGCCGCTCTGCTGCGGCACGAAGGAAGCGATCCGGGCGGCTCTGAAAAAGCGGGCATGGAACGGCCAGAATTACGCAGTGCCGGGCATGAGCGACCAGCGAGCATTTGAATGCATGGAGCGCCTGCGGGTCAATCTGGTGGGGCAATCCAGTGACCTGGTCTCCTATTTTTCAGGGATGAACGGGAGGGACGTATGAGTGCAGCAAAAAAAGATCGCTTCAGCCTGCCGGGCGTCTGTGTGCAAGCGGTCCTGGACCGAATTGTTGGGCTGGTTATAGACGCTGGCCCGCAGATTAACGGCCTGAGCGGTCGTGAAGTAGGTGCGCTGGTGACGAAGGACATGCAGTCCGTCAGCGCCGCATGGCCCAAAGTTGAGACTGTGCAGGACTTGCTGGACATCCACACCAAAGCGGAGGCCGTGGCCGCACTGGCTGTCTGGCAGCTGATCATTCTGGGCGCTTACGTCAACGCCCAGACGAACGAATTGCAGGCTGCCGAAGCAGCCACGAAACACTGAGGAAAAAACGATGACTCTTGCAATCAACCGTGAAGGAACGGTGATGACATGCGGTGGCCCGTGGCCGCGTGCCAAAATTTCAACCAGCGCTCTGCTGGCAAATGATTTTGCTGTTGAGATGGTCGGGGATGCAAAGGCGCTGAATGAACTGATGCGCGAAACCAAGGCACGCATGTATGCCAAGGTTGAAGTTTATGAGCAGCAGCTGCTGGATCATTACAAGGCCAAGAAGCGGCGGAACTCTCGCGGTCAGATCTCTGCATGCAGTCTGGATGACTGTTTTCGCGTGGACCTCTCCATTGCAGACTTCCGGCGTGTGACGTCCGACATCATCGCTGCACAGGCGCTGATGGGCGAAGTGCTGGATGACCTGATGGAAGACGTCAATCCGGACATTCGCCTGCTTCTGGAAGCCGCTTTTGTGCCGGACGAGAAAACGGGCCGTGTCAACGTCGAACGGCTGCAGCAGGTGCGTAAGGTCAAGCTTTCTCACCCGCGCTGGGCCGAGGTGCTGGACGCTGTAGCCAACAGCATTGAGGTGACAAGCAGCAAGTCTTACCTGCGCTTCTACTGGCGCGAACGTAATGACGATGAATGGACGCAGATCGTTCTGCAGTTTTCAAAAATTGCCGTTGCGGGGGTGATGTTATGAGCGTGAAATTCAACGCTACGCCGGCAGAAATGCGGATCATCAAACGGATTGGCCGTCGCGCTGCCGTGCTGCTGCGGCGGCACGGGAGTGACCAGAACTATGGCGCCATCAGGCTCTCTGTCATCATGAGTCTGAACGCCACCCACTCGAACGGATGCCCGCTGGATCTTGGCCGTCTGGTGCAAGCTGATGACTTCAACCTGCTGCATGATGTGATGGGTATATCTAAATACATCGACACAGAAACCGGAAGACTTACGCAGTGCTTTCTGCCCCGGTTTGCGAAACGAGAGTGCGCGGCATGAAACAGAAACGCACATCACGCGGGCCGGTGCGGCACGATAGCAACCGTGCTGGCATGGTCCGCAAGTTGCATGTGGGGCGCAAGCAGCTGGGGCTGGAGGATGCGGATTACCGCGCTCTCTTGCAGCGGGTCACGGGCAAGACGTCATCCACGCAATGCTCTGAGGGTGAGCTGGATCTGGTCCTGAAGGAAATGAAGCGGGTTGGCTTTAAGACGTCTCGCCCCAGTGGGAAGCCATGGGTCCGCAAGGTCTATGCGCTCTGGGACGAAATGGGGCCGCTCTTGCGCTCTGGTGGAACGCGCGAAGCACTGCGGGCCTATGTGCTGCGGATGACGAAGGTCAGTGCCCCGGAGTTTCTTGATGAGCCCACAGCCCGGAAAGTGATTGAGGGGCTGAAGGCATGGCAGAAGCGGTTGGAGGATGGTGATGTCTGACCAGAAACTGAAAGACCGACTGCGCAAGTTGCTGGCGCTCTCCAGATCTTCAAATCCGGCAGAAGCTGCTCTTGCTCTTGAAAAGGCGCAGCAGCTGATGGCCCAGATGGGACTGGGTGCAGATGACCTTGAACTGCTCGACATCAACGGTGAAGAGGTGGATGCGCTTCTGACCACATCCACGACCCCCCCTCTGTATGTTGCAGGCCTGATCCGTATGGTAGCGGACGCCATGGGCGTGGACGTTGTCTACACGCCCCGCAAAAGGGCACTGCACTTTATCGGCCACGCAGCCAAGGCGGAAATTGCCGGATATGCTTATGGCGTTTTGGCACGGCAATTACGCAGGCAGCGCAGTGAATTTCTGAAAGGGCAGTCCAAACGCCTGAAGCGGGCAACCCGTATTGGCCGTGCGGACCAATACGCTGAAGGCTGGGTCTATGCTGCGCGAAAAAAAGTGGCGACGCTGGCGATATCTCAGAAAGAAGAAGCGCTGATTACCTTGTGGAAGGAGCGCAATATGGGCGATCTGGATACTTGTAAAAATCGGCCTGCGAAAGCCGTGAGAGGGAAAGACGATGCATGGTCACACGGCTGGCGGGATGGAAAGAATGCCCGGCTTGACCATGGTGTGAATGGAAGCGCTCCGTCTCACGCATTGGGGAATATCAGACAGATAGGTGCGGCATGAGCGATGGAAATATTATTTTTGACGATGTTTCGGCGGTTTTGCTTGATGTCACAGACCGGACAAGAAAATGGATGGAGCAATCACGCGGTTGCGATATTCAGGAAGCGTTAGGTCGCATGAACCAGATGGCAGAAAGCGGTATACAGGCAGCAAATCTGTATGAACTGGAGCGTGCGACTGGGGAACTGGCAGAGGCAGCGGCCATGGCTGCCTGTGTTGCGATAGGGTTTAAAGCTCTTCTGCGAAACACGCCTCCTTCTGAACAGATGCACTGACTGATGAAATTTTGTGAGATTGTGATTCTATTAGGGTTTTATGCCTATCTTCTGACCCTGATGTGGTGGGCAGCCAAAGAGCCGCCTGATTTTGACCAGGAGGATATGTTTCCGTGATTGAGGGGGGCCGCAAGGCTCCCTTTTTTTATGCGCTGGATACCGGGGACGAAAAACAGTACAGTGCAACATGCAGAATGGTTCTTGATGCTTTTCAAGAGCCGCTTAAACGGCATTTAAACACCCCCAAACAGAAAGGCGTGATACGGTGCAAGCCCCCTCATCAATCTCGTGGCTGGTGGATGCAGTTGGTGAAGAGGCGGCGCTGGAATTCATTGAAGCCAATGCGGGGAAGCGGTTGTATATCCCGCAGAACCCGAATGATTGTTTGCTGGCTGAGCTGTATGGTCCAGAGCTTGCGCGGGCGGTCTGCCAGTATCGCGGTGGAGAGCAGTATCAGGTGCCTCTGGTTAAGGCATGGCGCGTGCATGTGTTGGCAAACCGTGGCTTGAATAGTAACGAGATTGCAGTCCGCACCGGTCTGACATGGGGCCGCGTGAGTTATCTGACGCAAAATGTGCCCGTTGAGCGCCGGAAAGCCCGGGTTGTGCATCCGGGACAGGCTGACCTTTTCGGATAGCATGTCCTCTCTAGGACACTGATTGCAGAAACTGCCCCGTCATAGGGTGCAGGCATGCGAAACAACCTCTCAAAATCGCTGGATTTCACGATGGCTGCCGAGGGCGGCTATCAGTGCAGCAAAGCTGACGACGGCAACTGGAGTGGTGGCCGTGTTGGTCGTGGCAATCTGGCCGGCACGAAATACGGGATCTCTGCGGCGCTAATGGCGCTGGTTATGGGATCTGTTTCTGCCGTGAATTCCTCAGTGATGCGGAAGATTACAGTCTCCCAGGCGCGCAGCATTGCGACTGAGCGGTTTTGGCAGGTGATGCAGTGCGACAGTTTGCCTGCTGGTGTTGATGTGATGCTGTTTGACTTCGGTTTTAACAGCACGCCGGACCGCGCTGTCCGGCAGTTGCAGGCCACTGTCGGCATTCTATTTCCAGACGGCACTATGGGGCCTGACACGCTGTTTAAGCTTGTGCATGCCAAGCCAGCGGATATCGCCCCCTCTATCTCTCATGACTACGCCGAGCAGTTGCAGGCATGGCTAGGTGTGTCCCCTGATGGGCATATCGGTCCACGGACCTTGCAGGCAGCTGTAGAGCAGCAGGCGCACGATGCGATGCTCATTTATGCGTTGGCCTCCAAGCAAGAGGCCGCATACCGAAGTTTCAAAAATTTCCCGGTTTTTGGTGATGGCTGGCTGAACAGGCTGGAAGAGCGTGTGTCCATTGCGCACCAGTTTCTGGCTGCGCAGGACGCCCCTGCCGCTGTCGCCTGAAATCAAGCGGACAAGCTTGTCCACTTGATCCGAACAGGCCGGGCGGGCGCGTCTGGTTTGTATTTTGAATGGCGCAGACGCAGCGCCAAAGGGAAATCCCATGGATATTAAAACAATCCTCCCGTCTGTGTTTGCGATTGCTGGCAACCTGCTCTCGGTTGGTGCTGGCAGCAAGCTGGCGGCCTACAGCAGCGCTGCACAGATCGCAGTCAAATCTGCCGTTACAAAGGTCGATACCGGTGTTGATGATCTTCAGACTGCGTTCAACAAGTTTGAGGCCAGTAACCCGGTTGTGCAGGAAGCCTTTGACGGCACAGTGACGCTTCTGCGTGGTCTTGGCGTCGCAGTTCCGAAAGAAGATGTCGTTATGACGCACGTCAAAGCGGCTATTGCGGAGCTGGCTGGTATTATTGTGCCTGCCTCTGCTTCGGAGGACACAACGTCTTCCAGCACCGCCGCAACCACGACCGCAGCAGGCTAAGATGATGATGCCTCAGGATATCATTCTGATATGTGGTGCCGTCATCTGGGTATTTGGCGGCGCTGCCGGTCTGGTATCTCTGGGGCGTCATCGTGGTCTGGCTGACAGAGTCAACGTGCTTGAGGATGACATCAAGCGTTCCCTCGCACGAATTGAATATGACGGGAGGAATTCCCGCGAGCTCCTGCTTACTGTTGTGCGCGGGCACATGGGTGAAAAATCATGAGAAATCGCAAGAAGCGCAGTCTTTTTAAGGTCAGGAAGACTGGTCCTTTCAAGAAAGTTTCGCGTGGGCATGCCGCATACATGCGGGAACAGATGCTGCTGCGTGCAATGGTCCGTGGTGGCCGCGTTCACGGGGGTGTGCGGTAATGAGCCCTGCCATGGAAATCGCTGCTGACCGGCGGCGTAAAGTTCTGGATGCCCTGTCCCAGATGCGGGATGGCATGCTGTCTGAAGACGTAATTCTGCGCGCTGTGTGCGAAACAGGGCGCGATACTGACCGCGATACGATGCGGGATGATCTGATGTTTCTCCAGAGCCGTCACTGTGTGGCCATTGAGAAACTGCCCCGCGTGGGCGGTGAACTTTGGTTGGCGCGTCTGACGGATGACGGCCTCCGCGCTGCACAGGGTGCGCTGATCGTGTCTGGCGTTGCACGGCGCACGGTGGGCTGAGCATGGCGCGGCCCTCATCCATTGACCAGCTGGAGCCTGAGATCCGCGAAGAGATCGGGCGTCTGCGCGGTGGCGGTCATACGATTGACGAGATACTGGCCGCGCTGCGTGAGCTGGGCGCGAAGGACATCAGCCGTTCTGCGCTCGGTCGGCATGTCAAAAACATGGAGCAGATTGGCGCGAAGCTGCGCCACTCCCGCAACATTGCTGAGGCTCTGGTGCGGCAGCTGGGTGATGCTCCGGCCTCACGCTCTGCACAGCTGAATATCGAGCTTCTGCATTCCGTCATCCTGGACCTTAACCTGGCATCCGAAGAAACTGCCGACGCGGATGGTCTGGCCGCCCTGAAGGGCAACCCGGAAGGCATCATGCTGCTGGCCAAGGCCATTGACCATCTGACCAAGAGTTCAAAGGCCGATATTGAAAATCAGAAGGCCATTGAGGAACGGGTTGAGAAACGTATCAACGCGAAAAATGCCGTGGCTATCAAGGATGTCGCCAGAGAAAAAGGCCTTAGTCAGGAAACGGTTGATGCCATCCGTGCGCGTATTCTGGGGGTTAAACCGTGAGCGAGAAGCCCAGTTTAATGCCCTGGCAGCAGGAGATCATTGACAGACTTGGTGAGCGCAACGTGCGGCTGGTTCACAGATCTCACCGCATTGGGAAGAGCCTTCTCTTCCCAATGCTCATTGGTGTTGACCTTGCTCAAGGGAAAGATGAGGCCGTCTATTGCCCACCGACATCTGGCCCTGCCGTGGATAACGCGCAATGAGTGGTGCGCTTCTATCTTCGTCAGCTCTGGATCCGCTCCTGCCATATCAGCAGGACGTTATTCGGGAATGCCTGTCAAATACTGTGACGGTGATTGAAAAATCACGACGCATTGGCATTTCATGGGTGCTGAGCTGGCTGGCTGTTACAGTAGCCACAGCAGCCCCATCTGCGGGCGGCATGGATGTATTCTATATGGGCTATGAGAAAGACATGACCCGCACATTCATTGATGATTGTGCAGCGCATGCTCTGTTGCTCACTGGTGTCTCAGCTGAAGTTGCAGAAGAAATCTTCAAAGACCCGGACAAGCCTGAAAAAGAAATTCATGTCTTTAGAATCAAGTTTGCTTCTGGATTTGAAATTGTTGCTCTTCCGTCTGTGCCGCGCTCGTTCCGCTCTAAGCAGGGTCTAGTCATTCTGGACGAAGCGGCATTCGTCGACAATCTGGCAGAGATGATTAAGGCAGCTCTAGCTTTGCGCATCTGGGGTGCAAGAATTATCATTCTGTCCACCCATAAGGGGGTTACCAATCCGTTTAATGAGCTGATCCTAGACTGCCGAAGTGGGAAAAAGCCATATCACGTGATGCGCATCACGTTTGATGAAGCAGTTGAGCAAGGTCTTTACAAAAAGATATGCCAGAAGAATGGTCTTGAATGGTCTGCTGAGGCTGAAAAGAAATGGTATGACGAAATCATTTCCGAGTTTGGTGATCTGGCGGACGAAGAACTGCATGTTATCCCAGCCAATGATAATGAAGCCTTTATTCCGTTTGGGCTGATACAGGCCCGCCAGGTCAAAGGCGTTCCTGTTGTCGAGCTTGAACTGACGTCTGAATTTACCCTCAAAGATAAAAGCGAGCGAGAAAGCTTCGTTAAGGACTGGTGCGAAGAAAATCTTGCGCCGCTTCTGGATAAGTTTGATCCCAAGTTGCGGCACGCGTTTGGTGAGGACTTTGCGCGTAGTGGCGATCTGACGGTTTTCTGGTTTCTGGCCATAGAACGCTCGTTCATGAAGCGTACTCCGTTCATTGTTGAGCTGCGGAATGTCCCCCATGAGCAGCAAAAGCAGATCCTTTTCTACATCTTGAAAAAGCTGCCGAATTTCACAGGCGCAATGGATGGTCGAGGGAATGGTCATTATCTGGCTGAGGTGACGGCTCAGGAATATCCTAACCGCGTCGAAATCGTGATGATTTCAGAGGCTTGGTATCGGGAAAGCATGCCGCCTCTTAAGGCTGCTTTTGAAGAGGGAGAGGTAACGATCCCTTATGACAGCGGTGTTCAGGACGATATTCGCTGCTTGCGCACGATCCGTGGTGTTGCCCGTGTTCCTGAAAGTCGCTCATCCGATGAAAAAGGAAAACGTCATGGTGACGCTGCGATTGCCTTGGCGATGGCCATCATGGCCAGCAAGGCTGAGGTGATGGAATACGGATTTACACCAATTCCCAATCCCTTGGCTCCCGGTGTCGCCAACGAAAACAGTGGGACTGACCCGCTTGAGAGAGAATTACTGATGGAACGAGCCGGAATGGGAAATCCCTACGGCCTGCGTGGAAGGGTGCGACTATGACCGATGTGCAGTGGATCTGCGTGACCATTCTTGTGGCGTTTGTGTTTGCCGGGAGCGCTTGGGTTGTCTGGGCCGTGTGGCATGCCAGTCGAGAAAAAGGGACTGAAGCAGACAGCGCCGCAGAGAAGACGGCGGATGATCTGGTTGTAGATGTCACGCAACGCATGGCGGCGGCACAGGCCGCTGAGCCTGCTGATGATGCGGCGCTGCAGGCGCGGCTGAAGGCGGAGACGTTCTGATGAAGACCTCACCCTCCGTGAATGCGCTTTTGGCTCTGGCTGCTCTGGCCCTTGTGGCCCCTCTGCTGAGCGGGTGCGAGGCTGTAACCTATAAGACCGTCTGCCCCGCTCTGGTGCCTTATTCCATGACGCAGCAGACTCAGCTTGCGGAAGAACTGGTGGCTACGCCGGACGCGCCCATGCTGCATCAGGCTATCAGGGATTATGCTGGCCTGCGCGACCAGACGCGCGCCTGTCAGGCTGCGGGGAAATAACCCATGGCTCTGATTGACCCCACAACGGGCAAACCTTTCCCGGCATGGATGCTGCAACGGCAGCCTGTAGGGAGTGCGAACCTCACCGGATCTCGGTCTGCCATCACCACCATGTCCATGGAATGGGTGGATCCGGCATCTGTCGGTGAGATGCTGCGTTCTGCCAGTCAAGGGGACAGTCAGGCCTGGCAGGAATTCTGTGAACTGATTGAGCAGAAGGATCTGCACTATCTGGGCGTGCTCAGCACGCGGAAGCGGACGGTCAGTCAGCTGCCGATTACCGTGGATGATGCCGGGTCCGACCCGCTGCAGAAGCGGCAGGGCGAATTTGTGCGTGACTGGATTGCCAAAGGCATCCTCCAGCGCAGCCTGTTTGATATGCTGGATGCCATTGCCAAGGGTTTTTCCGTCCAGGCGCTCCAGTGGCACGCGGAAGCTGGAAACTACTGGCCTGAGCAGATGATCTGGCGGCCCCAGCGGTGGTTTGAGATCTCGTATCAGGATGGTGAGACGATCTCTCTGCGGGACGATGTGACCTCTGGTGTGACGCCAGACATGGCCGGTGCTGTGCCGGAGATGGGGGTTGTCAGTCTGGAACCAAGATCCGCAGTGATCCACCGGCATCCGTCCTGGTCTGGTCTGACCATTGATCAGGGGCTGACGCGCGCCATTGCGTTTAACAGCCTCTTCAAACTGTTTTCAAACCGCGATTGGGGCGTGTTTGTGCAGGCGTTTGGCATCCCCATTCGTGTGGGCAAGTTCGGGCGCGACAGCACGGCTGATGACCGTGCCACGCTCTGGCAGGCCATTGTGAGCAGTGCTGGCCAGCTGGGCATCATGATTCCCGAAAGCATGGCTCTGGAATTCATTGAGCCGAAGAATGGCGCGGGCTCAAACGATGTGCATGAGCGCCGCTGCAAATGGCTGGACGAGCAGACCAGTAAGGCCGTGCTGGGGCAAACAGGCACTACGGATGCACGCCAGGGCACGCATGCAGCAGCAGCGGTGCACAGGCAGGTGCAGGACGATATTGAACGCGCGGACGCAATGCTGGTGGGGCACACGGTCAACCGGGAGATTGTGCGCCACATGATCGACATGAGCTTTGGCGTGCCTAAGAATGGGAAATATCCCGTTGTGCGCATTGGTCGCCCGGATGAAGCACCATTACCGGATGTGATTAGCGCGGTGCAGAACCTTGGGCCACAGGGCTTTAAGGTGCGGGCGGATGATCTGTATGGACGTCTGAACCTTCAGCCACCGGAAGAAGGCGATGTGGTGGTGGGTATGATTGCCCAGCCCCAGACGCCGCAGCCGGCTAGCGATCAGCCAGCCAAGGTGCAGCCACCGAAGCAGCTGCCGAGCCGTGATCCGATCCCGACGGTGCATGACCCGCAGGCAGAAGATCAGGCGCAGCAGATGCAGGCGGCGACCACCCTGCATGCGCGGATTGGCAAGCTGGTGAGTGATCATGTTCGTGTGGACGGTCCATACGTGATCGACCTGATGACCCAGCGCCTGGCACGCGAAGCCCAGAAGCCGCTGGAGAAGATGACCGGTGCAGTGCAGCGCGAGTTTGAGCAGGCAACCAGTGAGCAGGATCTGCGGGAACGGCTTGATACGCTCTCTCTGTCTGATGAGGAATTTGCCCAGGTCATGGAAAATTACATGACACTGGCTGAGCTGGCCGGAGAAGCCATGATGCTGGAAAGCATGAAGGGTGGCTGATGCTATCGTTTCCGGCGTTGGGCTGGCACCGAAGGACGCCATCTCCTACTTCCGGCAGAAGGTAAACCGGCAGTCTGCCTCGTTCGGGGAACTGGAAGCTGAGGCTCATGCCAAAGCATTCAGCGTTGCGGGGGCGATGTCCGATGCGCTGCTGAATGACTTCCGCCGGAACGTGGACATGGCCCTGCGTGGGAAGACCACGTTGAAAGAGCTGGTTCAGGACTTCCCGGCGTTAGCAAAGCGTCATGGCTGGGAGTATCATGGCACGCCGGGCTGGCGGGCGATGATCATTTATCAGACCAACCTCAGCACAGCCTACGCCGCAGGCCAGTATCGGCAGATGACCACGCCTGAGGCGCTGGATATCTACCCCTACTGGCGTTACCGGCACCATGCCTGTCAGAACCCCCGTGCGCAGCATTTGGCATGGGATGGGATGATCCTGCGGGCTGACGATCCGTTTTGGGCGACGCATTTCCCGCCTAACGGCTGGCGCTGCCATTGCACTGTGGAGCCGGTGTCCAGGCGCGACCTGAAGAAAAATAACTGGGTTGTCTCAGAGTCACCGGTAATTGAAACCCGTCCGTGGAAAAACCCGGTCAACGGCCAGATCGTGCATGTGCCCATCGGGATTGATCCGGGCTTCCAGACCAACCCCGGTCTGCTCTGGGCGCAGGCGGAAAAGGAACGGGCTGAAACGGCACTCGTCCCTGTCAAACGCGTGGACGGCAAACCGTTGCTGGATCTGCCGCCTGCCAAGCAGCAGGAGGTGCAGGCCGAGCAGATTGATCATCTGATCGAAAACCCCGTGGGCGCAGTTAATGCCGGGACGCTGCCCCCCGAAGTGCAGAAGGTTTTGGAGAGTGATGACAGGACGGTGCGGCTGTCTGATGACAACCTGAAAAAGAACATGACGCACCATGCGGAAATGACCCCGGAAGAATACCGGCAGATTCCGCAGATGATTGCTCAGCCGGAGGTGGTTCTGCATAGCGGCGAGAATCATATCCTGCTGCTGTCACGCATTGGGAAGCAGCTCTACCGCCTGATTGTCAAAAAGACGCTGAACCGGAAAGAGAACTGGCTGCTTTCACTGGAGCCGACATCCGAGAAGAAAGCGCTGGCCAGCATCCGCAACGGGAACGTGTTGCTAGATCTGCGCGATACGGATGGTGGGGAATGACGCACGGGCGGGGCCTCCCGTAAACCCCGCAATCTGCTCCGCTCTCTTGAGCGTGCCTCTGGATAGGAGAATATCGCCAGCTCACCGTGCGTCTCATCCAGCATAACAGAACAGGAGGTCGCCTGTCATGCCGTCAGTTATTGTCAGTGGTGATAGCAGTCCGATCCGCGCAGCGCTGGATCGAATTGCCGCGATTGGACGTGATCCATCCGCTGTGCTGAGTGCCGTGGGGAATTCCATTCTGAACAATACGCGCAAGCGTATGGAGGAAGGTGTGGATCCACGTGGCGTCCGGTGGGATAGCTACGCGCCGCTTAACCCGCTTTATGCCAGCACCAAAGAGGGTCCAGGTATTCTGCGTGGTGCAGATTATTCGACTGCAGGCCTTTATCGCTCCCTGACGAAGCAGGTGCGTGGCAACTCTCTGGTCTGGGGTTCAGCGCTCCCCTACGCACGTATCCACCAGATGGGAGGTGTGATTGTGCCAAAGAACAGACCCGCCCTGACGTTCTTTATGGGGGATGAGAAGTTCTCACGGAAATCTGTGACTATTCCGGCTCGCCCCTATCTTGGGTTTACACAGGAAGACCGTGAAGACGTGATGGGTGAATTGGAAGATTATCTGGCCCGTGCATTGCGCGGATGATATTTGATGACAGGCCCGCGCCATTAAAAGGTTCTTAAAAGGGTCTAAAAGGGGTCTCTGTGCGTTTCAGGGTGCCGTGAGGTCCGATTACCCGTAAAACGCATCCACCCCTCTCTGCGCGCAAAATATTCGCTTTTTGGTTCCAGGCATCGGTGGACCAGCTAGGACACTGAATTTATGTCCGCATCTGCCCCACAAACGGGGCATGAACATTGTCACCTCAATCCACCACATGGCTCTGCCAGACAGCGCGGACAACACGCCGCCTGAGTGGATACACCTGACACCTGCCGGCACGTTTGGCGGCAAGGATGGTCGCGGGCCTTTCACTCTGAAAGATCCGCAGGCCGTTATCCAGCGCTCCATGCACATGGTTGGCGGGAAGATGGTGGTGGACGAAAACCACGCAACCCACGTGGCAGGCCCCAAAGGCAAATCCACCCCGGCTGTTGGCTGGGTGGTGGAACTGCAATCCCGCGAAAACGGGATCTGGGGCCGTGTGAACTGGACAAAGCGTGGTGCCGAACTGATGAGCGACCATGCTTATCGCGGCATCTCACCGGCCATTGGCTCCCGGCCAGATGGAACGGTTGAGTGGATTGAGGCTGTCAGCCTGACCAATCGCCCCAACTTTGGGGTGACCTCCCTACATTCCCAAAATCAGGAGACGAGGATGGACCTCGCACAGCTTCGTCGCTCGCTCGGTCTGTCCGAGACGGCGACGGAAGACGATATCAACGCGGCCATTGCACGCGGCAAGGCGGCAGTGACGCTGCATGCCAGCGTGGCAAAGCTGGTCGGACTGGATGCCAACGCGACCGATGACGCGGTGCTGGCTGCTGTCCAGGCCAAGAGTGCCGCTGTCACCACGCATGCGCAGACGGAAACGGAACTTTCCTCACTCCGTAAAACGGTTGGTGACCTGCAGGGTGAGCTTGCAAAAAATTCCGCTGAAAGCTGGGTCAAGGATCTGTCCACCCGCAAGGTGGTGAATGAAACGGTCAAGAAGCGCCTTGTGACCCTGCACATGCAGGACGCCGCGCTGGCCGAGGATGTGGCGTCCGGTCTGGAAAACGTGCCCGACGGTGGCCTGGCAGCTGTCTCGCTGCACGGTCGGACCGATGGCGGCAAGCCGGACAAGCTGGTGAGCGCTATGGAAGCGGCGCTGATCCCGACTGATAAGACGGGAGGCTAATCATGGCGCTAACCAAAGACCGCGTGCTGCCTGAGAAAAAAGTCTCTCATGCACCGGAATTCCCTCTGTTTGTTGCTGCCGGAAACCGCGTTTTCCGTGGGTCCATCTGCATGGTTTGTCAGGATGGGTCTGTTGTGGCTGCAGGCACTGCTGCTCCGCCCTCTCCGGTTGTGGCCTGCGCGGGTATTGCCCGGCATGCGCAGGACAATACCGGCACCAGCTCTGTAGTGGGTGCTCAGGCGGGCGCAGGCCCGCTGTGGTGCGAAAAAAGCTGTTACGGACTGCCGTTTGATACCGCTCCGACGTGGGCTGACGTGAACAAGCCTGTCTACGCGGTGGACGATGAAACCGTCTCCCTCACTGAAACCCCAGCAAGCGGTTCTGCCCGGCTCCAGGTCGGCACGCTGTCCGGCCTTGAGGCTGACGGCACCGCGTATGTGCTGATCGCGTAAGGTCTCCCATGGATATCAATATCGGCAACATCAATGCCCTGACGGCGACGATCAACAAGTCGTTCAACAAATACATTGAGACGGCGGCCCCCACATTTGGCCGCTTCACAATGACCATTCCGTCCAACGCCGGGGAAAACTTCTACCCGCGTCTGGCGGAAATGCCGGGTCTGCGTGAGTGGGTTGGGCAGCGCGTTATTCATCGGCTTGAAGCGGGCGGCTTTGTCATCCGCAACAAAACCTTTGAGGAAACGCTGGGGATCCGCCGGGAAGATCTGGAAGACGATCAGTTTGGCATCCTGGCGCCTGCCATTGAGCAGCTGGCCGCTGATGCTGCGGAAATGCCGGACAAGCTGGTTTATGATGCGCTTGAGACGGGCGTTAAAACCGCCTGCATGGATGGCCAGTATTACTTTGATACGGACCATCAGACCTACGACGAGAATGGCAAGCTGACCGGCTATTCCAACCTTGGCGTGCCGCAGGCTACTGAGGCTGCTGGTCCTGCCTGGTATCTCTTCTGCACACGCCGCCCGCTGAAACCGATGATCTACCAGCCGCGTCGCCCGTTTGTGGTGACGGCCAAAACCCAGATCACGGCAGGTAACGTGTTCTCGGGTAACGAATTCCTGTGGGGCGTTGATGGTCGCTGCAATGCTGGTCTGGGCATGTATCAGTTCGCCTACCGCAGCACCCGCCCGCTGAATGGTGACACGTTTGCGGATGCGCTGGCGGCAATGGCCTCCCAGCGCCGGAAGGATGGCACTCCGTATGGCATCCGCCCGGATCTGCTGGTTGTGCCGCAGAACCTTGAGAGCGCTGGCCGCCAGTTGCTGAACGGCGACATGGTGCCGGTTGAAGCGCCTGACGGGAAGACGTGGATCCCTGGTGCGAACGTCTGGAAAGGCGCGTGTGACCTGCTGGTGGCCCCGCGCCTCAGCCAGAAAGTAGGAGGCTGATATGGCCACTCCCCCGAAGAAGCCGGAGATTGACCCGGCTCTGAAAGACGCCAAAGAGGCGTTTGAACACTCCGTTGCCGTGACGTCCAACGGGCACGACTGCGTTGTGCGGCCCGGCGAGATTATTGTGATCTGCCGTGATCCCGGCTTCCGTCGTGCCGGCATCGAACACAAGGCTCTGAAAGTCTACAAGCCGGGCGAGCTGAAAAAGCAGCAGCTGGAAAAGATGCGGACTGAGCCGAAGCTCGAAATTATCGAGGTCGGCTGAGCTATGGCTTACGCCACCGTGCAGGACATGATCGACCGGTATGGGGAGCGTGCGTTGATTGATGCAACGCGCGATCTCACCCGGGACCGGGACGTGATGGACGTCAACCAGATCAACAAAGCGTTGGAGCGGGCGTCTGCCTTGGCGGACACCTACCTGCAGCGTCGCTATGTTGTGCCGGTGCGGCCCGTGCAGTTGCCGGTGGTGGATGCTGTGTGCGCTCTGGCGCGGTATGCGTTGTGTTCGCGTGATGACACCGCTCCGCCGCTTCAGATCCAGACCCAGCGCAAAGATGCGTTGCAGTGGCTGGCCAATGTCGGGTCCGGTGCTGCGACGCTGGATGCCACTGCGGTGGCAGACAAGAGTGATGTCTGGTCTCGCGTGTCTGCCCGCCCAACCTCCATTCCGGGTAACAGGCTATGGTAGAGCGCACGTTTTCCGCTGATCAGTATCCTGACGCTCTGCTGCATGGGGATGTTCTGGTCAAAGCCTTCCGGGCCGTGCAGCGGCAGCTGAAGATTGCGTTCCCTGAAGAGGGGTTCAAGCACCACGTCGTGCCACCCTCTCCGACAAAATCTGTCTGGGACCGTATCCTGACGGGCAAACTCTCTGTGGGTCTGGCCTTCAGCCGGTGGACGGCGGAAGCAAAGAGCGGCACCAGCTTTCGTGGCACGCTGTCATTCCCCGTCTTCCTTATCGTCAAGCACAGCAACCCTGAGGCCGTCTATTTCGGGACGTCTGACAAGTGGGGCGTGGGCGTGCTGGGCATGACGGAAATGGCCGTGGCCATGCTCCACAATGTATCAATCAATGGTTTGGGCATCATGCGTGTGCGGGCCGTGAGTTTCCCGGACGGCGCGGAATGGCTGGATGCCAACACCGCCATTGGCGGCGTGGAAGTCTATTTTGAAGATGTCGGATTGAGCAACGATCTGTTGCTCGGCCAGCTCCCCGATTTCCTCACTTTGGCAGAAACCTGGACCGTGGATGGGAACACCCAGCCGCAGACCACCCTGAATGTAAGAGAGGACGCATGACCGTGCGTGTAACAGTGGCGCCGGGACGCGTTGTGCGTGACCAGCGCGGCATGAAATGCCCGAAGACGGAATTTTCCGTGGATGAAAAAGACTTTTTCTGGGCGCGGTGTTTGCGCAGTGGCGATCTGGTTCGCGTAACCAGTCAGGCCGCCCCCGTTGCTCCTGCAGTGGCTCCTGCCGCTGAAAAGAAGGCCGAGAATAAATGACCATTACAGTCGATCAGGTGCCGGCCAACTGGAAGGTGCCCGGAAGTTATACGCAGGTGAGTGAACTGCGGAGCGGCACCAGCCTGTCCAGCATGCCTCTGCGTGTGTTGCTGATTGGGGTTATGGGGGCGAAAGGCAACGGCACACCGCTGAAAGTCTATCCCTACATCACCGCATCGCGCGCAGCGGCTCTGGCCGGCGCGGGCACGGCAACGGCGCAGATGGTCTCTGCGTTTCTGACGGACGCACCCTATACGCAGGTTGATCTGATTATGGTCGCCGCTACCACTGGTGCAGCAGCTGCCTCCTGGACCATCACGCCAGCAGGGCCAGCAACGGCTTCTGGCACCGTGGCGCTAGAGATTAACGGGTATCGCGTAGCGGCCACTGTGACCACCGGCATGACTGCGGTGGACATTGGTGCTGCCCTCTGGGATGCATGGTCTGCCGTCCAGCCTGTTGCGGCCACGGGGGTGACGGGATCTCTTGATACTGCCACCGGCATCCTGACCTTTGTGTCTGTGGATACTGGCGCATGGGCCAACGACATTGATGTGCGCGAAAGCACCCAGTATGGCGACGGGGTTGCCGGTGCATCGCTGGGGATTACCCAGAAGGTTCAGGGCGCAGGCGTTCCGGACGTAACACCTGCACTCAGTGTTGTCAGCCGGACCTGGTATACGGATATGGCCTGGATTACGGCTGACCAGCCCAACCTGGCTGTGTTTGCAACGGAGGCCACCCGGCGGTTTGGGGCCATGATCAAGCTGGATACGCATGTGTATCTGGGGATGCGGGCCACTTATGGGCAGGCACTCGCCTTGTCTGAAACGCAGAATTCCAAATTCATCAGCATCCTGCCCGCCAACCGGGCACGGTTTGCGCCGTGGGAAGCAGCCGGCTCTTTGTGCGCTGTGGCATCGGCTGCCCTGAATGCGGATCCGGCGCGGCAGCTGCATACGCTGGCGCTGACGGCGCTGGCTGGGCGCGGCCCGGATGATGATGATGATTACGACGACAGCACGCGGAATATCCTGCTGAACAATGGCATGAGCACGTTCAACGTGCTGCAGGGCGGAACCGTGGAACTGGAGCGGGTCGTGACGACCAGCCTTGTGGATGATGAAGGCAGCGCAGACACCATCTGGACAGACATCATGTCCCCCAAGGTGGCATCACGTGTGCGGTATGAATTCAATACCTACATCACCAGCACGTATCCTCGGGACAAGCTGGCTGATGACGGTTCTCCGCTTGCAAAGATCAGTGCAGCCAATGTTGTGACGCCCGGCACGCTCAAGCTCTCATGGGTCGGGCAGTGCACCCTGTATGCCAATGCCGGGTGGATTGACGATGCGGACACGCTGAGTCCGGAGGCTGTGTTTGAGCGTGATGCGACTGACCGCAACCGCGTGAATTCCCAGCTTCTCATCAACCGTATGGGGAGCCTGATGGTTTTGGCCAACTCCCTCGAAATGCAGGTGTAACATGGCACAAACCGTTGGCATTATGACGATCTGGTGGATGGGCGTTCAGTACGAATGCGTATCCGGCAGCTCGATCAAGCTCCCTGGCACAAAGAACAACACGCAGGTCACAGGCGGCACTGTGCAGCGTTACGAGAGTTTCGCGGCTGGTGAAGTCAAGGCAACGCCCGTGCTCAAAAAAGGCATGAAACTCACCGCCTTTAACGCGGGTGATGAAGGTGAGCTGCAGGTCAAATGTGACACCGGTCAGGCCTATGTGCTGCCGGACGCATTCATTCTCGATAATCCCACACTGTCCGACCAGGGCGGCAAAGCGCCGGTCACCTGGAATGCGGGCCTGTTTCAGGAAATTGTAAGCTCATGAGTGATACGAAAACAAAAACCAGCCCGCTGGATGACCCGCGCGTTACGAAGAATGACGATGGGTCTTACACTGTGCAGCTGCTGTATCCTGTGCAGATCATTCAGGGGGATGCCCCCATGACGTCTGTGACGCTGTCTCGGGTGCGTGGGCGCGGCATGGTGGCGATGCTGGATACGGATGGCACCGGTTCCCGTCTGGAACGACTGATGCTGGCCTCTGCGCAGCTGGTTGGCCCGGTGGCCGAAGCATTCATGGACAATGTTGAAGGCCCGGACTTCCTGTTCCTGACTGAAGTGGCGGCCACTTTTTTGGGGAATGGCCAGACGACTGGCCAGTAATTCTCGCTGCCATTGGAAGTGAGATGGGCTTCTCTGAAGCCGAACTTCTGGACATGACGCCCAGGCGGGTTGCGTTCTGGGCCGTGGCGCTTGGCGAACTGGCTGAGCGCCGCGCAGACGCAATAAGACAGGCGCAAAATGGCTGATGAACTAAGAGCAAAATTTGAGCTGGATTTTGCTGTTGGTTCATCAGAGCCGCTGCAGGCCATTCAAGGCGTTCTGGAGCGCATTGATGTCGCTCTAAACCGGCTCCGAGAGGTCACTAATCCGTTCGACGGTCTGACCGAGCCAGTGGCCCGCGCCACGCGTGCCACCACGCAACTCAATGAAACTCTGACACGCACGACCGGAGCCACCGAGACGGCAGCCGAAGGCACGACGGCTCTGGCCGAGACCCTGACGCGGGCCACGGCCACAACGGCTGAGGTGACGGAAAGCGTCACCGCGATGAATGAGGTTCTGGGCGCGACGGGTGCAGCGACATCCGAAGCGGCCAATGGGCTTGGTCGCATGGGGGCTGAGGCAGAAAGCGCTGCCACACAGGTCAGCTCCGCCATGGAGCGGGCGCAGGCTGCTTATCGGGCCGCAGGCCTTACCTCCAATGCATCCGGGTCATCTGGTGAGGGTGGTTCGGGATATTTCGGACGTGTTGGGGCTGCCGGGCGTGGCTTCCATGATGCCGTGCAAAGCGGCATGGGGAGCGCCTTTGGTGCTGCTGCTGCCGGCTTTGGTGTGCTGGCCCCGATCCATGCCGCGGCTGAATACGACAACGATCTGGCGCACATCGGCATTGGGCTGGATCTGCATGGAGCAGCAAACCAGCAGTTTATGGCCGCCTATGGCCGCAGGCTGGATGCTCTGGCGAGGGATACCGGTCAGACCAGTCCGGAGCTTGCGGCTGCGGCTGGATTTTTCAACCGTGAAGGCTATTCCAGCACACGTCTGGATGCTGTGCTGCCGCAGGTGGCGCGCATTGCCACGGCCTATAATGCGGCCCCTGACGCAGTGGCAAAAACCACATTCGCCTTGCAGGAAAACCTCGGGATCAAAGATACCGACACGTCCGGTGCTCTGGCTGCGATTGCGCTGGCGGGGAAAAGCGCTGACCTGCCGTTTGAAAAACTGGCTCCGCTCTTCCCGCAGGTTGCTGCGGCTGCCGGCCAGCTGGGCGTGACGGGCCGGAGTGGCGTGAATGATCTGGCTGCCGCCATGGCCGTGGTGCGTAAAAGCACGGGTACGGAAGGCGAAGCGGCAACGGATACGCGGGCCTTTATCCAGGCGATTACCTCTCCGCACACGGCGAAGCGGTTTGCCAAATTCGGTGTGGATCTGTTCGGCACGGAAGAAAATGCCCGCAAAGGCGGTCTGGATCCGATTGAGGCAGTCATGCAGCAGGTCAACCGGATCACGCAGGGTGGTCAGGACCGGAAGGCCCTGGGGGAACTGTTCAACAATGAGCAGGACCGTGCCTTTGTCCAGGCAATCCTGATGCACATGGACCAGTATCAGCAAATCAAGACGCGCGTGTCCGGCGCAACGCCAGCCGTTATCAATCAGGATTTTGAAACCGGCTTACAATCCACGCTTATCCGACTGCACGCGTTTGAGGACGCCTTGAGCCAGACGGAGCGCCGCATTGGGACGGCGTTCGTGCCTGTGCTGAATGTGGCGACCATGGCGCTTCATGGTTTGACCATCGCATTTGACTGGCTGGATCAGCACACCCATGGGCTGTCCACGGACTTGATTGCGGGTGTGGGCAGCGTGCTGGCCATCACGGCAGCCCTTGGTGCGCTGGGGGCTGTGCTGATTCCGCTGCGGGCCGGACTGGTGTTAATCCGGAGCCTGCTGTCCTTCAGTTCTCTGGCTTCTCTTCCTGCACTGCTCAACCCTGTCTCGCTCGCCATTGTCGGGATCACGGCAGCGGTCACAGCCGGTTATCTCGCCTGGCGGAACTGGGACAGGATCAAACCCATGCTGAGCAGTCTGGGAAGTTGGATCAGCGGATGGGCCAAGACCATTGGCAGTTATCTAATGGCTCCGCTGCACGCGATGGACCAATGGATTGATAATTCGTCAATCGGTAAGGCCATGGACAAATGGCTGGCGCATCCGGCTGTTCCTGCTGCCGTGCCTGCTTCTCCGGGAACGCAGGGCGGCCAGTTTGGTCTGCATGTCTCGCATGATCCGGCGCTGAATGTGCGCCAGACATCCGGCAAGCCGGGGCTGGTCAGCATCACGCCTGACCGTGGCCGCATGGTGGCTGTGCCATGAGCGGGCTTTCTGGTCTGACATCTCTGTCCGGGCTTGGCGCAGGGTCACTGGGGAGCCAGACGAATGTGCTGGGCGGCCTGCTGGGTGGTGCTGTTAATGGCGCTTTGTCTGTTGCTGCATGGCGTGGTGTCACGTTCTGGATGCCGAACAGCCAGGACGAGGCCGGACGCCGTATGCTCCAGATCTGGTTTCCGGGGCGCGACGACTTCCGCACGCAGGATTTTGGCGCACAGGACGGGCCGATCCGCGTCTCTGGCCTGATCATTGGCGATGACTATGTGATCCGGGCAAAGCGCATGCGGACGGCGCTGATGCTGGCCGGATCTGGCACGCTGGTCCACCCGTGGTGGGGAGCAATCCAGTGCCGTCTGGTTCAGCCGGGCACTGTCTCGTTTTCAGACGGCGAGATCCGCATGGCGCGGTTCCAGGCCACCTTTGTGCGCGTGCCGGTGCAGGCAACCAGTAAGGGGCTGTTTGCCGCCATTGAAGATACGCTGACCAGCGTGCTGACGCAGGCTGATGCGCTGGTTGATCAGGGCGTTCTGGCCCTGCGTTCTATCCTGTCTCCCCTGACATTGCCGCTGGCACTGGTCAGCGCTGTTTCCAGTTCTGTGTCTGTCGCGCGGGGTGTGTGGGATGCGGTGACAGGATCCACGGCTGCATTGCCAGTGCGGACTGCGGCGGCTGCTCCGCTGGCGGCTCTCGCAGGCGGGGTGAGCGTGCCGGTGGCGAATAGCGACACGACCTATGCGGACAGCGTGACAACTCTGCTGGCGGGCGTGCCGGCTGCTGTAGCGCAGGCCGTATCCCCCACGGCATCTGCAGCGATTGCGCCGGCAGATGCGGTGAGTGGCGTGGATGACGATGACATTGATCCGGCTGTGGCCACAACGCTGCTGATAACGGCAACGCAGTCTTTGCGGGCAGCCGGCCAGACTGCGGCAGAACAGGCTGCGGATCCGGCATCCGTGCGCGGGCTGATGCTGGGCGCAACACTGGTGACAGCGGCGCAGGCCGTGGCTGCGGCATCCTCCCTGACCTATGCCAGCCAGGACGATGCCCTGACATGGCGTGACCGCCTTCTGGCCATGCTGGATGATCTGATCAGCGATATCGAAACGCTGGCCGGCACAAGTGGTGCTGCGGTGCCGATCAGCGGCATGCTGGGCGCGCTGCGGGACAGCAAGGCGGCCATCACGGCGGACATCTCCGAGCGTCTGGGGCGTCTGCCTGCGGTTATTTCTGTCACTGTGCCACGCCAGATGAGTGCGTGGCTGGTGGCCTATGCTGTGGCGGGAGACAACACCGCAGAGGTTGAAGACGTGTGGACCGATCTGGTGGCACGGAACGGCCTGCGTCAGCCGGCAGTGACCAGTCCCGGCACCCTCCGCGTGCTTCAGCCGGGTGATCTGACATGAGCGAGAGCGTGACGACAGTCCGTGATCGACTCATGACAGTGCAGATCAATGGCCAGACACTTAAGACGTGGAGCGCCTGTGAGGTTGGGCGGGATCTGGCGGATATCGCCGGCGCGTTCCGCATCACCTACCTGGACACAACACGGGCGTTTAATGCGCTTGGCGGCGATGCGCCGGAATTTGCGCAGGTGCGTGAGCATGATCCGGTGACCATCAAGATCCGGGGTGAAACTGTCTTGCGGGGCTACGTGGACAACATCCAGCTCCGTATGGCTGACAGCCAGCTGGAGGCCATTATTTCCGGTCGTGACATGACTGGTGACATGGTGGATTGCTGCTCCAACCCGACTGGCCCCGGCGAATATCGGCAGATTGATCTGGTGTCTGTGGTGGGCAAGCTGGCCAGCCCTTACGGGATTGCAGTGCAGAGCGAGATTGACCCCGGCGCACCATTTACCCTGGTCGCTGTGGATCCGGGTGAGCGCACCATGCAGACGGTGGAGAAGCTGAGCCGCCAGCGTGGTGTGCTGGTGGTCTCGGACGGTATTGGTGGCCTACGCCTGACTAAGGCCGGCACGACCCGCGCGCCGGAAGATCTCCGCATGGGTGACAATATCCTTGAAGTGGACGCGCAGATTGATGTGCGGGAGCATTACTCGGATATCTGGATCAAAGGGGCTTTTAAGAGCGTTTTAAGACCTGCCAAAGCCGCTCTTGATGCGTCTGCCGCGCCGCTTACGGATGCCCCCGGCAATGCGCCTGCTGCCCCCAGCCACAGCAAAACGGAAAGTGCGGCCGTAGTCCGGTATGGTCATGCTGTTGACCCTTCCGTGCGCCGGTATCGGCCCGCAGTGTATCTGGCAGCCACGCAATCGGGAGGCTCAGAAGCCGCCCAGACGGCAACAGATGTGCCGCTGGACAGCACTGCGCAGGGGCTGAGTGCGGATGCCGGGCCTGCGCCGATGGCTTATCATGCCGGCACACGTCGCGCGCCTCGCAAGGCCAGCAAGCCCAGAACAGATGCCAGCCCGTGGACGCTGCAGGATCAGGCCGACTGGCGGATGCGGACTACGCGGGCGCACGGCACGATGCGCATCTACACGGTGGCCGGACTGGCTGCGCGGAATGGAGACCTGTGGAAGCCGAATGCCCTGGTCTATGTGCTGGACGCATACAGCGGGCTTGATCAGGACATGCTGATTGGTGCCGTGACCTATGTGGACGATGAAAGTGGCTATAAGACCCGCATCAGCGTGGTGCCCCCTGACACCTATGACCTGACGGGCGACAATGACCGCGTGAAAAAGGGCACACGTCGCAGCGGTCTGATTAACGGGAAAGCCGGATGAGCCGGTCTGTTCGGGATCTGTATATGTCCCTGCGCGGGCTGATCAGCCGGGCGGTGGTGCGGGATCTGGATGACACCGGGTCCAACCAGACGGTGACGCTGGACACGCACTATGGGCGCACACGCGGGAAAGTCCCGGTGCATTTCCCGTTTGGGTTTAGCAGCCACGTCCCGCACGATGGCGCGGTGACGGCGGTTGTGGCCGCAGGTGGTGACCATGCGGACCCGATTGCACTTCCGCCCAGCAATCCGTCTGCGTCCCGGATGGGCAATCTCGCGGAAGGCGAGACAGTGCTTTATGACGCTGTGGGCCAGAAAATCTATCTGACAGAGGGCAAAATTATCCGGGTGGATGCCGCTGAGCAGCTGGAAGTGCGTGTTGCGGGGCAGAGCATCATGACGGTAGACAAAGACGGTGTGGCAGTGACTGGAAGCCTGAAGGTCAGTAAGGACATTATTGCCCAGGGCGATATGACGGCGACCGGCACCGTGACGGGCCAGAAGGATGTGGTGGGTGCAGGTAAAAGCCTGAAAGACCATACGCACACCAGCGAAAGTCCGGGCAACCCGACCTCCGCGCCTCTTTAGTGATCTGCGTGGCTTAGGCGGGACACTGCATACGTCCCACTAAATCCCGCATCTGATGGGCATGGATACGCCCACCACGCTCATGATGCGCTCAGACGCAACCGGAAGGCTGGACCTTGTGGTTCAGGCGGGAGCTGGTGGGCGTGGCACGCTCGCTGTTGAGACGACATTGGCGACATCCGGGCTGCTGGCATTGCAGTGCGACCGTCGCGCCGACCCTGACGATACACTCCCCAATGACGTTGCTCTGCTGCCTGCGCAATCCGGTGGTCTTCTGGCGCGCCGTGGCTGGGTCGGTGACATCCTGACCGATACCCGCTTTGGCTCGCGCCTGTGGCTGCTGGCACGCGGCAAGTATGACGAGATGGACCGCCTGCTGGGCGCAGCTTATGCGGATGAGGCGATGGCCAGCATCCGTGCCTGGTGGGGCGTGACCGTGACGGTGACCGCTGCGCTGGCTGGCCGCAACACGTTGCAGATTGGCTGCCAGATTGGCGCGGTTTCAGTCTCCCGCACGGTGAGCGCTGCCGCATGAGCTGGGCTATCCCGACAACACGAACACTTGCGCAGCGTCTGGCGGCCAGCATGCTGGCACAGCAGTTTGTGGCGGCAGATGGCACCGTTGTGCGTCTGGACCCGAATGCCCCCCAGACTCTGGAACAGGTTTTGGGTGTCGTCTGGACGCTGGCCCTCTCTGAAGTTTACAGCGCCATCCGTGACCAGTTGCTTGAGATGATGGTGACGACCGCCACGGCAGACGGCTTGTTGCCCCAGCATGCTGAAATGTGGGGCGTGCCGCGCAACCCGGCGACGGGGGCGATTGGCAACGTGCTGGCCTCTGTGAGTCAGGAAGTGACGCTCCCTATTGGCACAGCGATTGTGTCTGACGGCAGCGTGCAATGGCTGGTAACGACGGCCACCACAATCCCGGAAGGCACCACAGCCCCCGTGGCTGTGCAGGCCAACACCACCGGCACCATTGGCAATCTTGCCGCAGGAACCGAGCTGACGCTGGTTTCCCCCGTAGCGGGAGTGACGTCTCTGGTGGTGGACTCGCAAGGGCTGGCCGGTGGGGCTGACATTGAATCCGTGGAAAGCTGGCGTGCCCGCATTATTGCCAAGATACGCAACCCTGTCGCAGGCGGAACTGCCACGGATTATGAAGGGTGGGCAAAAGACGCCGGGGCCACTTATGTCAACGTTCTGCCTGACGCTTACGGGCGCGGCACGGTGGGTGTTGTTATCGCCATGCCGGGTCCGGCTGTGCCGACAGATGCGCAGGTGGCTGCCGTGCAGGCCTATCTTGATGCACGGCGACCGGTAACGGCAAAAGTCACGGTTGTGGCGGCCCAGCTGATCCAGAAAAATCCAGCCATTGCCCTGAATCCGGATACTGTCGCCGCGCGCCAACAGGTTACGGCAGAACTGACGGCCTACTACCCGTCCAAGGGGATTGGCGGAAAGCTCTACGTGTCTGAAATTGTCGCGGTGCTGACGACCATCAACGGCACCAGCAATGATCTGGTTTCCCCTACGACGGACGACCAGCTGGCCGATAATGCCATGGCTGTGCTGGGCGCCATTGACTGGCGGAGCGCATCATGAGCCGCACGCCAGAACAGATCCGCGATGAATGGCTGCATGACCTGATGCCGCCGGGAGCGATTGAGCGCAGTCCCGATGGCAATCTGGCCAAGTTCCTACAGGCTTTTGCCGGACCATTCGCACTTCTGGAAAGCGATGTTGACGGGCTGGCGCGGGAGATTTCACCTGGCACCGCAGTCGGACTGCTGGCCGACTATGAAGCCGTGCTGGGGCCGGATCCGTGTGGGCGCGACCAGGGCGATCTGACGCTTGAACAGCGGCAGGCGCTGGCGTTCCAGCGCTGGGTGGCTGGGGCTGGTGTGACGCCCGCGTTCTTTGAGGCAATGGCCGCAGCGGCTGGATACACGATCACGATCGAAGAACCCGAGACGCCTGTGCATGGGCGCGTGCGATGCGGCACGGCGCGCTATGGCACCTCCGATCTGCGGTTCCTCTGGATCGTGACCCTTCCCAACAAAACAACCGGACTGGAGTGCCCGATGCAGCGGCTGTGCCCGGCGCAGACGACGCTGGTTTTTAAATATGCTGAGGCTACGAACTGATGGTTGATTTCACGAAATCTGATGGGTTTGTGACTGATAACCAGGGGCGCAGGCAGTATGCGAACCGGGACGATGCTGCGCTTATTGAGGGCACGGAGATTGATGCCACGGACCACAATGAGGTCCGGAATGAGCTAGTCTATCTTATCGGTCAGGCTGGCATAACCCCAAGCAACGATGATCTGACGCAGGTCTATCAGGCCGTGCAGAAGATGGTGGCAGCCGGTGCGTCCTCCGCAGCTATCGGATTTACGCCCGTTGAACAGGGCGGCATTACCGGTCTGACAGAAGACAAGGTCAATATTGGCAACGCCAGTGGCGGTCTGTCTGCCTACGTGGCCGGGCAATATTACGGTGTTCTGGCAACGCAAAGCTGGGCGGCAGGACTGTTTGCGACACAGACTGCACTCACAAACGAGATCCAGCGAGCCTCGGACGCTGAGAGCAATTTGCAGGCTGGAAAATACGACAAGACAGGGGGCATCCTCAGCGGGACCGTCACGGTTGAGGGCAACACAGGTGGCGTGGTGGCGCAGTATAATCCTGGCTCACCCGCGACGGATACTTACGTTAACTACCCCGGATTTGTGTCTGTTGCAGAAGGCCGTGGGGGCGAGTTCCATTGTCAGGTTCAGGAACACGTTGGCTACAAGTTTATCGGCTTGTTTTCCCTTCGAGGGTCCGCTGGAAACTGGCGATATATGTCGCTTCCCGAAGGTGCACGAATCAATGACAGTGATTATGGGGACGTGGCCTATACGGCGGATCTCGCCAGCTATGTGCCGACTGCCACCTATGTGTCAGATTTCTCGACATCCGACAGCCAGGTAATCAACCTGCCTTACGGGAAAAAGATCCAGTCCTTTGTTGTTTCGGTGCCATCAAATGGCACCAACTCACACAGGATTACCTATCCCGAAGCGTTTTCTGGCGCATCAGTCCCTTCGTTCAATGGAAACGATAACAGCCAGAGCCGGTCTGTCTCGCTCGCTAACAATACAACGCCGGATGCTACCGGCTTTGATATTACCGTTTCCGTCCACGGGAATTCGACAGCTGGCAGCACGGATGCGCTGACACTTACCGTCAATGCGATTGGACCAAGATAATGACGACAGCCTCTCTCACTGGAGCAGCGGTGATCGCTGCTGCGTGGCCTGCACGCTATTATGCGGCATACGACACGACGGCCACTGGGATTACAAAAATAACGGCTCTTTACGACGTCCAGTCACCCCAGACGGTAGTCCAGAACCTTCCGGCAGCAGCCACTATGATCGCGCTGACTGAAGACCAGTGGGCGCTGACGGCTGGAGCTCAAACCATCTGGGTCCAGGGGGGCGCTCTTCTTTATCCGGCACGGTATTATGCAGGGTATGACACAGCGGCGGCACAGCCCACGAGCGTGACGGGATGGTATGATACCTGGACGTTGACCAGTGTGGCCAGCGTCCCGGCTGCCGGCACGCTGATTGCCGTATCTCGCCAGGACTGGGCAGACACCACAGCGTTCCGTCTACCAACAGGGCGCGGAGTGCAGGACGGCAAGATTATTGATTACACGCCGCCCGCGCCGCCAGTGCCGCTTGCCACACAGGCAACAAACGCGCTGGCAGCAGCAGCGTCTGCGACCTGGGCAAATTACGGCGCCATGGGTGTTGCTGTGCCACAGACATGGATCG